>CAXTNV010000003.1:61985-64255 GCA_964245755.1 uncultured Acetobacteraceae bacterium | reverse complement strand
CGATGTCGCTCTGCACGTCGCCGTCGTAGTTCTTGCACGCCCACACGTAGCCGCCGGACCACTTCAATGCGGCCGCCACCATGTCGTCGATCAGGCGGTGCTCGTAGGTCAGGCCGCGGCTGTCGAACTCGGACTTGAACTCGGCGTCGAACACCTCCTGGAACACGTCCTTGAACATGCCGTCATAGGCCTTCAGGATCGTGTTCTTGGTCGAGAGATAGACCGGCATCCTGCGGTCTAGGCCGTAGCGGAAGCTGGCGCGCGCGAAGCCGGTGATCGACGCTCTGGTGTTGTGCATCCCGAGCGCGACGCCGGGACCTTCGAAGTCCTGCACCGTGAGCTCGAGCGGCTCCCCGCCATCGGCCGGCCGGTAGCTCAGGGTGACGCGGCCAGGGCCCGGGATCTTGGTCTCGACGGCGCGGTAGATGTCGCCGTAGGCGTGACGGCCGATGACGATCGGCTGGGTCCAGTGCGGCACCAGACGCGGCACGTTGGCGCAGATGATCGGCTCGCGGAAGATGGTGCCGTCCAGCACGTTGCGTATGGTGCCGTTCGGCGACCGCCACATCTTCTTCAGCTTGAACTCGGCGACACGCGCCTCGTCGGGGGTGATGGTGGCGCACTTCACGCCGACGCCGTAGGTCTTGATCGCGTGGGCGCTGTCGAGCGTTACTTGATCGTCGGTGGCATCGCGGTGCTCGATGCCGAGATCGTAGTATTTCAGGTCGATGTCCAGGTAGGGCAGGATCAGCTTCTGCTTGATGAAGCTCCAGATGATCCTTGTCATCTCGTCGCCGTCGAGTTCGACGACCGGTTCCTTCACCGTGATCTTCGCCATGTTGCGTCCTGTCTAGCTGGGCCGGCACGGTGCCGACGCTGACCTCGCCCTCCTTCGCATCCTGTGCCCTGTGCGGCAACCCTGCGCGCCGAGCACGCCGTTGCCGCCGCCGGAACGGAGCCGCGGTCGCTTTCCCGCGCTGCCTCAGTCGGCGGCGTCGGCGGCTTCCTGCTCGTCGGGCGCGACCATCAGGGCGTTCGCCACCACCCCCGCCTGCTCGCGGATACGCTTCTCGATGGAGGCCGCCATCTCGGGATGGTCGCGCAGGAACTGCTTGGAGTTCTCCCGCCCCTGGCCGATGCGCTGGCTGTCGTAGCTGAACCAGGCGCCGGACTTCTCGACGATCGCCGCCTTCACGCCCAGGTCGATCAGCTCGCCCATCTTGCTGACGCCCTCGCCGTACATGATGTCGAACTCCACCTGCCGGAACGGCGGCGCCATCTTGTTCTTCACCACCTTGATCCGGGTCTGGTTGCCGACGACCTCGTCGCGCTCCTTGATCTGGCCGATCCGGCGGATGTCCATCCGGATCGAGGCGTAGAACTTCAGGGCGTTGCCTCCGGTGGTGGTCTCCGGGCTGCCGAACATGACGCCAATCTTGAGGCGGATCTGGTTGAGGAAGATCAGCATGGTGTTCGAGCGCGAGACCGATCCGGTCAGCTTGCGCAGCGCCTGGCTCATCAGCCTGGCGTGCAGGCCGACGTGGCTGTCTCCCATGTCGCCGTCGAGCTCGGCCCTTGGCACCAGGGCGGCGACGCTGTCCACCACCAGCACGTCGATGGCGCCGGAGCGAACCAGCGTGTCGGCGATCTCCAGGCCCTGCTCGCCGGCATCGGGCTGGCTGATCAGCAGGTTGTCGACGTCGACGCCGAGCTTGCGCGCGTAGCCGGGATCGAGCGCATGCTCCGCATCGATGAATGCGCAGGTGCCGCCGCGCTTCTGCGCCTCGGCGATCGCGTGCAGCGCCATGGTGGTCTTGCCCGAACTTTCGGGCCCGTAGATCTCCACGATCCTGCCACGCGGCAGGCCGCCGATGCCGAGCGCGATGTCGAGCCCGAGCGAGCCGCTCGAGATGACCTCCGCCACCTCGGAGGGGCGCTGTCCCATGCGCATGATCGAGCCCTTGCCGAAGGCCCGTTCGATCTGACTGAGCGCGCCCTCGAGCGCCTTCGACTTGTCCATGCCTGCTTTTCCCCGGGCGCGACATCGAGAGGTCGGCCAGATTTGGTGTTGCCTGAGAGTGTCACAGAGCGCCCTTCGGCCGCAACCGAACTCCGGCCCTCTTCGTTTTGCAAACACAACGGAAGTTAAGGAAGCGTTCGCATCTGTTCTACCAGAACAGAACATGATCGCGCGAGCGGTCGCTTCAAGGGGCTTCATGTCGAAGCACTGTGCCGCCGGAAGCGAAGCACTCTGCCGGCGGCAGCGAAGC
>CAXTNV010000003.1:46586-61885 GCA_964245755.1 uncultured Acetobacteraceae bacterium | reverse complement strand
CCGGAAGCCTAGCGGACCGGCGGAGCACCGGGCGGCGGGCGTCGCAGGCGCCAGACGTAGGCCACGATGCCGGCGACCGCCTGGAAATGCTCGCGCGGGATCTCGGCATCAAGCGGCAGGGTGTAGAGGGCCCGCGCCAGCGGCGGGTTCGAGACCAGCGGAACCTTGTTGTCAAGCGCCACTTCGCGGATCCGCGCCGCCAGCTCGTCCATCCCCTTGGCGACCACCTTGGGAGCTGCCTTGCTGCTGCTGTCGTAGAGCAGGGCTACCGCGTAGTGCGTCGGGTTGGTGATGATCACCGTCGCCTTGGGCACGGCGGCCATCATCCGCTTGGCCGCACGCTGCCGCCGCAACTGGCGGATCCGACCCTTCACCTGCGGGTCGCCTTCGCTCTGGCGATGCTCGTCCCGCAGTTCCTGCCGGCTCATGCGCAGCCCGCTGACGTGCTTGTATCGCACGTAAGCGACGTCGAGCAGCGCGATGGCCACCTGCACCGCCAGCACGAGCAGGATCGTCTGGAAGGTCAGGCGCGTCATCTGGCTGACCAGGACCGCCGCGTCCCAGCCTTCGGCGCGACGAAGCAGCGGAAACAGGCCGCCCACGACGTGCCACACCGCGAAGCCGAAGGCGGCGAGCTTCATCACCGACTTGAGGCCTTCGACCGCGGTTTCGCCGCCGAAGATGCGCGAGAGGCCCCGCATCGGGTTGAGCCGCTCCGGCTTCGGCATCAACCCCTCGAAGCGAAACAGGAACCCGGTCTGTATCATCGTCACCGTGATCACGCCGGCGCTGGACGCCAGCAGCACGGGTCCGGCCAGCAGCGCGCACGACCGGAAGCCCTCACGCGCTATCGTCAGCGCACCGCTGCCGGACAGGTCGATGCGCCCGACATTCTCCATCAGTCCGCGCATGCGAACCACGAAGCGGAACGCCTGCGGGGGCACCATCATCACCAGCGCCAGCACGCCGATGCCGAGACCCGCCAGCGACTGCAGCTCGCGGGACACCGCGACCTGGCCCTGCTCACGCGCCCGTGCCAGCCGGGTCGCTGAGGGAGCTTCCGTCCGGTCTTCCTTGTCCGACTGCGCCATCTAGCGGTCGGCCCCGGCATCCCGGCCCGGGGCGCTGCTCCCGATCTTGCGCCGGGAGCTGCGGTGCACCCGGCGCGGGGCGAGGTCGGCGCCCACTACAGTCCGGGCAGGCCGGAGAAGCCTACCCGCATCGCCTGCATCCAGACTGCCAGCATCGGACCGATCAGCAGCGCCAACAGCAGCAGGCCGCCCAGCACCTGGCCCGGCAGCGACAGGCTGTAGACCTGCAGCGACGGCACCAGCCTGGCGAGCAGGCCCAGCATCGCCTGCCAGACGAAATCGGCCAGGATCAGCGGTGCCGCGAGCCGCAGGGCCAGGGAAAAGCAGCCTTCCGTCGCGACCGCCACGCTCTGGGCGGCGTCGCCGGGCGAGAGCAGCGTGCCGGGGGGCACCAGCCGATAGCTGTTCGCGAGCGCACCGAGCGGCAGCGCGTAGAGGCCGGAGGACAGGATCAGCACCGGCGCCGCCAGCGCCAGCACGCGACTGACGCCAGTGGTCTGCGAGCCGAGCTCGGGGTCGGGCTGCAGCACGCTGGAGAGGCCGATCATGGTGGAGATGATCTGCCCCGTGATCGGCAGCGACAGCGCCATCAGGCGCGCAAGCCAGCCGAGCAGCACGCCGCAGCCGAGTTCGGCTGCGATCATCGCCACGTCGTGCAGCACCGCGTCTCCGGACGGCGGCAGGAGCGCCTGCACCCCGGGGAAGATCAGCAGCGCGATGCCGACCGCGAGCCCCGCGCGCACCACGACCGGTATCTCGGTCTCGCCGAACCCCGGCAATACCATCACCGCGGCGCTGACCCTGCACAGCACCAGCATGAAGCCGAAGGCGAGGTTCGGCAGGCTGTTCAGGAGACCCTGGGCGTCGGCACTCATCGACCGCCCACGGCGACCAGCCGGTCGAAGATGCCGTGCGAGTAGTCCGCGAGCGTGGCGTACATGAACGGACCGGCCAGGATGAGGGCAGCACCCAGCGCCAGCACCTTGGGCACGAACGCCAGGGTGCTCTCGTTGATCTGCGTGACCGCCTGGATCAGCGAGATCACCAGCCCGACGGCCATCGCCGTCAGCAGCGCCGGTGCACCGAGCTTCAGCACCACCATGAACAGCTCGCGAAGCACCAGGGCCACGTCACCTTCCTGCATCGGATCAGGCCCCTGAGCTAGATCGACATCTTCATGATGTCCTGGTACGCCTGCACCACCCGGTCGCGTATCGCTACGGTGGATTGCAGCGCGAGCTGAGCGCGCGACACCGCCATCACCACGTCGGTGATGTTGCCCTCCCCGCTTATCCCCTGCATCGTCTTCGTGTCCGCGTCCTGACCGGTCTGCACCACATCCTGCAGCGCGCGCTGCAGCGTCGAGCCGAAGCCCGAGCCGTCCGATGCCGAAGCTTGCTCGTCCGCACCGTCGATGTCGGACGAAGCCGTGACGCCTTGCACCCGGGCGTAGGCGCCGGCGGCGCCCGACGCCGTCATCGTCAGCGGATCGCTGCTCATTTCAGCAGGTCGATCGTGCGCGTGAGCATCGAACGCGTGACCTGCATCACGTTCAGGTTGGCGCTATAGGAACGTTCCGCCTCGCGCATGTCCATGAGTTCCACGAAGCTGTTGACGTTCGGCATCTTGACGTAGCCCTGCGCATTCGCCGCAGGATGTGACGGATCGTATTTGAGCGTGAAGTCGCTCATGTCCGCGCCGACCTTCTTGACCGATACCGTCTGTGTCCCGAGCGCCGGATCGAGCGTCTCGGCGAACGTGACCGTCTTGCGGCGATACGGGTCGGCTCCTGGGGTCGAACCGGTGGTGTCCTGGTTTGCGAGGTTCTCCGCGATCACGCGCAGGCGGCTGGACTGCGCATCCATGCCGGCCGACGAGATGTCGAGCGCGCGCGAGACGTCCATCGCTTAACCCTTGCCCAGCGCAGTGTTGAACATCGCCATGTACTTGCCGTAGAGATTGGTGACGAAACGCTGCTGATTGTCGGTTTCCGCAACCTTGGTCATTTCTGCCTCGACGGAGACCTCGTTGCCATCCGGCGAGCGACCGGAACCTCGAACGGCGATCGTGCCGGCATCGGTTCCGCCGCCAGCGATATGCATGGCGTTGGTCTGCACCGGTGTCACGGTCAGCGCCGACAGGCTGCTGCTGAACGGCTGCTCGTCCCGCGCCTGATAGTTCGGCGTGTCGGAGTTGGCGACGTTCTGCGCCAGCACGCGCTGGCGGCTCTCCAGCCAGTCGAGCTTCCGCTCGGCCAGTCCGAACAGGTCGGTCGAAGATACGTCCATCCCGCCGAGGCCTCCACCATCCCGCCTGGATCCTGACACGAGAATGCTTCCGAAAGGTTAATGCACAGGGCGCATAGCTCCCTCGCATCGGTGTCGAAATGTTATTGCTTTCGTGTCATGATGGGCGCCATGACTGAGGCCATGGCTCATACCTCGCCGTTCCCAGGCGGCATCGCCGCCACCTGCGACGAACTGGCGGCCTGCGCGGACGGCGTCATCCAGACCTTGCGCGTCAGCCGCTCTCGCGCCGCCGCAGGGAACCTCGTGCGCCTGGACGGGCTCGAGGCACAGGTGGCGCAGCTCTGCGCCCGCTGCCTTTGCCTGGACAGGCGCGACCAGCCGAGCCTGCGTGAGCTTCTGCTCGAGCTGCGCGCCGAACTGGACGCCTTGACGGCGCTTCAGGCTGCCCGGCGAGAGGCCGCGCCATGTCGCTGCACGACATACTGACCACGGCGGCGGCGCTCGCGGCCGTCATCGTCATGATCCTGCTCGCCCGCTTCGGCACACGCTTGATCGGTTTCATGCCCCGGCGCGGCATGAGCCAGAACGCCCTGTCGCTGCTGGCCACGCTGCCTCTCGATCAGAGGCGCCGGCTGACCCTGGTGGGCTGCCAGGGACGCCAGGTGCTCCTGCTGACGGGCGGCGCCTCCGACGTCGTGCTGGGCTGGCTGCCGCCGCACCCGTCCGCCTCCGACCCGAAATGACACGAGGCCGGATCTGGCTCCTGCTCGCGCAGGCGACGCTCATTCTGCTCAGCGTGTTCCTGCTCACCACGGCACCGGCGCACGCCCAGTCGGTCAGCATTGATCTCGGCCATGCCGGAGAGACCGGTGCAACCGGCCGCCTGGTGCAGCTCACCGCACTCATCACCACGCTGTCGCTGGCACCGAGCCTGCTGGTGATGGTCACCGCCTTCACCCGGATCGTCATCGTCCTGTCGCTGCTCCGCGGCGCGCTCGGCGCGCAGGGCACACCGCCCAACACGGTCCTGATCGGCCTCGCCCTGTTCCTGACCTTCTTCGTGATGCAGCCGGTGCTGACTCAGTCGTGGGAAGCCGGTGTGGCACCGCTGCTCGCGGGCAGCATCGGCGAGATGGACGGCTTGCGCGCCGCGGCCGAGCCGTTCCGGCATTTTATGCTTCTCAACGTGAGGCCCGCGGACCTCACGTTGTTTCTCGACATCGCCAAGTTGCCGCAATCGGCAGCCGACGCGACATCCTGGCGAGCCCTGGTTCCTGCCTTCATGATCGGCGAGTTGCGGCGCGGCTTCGAGATGGGGTTCCTGCTCTACATGCCGTTCCTGGTGATCGACATCGTGGTTTCCAGCGTGTTGATGGGCCTGGGAATGATGATGCTGCCGCCTAGCGCCGTTTCCCTGCCGTTCAAGCTGATCTTCTTTGTCCTCATCGATGGCTGGCACATGATCGCGGGCAGCCTGGTGCAGAGCTTCGCGACCCAGTGAGGCGGCCGCCAGCCTGAAACTTTGCCACCCTGGCACGTTGCTCCTGCTTGAGCAGGAGAAGCGCCGTGAAGCAGCCCCACTCGGAAGACGCCATCGAACACACCGACGGGGAGCAGGACACCGGGAACCACAAGAGCCCGGACGCTGCCGAGGCCGGAGGGGCTGATCGGTTCGGTGGGACCCGTGCTGGCAGCCAGAACGTCGAGCCGGCGCCCGCGGAGCCTGAGCAAGGCGGCTCCGGTTCGGCGCCGGAGCAGCTTCACCAGGTGGAGGACGTGCTCGGCGACGCTGTAGGAGGCAAGGCTGGTCCGCTTACGGAGCGACCGCCGGCGAGCGACGAGTTCGGAACCCTGTAGGACGCCTGCATTCGGGCTAACGCTGCGGCAACTGCTCGGAGATGTACGGCGGAAGCGTGAACGCGCCGAGATGCATCTCGGGCGTCCAGTAGCGGGTATGACCGAGGATGCCGGCTTCCCGCGCCCGGTCGCGGACCACGCCGACATCCGGATGGACGAAGCCGCGACCCTTCCCGGCCATGCCCAGCGTCATGAAGCCGCCGACGTAGGTCGGAACTGCCACCACGTAAGCGGTGACGTGCGGAAAGATCCGTGCGCGGCGCATGCTGGTCTGCTTCAGTTCGTCAGCCTGCATGAACGGCACGCCGCACTGGTTCACGATGATCCCGTGATCGGTCAGAGCCCGCTCGCTGTGCGCGTAGAACTTGTCGGTGAACAGCACCTCGCCGACGCTTACCGGGTCGGTGCTGTCGACCAGAATGACGTCGAACGAGCTTGCCCTCGTCTGGGTGACGAAATCGATCCCGTCACCGACGATGATTTCCGTGCGCGCGTCGTACCAGGCATCTCCCGCGACGCCGGGAAGAAACTCCTTCGAGAGCCGAATGACGTCGCCGTCGATCTCGACCATGACGACCCGCTCTACGCCCTTGTGCTGCAGCACCCGCCGTAGCACGCCGCCATCTCCTGCCCCGATGATGAGCACGTTCCTCGCCGCTCCGTGCGTCAGCAGCGGCACGTGCGCCATCATCTCCTGGTAGACGAACTCGTCGCGCTCCGTGATCTGGACGATCCCGTCGAGCATGAGCACCCGGCCGTGCATCTCGCTCTCGAAGACGACGATGTCCTGGAAGGCGCTTCTCACACGCGCCAGCTCCCGCTTCACCTTGAAGCGCTGTCCCCAGGCATCGTAGAGCGTCTCATCGATCCAGGTATCGGACGACATCGCGCACTGGTCTCCGCGGCCCTGCACCATCAGCCCATCGGGGCTGCGCCTGTGTCCGCTGGCAGATGAAACGGCCGGACGCTGAGGCCTCAGCGGCCGATCAGGATATCCGCCCTCGGCGTTGCTCATCGAGGTCAACGCGATCCGCCTGGAACGTTCTCTGCAGCACCGGCACCGCGAGATGCGGATCGCATTCGCCGCACATGAATATGTCGATCGCCGCGAAATGGCGCTCCGGCCACGTATGTATCGAGATGTGGCTCTCGGCGAGCACCACGACGCCGGAGACACCGCCGTTGGGCGAGAAGTGGTGGAAGTGGCTGTGCAGGATGGTCGCACCGGCTGCGCGTGCTGCCTCGCACAGAGACCTGTCGATCAAGGTTGGATCAGAAAGATTCCTGGCACCCCACAGATCGACGAGGAGATGCATGCCGGCAAACTTCATCCCGTCCTTCTCGACGAAGTAATCCTTGCAATCCGCATGTTCGGAAGAAGATGCGACGGCTAGCTGGTTATTGCTCGGATTAACCGAGACCATCCCCAGTTGAGCAAGTGCGTTCATCACGTACCCTCGAACCAGTAGACGGCCTGTTGGGCGGGATCGCCCCCTTGGGCCAAGGGGGGGTCAATTAGGTCCTGAGGCCAAGCCTTGCAAGGACTTTCTTGGGCCGCGCCGTGCTGCGGCGAAGCATCGTTCCGCTCTGTCGATGCGCTGATCAGGGCGCCAGCGACGCCAGCGCCGCCGACCCGGATCGCATCTCCGGTGGCCGACGAGCCTTGAGCATGGAAGTGCTGCCCAGGCTCGACCACCGACGCTCGACATCTTGCCGGCGACCGAAGACCACGCGCGTGCCGGAGGCGGAGCCGAAGCAGGATGCGTCGGCGCGGTGTCGCGCAGAGCTTTGCCACGGTGCTGGACGCGACGCGTTCACCCACGACATCCGCAACCTGCACGAGGCCGGCCGAGGTCGGTAGCGCGGCCGTGCTGGTCGCAGTCTCGCGTGGTTCGCTGGAGCAGGCCGGAGGACCGGCACAGTATCGACAGCCAGAACGCGATCTGATTGAAGTCATTCTGCAAGACAGCGATGCCAGGATGACCGCGATGAACAGCAAGCCTATGAAGCCGTTGGAACTGGCAGCGCAGATCGTCAGCGCGCACGTGTCGAACAACACGGTGGAAGCCGCGGCCCTGCCGGCGCTGATCCAGGAGGTCTACAAGGCGCTGAACGGCCTGAAGGGCGGGGTCAGCGAGGCGGCGGCGGCGGAGAAGCCGGTGCCCGCGGTGCCGATCAAGAAGAGCGTCTATCCGGACTACATCGTCTGCCTGGAGGACGGCAAGAAGCTCAAGATGCTGAAGCGGCACCTGCAGAGCTCCTACAACATGACGCCCGACCAGTATCGCGAGCGCTGGGGCCTGCCGCGCGACTACCCGATGGTCGCCCCCTCCTACGCCGAGCGGCGCAGCGACCTCGCCAAGGAGATCGGGCTCGGGCGCAAGGCGGAGCCGGCTGCCGGGCGGCCCGAGGACGGGCACTCGAAGGCGGCAGAATGAAGCAACGCCGCTTCGCGACGGCGTCGCCACCCGGAAATCGCGACGGCGGCAACAGCACGACCCTGCGTCGACCGGTTCTGCGGCACCGGCACGACGCCTGTCGAACACCCTATCCCCGCGCGCCGTCGGCCAGTGACTGGACCGCGTGGATCAGCGCCAGGTGACTGAGCGCCTGCGGCATGTTGCCGAGCATGGCGCCATCCGCAGGATCCTGCTGTTCGTTGAGCAACCCCAGATTGATCCCGGTGACCTCGAGCAGGCGGTCGAGCTGCGTCTCCGCGATCTGCGTCTCTCCGAGCAGCGCGTATGCCTCGACGAGCCAGAAAGAACAGGCCAGGAAACAGCCCTCCTCCGCTTCCATGCCCGAATACCGGTACAGCAGCGGGCCGCGGCTCAGCTTCGAGCGCACCGCCTCCCTGGTCTTGGCCAACCGGTCGCGCCGCTCGAAACCGAAGCGCGTCGCCAGCAGGATCGCCGCGTCGAGCTTCTCGGTGCCGGCGTGCAGCGTGTAGGCCTGCTGCTTCTCCGACCAGCAGTGAGCGTCGATCCAGTCGCGGATGTGGTCGCGCTCGTGCAGCCAGCGCGCGCAGCGGCTGCCGTCGATCTGGCCTGAGCCGGCGAGCTTCACCGCGCGATCCAGCGCGGTCCAGCAGCCGAGCTTCGACATGGTGTAGTGCTCCTGCTGCTCCAGCTCCCAGATCCCGGCATCCTTGCGGCCCCATTG
Source organism: uncultured Acetobacteraceae bacterium (assembly GCA_964245755.1). Lineage (GTDB taxonomy): Bacteria > Pseudomonadota > Alphaproteobacteria > Acetobacterales > Acetobacteraceae > Lichenicoccus. The sequence continues at coordinate 53,526 of CAXTNV010000003.1, read as the reverse complement.
ATCCGCGCACTGGTCGGCAAGGTCGGCGAGCAGACGCCGGGTGACCAGGTCGAGCACGTGACCCTGCTCGACGAACAGCGCCGCAGTCTCCAGGATGTCGCCATAGACACCGAGCTGCAGCTGCTCGCGCGCCCGGTTGCCGCACAGCACCGGGACGCTGCGGCGATAACCCGGAAGATCGAGCTGCTCCTGCTCCGGAGCCAGGGTGCCGTTCAGGCTGTACATGATGTGCAGCCCATCGTGCCGGCCAATCGTCGCCGTCATCCAGGAAAAGGCGGCCTTGGCCTCTTCGACGGCGCCGACGCGGAGAAACGCCTTGATCGTGTAGGCGGCGTCGCGGATCCAGCCGTAGCGGTAGTCGTAGTTCTTGTTGCCGCCGATACGCTCCGGCAGCCCATTGGTGGCCGCAGCCGCGATGGCGCCGGTCGGAGAGAACAGCAGCAGCTTCAGCGCCAACGCGCTGCGCCGCAGGACCGCCTCGTAGCGGCCCCCGATGTCGAGGTCGGTCGCCCATTCCCGCCAGGACTGATCGGATCGATCGATCCGCGCATCGATGGTCTCGACCGAGGGCAGGATGAGCGGCTCGTTGTCGGAAGCGAGCAGGGCGACGACGCTGCGTGAGCCGGGTCGCGTGGCGATGGTCGCCATCAGCCGATCATCCTCCTCGACCGTGCGCCGCACGTCGCCCGAGGCGCGGAACGTGCACAGGATGCCGTCGACATGGACCACGTCTCCGGACGGCCCGGTTTCGCGCCAGGAGGTCGCCCGTTCGAGCCGGCGGCCGAGCTGCAGCTCGACATCGAGTGCCACCTCGCCTTCGAGGCCCTCGACCCGTTGCGCGAGCTCGGTCCAGGGAAGACGCCCGGAGATGCCGCTGTTCAGGGACGAGGTGATGCGCACCCGGCCGCTGTCCGTCGAGAACGTCTGCTCCAGGACGTTGCTGTTCTCGCGATAGCGACGCTCCACGGTAAAGGCGGCGGAGGGCGTGATCGAGAACCGGCCGCCCGACGAGCCGGCGACGAGACGATCAAGGAAAGGCACGCTGTCGAGGCTGGGCAGGCACCACCAGTCGATCGCACCGTCCGCACCGAGCAAGGCAACGCTGCGTCCGTCGCCCAGCGCGGCATAGAGGGCGAGAGGCAACACGTCGTCGACACGCTTGGATTTCATGATCACCCTCGAACAGGTCGGTGCGGCCGCACCATTCTGCGTGCGGCGTAGCCTCGATAAAGCCCGGAGCCTGCTCCGGTTTGCCGAATGCAGGTGTGGGAGCTACGGGATCCCGCTCGCGCGCGGCTCGCCGCATGGAGGCGACGCACCCGGCGGCCGGCGACGCATCAGCCGGGTATTGCGGCAGCGGTGCGGCGCGCCGGCCGGCTGAGGCGCCTGTGGTGCCTCGCGTCGGCCCGCTCCCTCACGAGCCGTGCAACCGGGATCGAGCTGGAGCGGAGCTCCGCCGGGGAGGCGCGACATGCGCATCTTCGCCGAGGAGTTTCGTCGATCCTCGAAGCTACGCTATGATCCGGCGGTTAGCGAACGTCGCAGACGGGTGCAAGGAAGCTGCCGCATGGATGTCAGCACGATGTCGGGCCTGGAACTGCTGCGCGCGATGGCCGACGGCAGGGTTCCCGGCGCGTCGATCGCGCAGACGGTGCCGATGTTCGACATCAAGGTGGAACATGGGCGCATAAGGCTGTCCGCACGCGCGGACCATCGCCACCTCAACCCGCTGGGCGGCGTTCACGGCGGATTTGCCGCCACGGTTCTGGACTCCGCAACCGGTCTCGCGATCCACTCGACCCTCGAGCCCGGAGTCGGCTACGGCACGGTGGACCTCACGCTCAAGATGCTTCGTCCGGTTCCGAGGGATGAGGATCTCGTGGCCGAAGGCTGGGTGACGCACACCGCGAAATCCTTCGCCGTGTCGGAGGCCCGGTTGAGCACCGCGGAAGGCAGGCTGCTCGCGTCCGCCGTGGCGACCTGCTTCATGAAACGTCCTTGACACCTGCCGCGACGTCTCGCCCGGGGTGATGCAACCGGGCTGGCGTCGCCGGCCGGGCGCCTGTGCTACGCGACTTCAATGAGGCCGCCGGCGTCGTCCAGGGCGCGCAGGTGGTGGCCGGTGTCGCCGAAGAGGCTCTCGATCGCGGTCAGGCGCTTGAAGTAGTGGCCGGCCTTGTACTCCCACGTCATGGCGATGCCGCCATGGAGCTGGATCGCCTCCTGGCCCAGCGAGCGGGCGGCCTTGTTGATCGCGACCTTCGATGCGGAGATGGCGGCGCGACGTTCCCCGGGGTCGGGTGCCTCGGCCATCATCGCCGCGTACATCGCCATCGAGCGGGCCTCCTCGAGATTGACGAGCATGTCGGCGGCGCGGTGCTGCAGCGCCTGGAAGCTCGCGATGGGGGCGCCGAACTGCTTGCGCTGCTTGAGGTAGTCGACCGTGACCTCGTGCAGCACCGACATGACGCCGACCGCCTCGGCGGCGAGTGCGGCCAGTGCGAGGTCCACCACCTGCTCCATGATCGGCAGCGCCTGTCCGGCTGCGCCCACGAGCCGGTGCTTCGAAAGGCGGACGTTCTCGAAGGTGATCTGGGCGGCGCGCAGACCGTCCTGGGTGGCGTGACCACGTCGTTGCACACCGTCCTGCGCCGGATCGACCAGGAACAGCGCGAGGCCGTCGCGGTCGCGTCGGGCGCCGGAGAGGCGGGCGCTGACGACGAGCAGGTCGGCGCTGTCGCCACCGAGAACCAGGTCCTTGGCGCCGTCGAGGATCCAGCCCTCCGCGTCGGCGCGGGCGGTGGTCGCGACGTCGTGCAGGTCGTAGCGCGACTGGCGCTCGGCCTGGGCGAAGGCGAGGCGGCTGCTGCCGTCGATGATGGACGGGAGATGCGCCTGACGCTGGGCGTCGCTGCCGGCGAGGCGGAGGATGCCACCGCCGAGCAGCACGGTCGGCATGTAGGGCTCGAGCGCCAGGGCGCGGCCGAACGCCTCCATGACGAGCATGGTCTCGACCGGGCCGCCGGCGAAGCCGCCATCCTCCTCGGCGAAGGGAAGACCGAGCAGTCCCAGTTCGGCGTAGGCTTGCCAGAGCTTGCGGCTGAACCCATGCGGCTCGGCCGCATAGGCGCGGCGTTTCTCGAAATCGCCGTAGGCATCGCCGAGCATGCGGTCGACGCTGTCGCGGAGCAGGCGCTGATCGTCGGAGAAGTTGAAGTCCATGTCTGCCCGCCGTGGCTGGAGTGGTCCCTTGGAGCCCCCGGTCAGAGCCCGAGGAAAGCCTTGGCGATGATGTTGCGCTGGATCTCGTTGGAGCCACCGTAGATGGAGACCTTGCGGTTGTTGAAGTAGCTGCCGGCCACTTCGCGAGCCCAGGCCGGACCCAGGTCGGGCGCGTTGCTGCCCTCGTCGGTTTGGTCCCACACGGGCCAGGCCTGCGGGCCGGCGATGTCCTTGAGCAGTTCTGTGGTCTCCTGCTGCAGTTCCGAGCCGCGGATCTTGAGGATCGAGGAGTTCGGGTCCGGGCGCTCGTCGCCGTCGCGGGCGCGGGCGACGACGCGGAGCTGGGTGACCTCGAGCGCCTTGGCGCGTACCTCGAGCTCGGCGACGCGGTGGCGGAAGGTCAGGTCGTCCCACAGGGTGCCGTCGCCCGACGGCGTCTCGCGGGCCAGGCGCTTGGCGCGCGCGATGCGTTCCTTGCACACCCCGACGCGGGCGATGGAGGTGCGCTCGTGGCCGAGAAGGTATTTCGCGTAGTCCCAGCCGCGGTTCTCCTCGCCGACCAGGTTCTCGACGGGGACGCGGACGTCGTCAAAGAAGATCTCGTTGACCTCGTGGGCGCCGTCGATGGTGATCGTCGGGCGGACAGTGATGCCGGGGGTCGTCATGTCGATGAGCAGGAAGGAGATGCCCCGCTGCTTCTTCGCCTCGCGGTCGGTGCGGACCAGACAGAAGATCCAGTCGGCGAACTGGCCGAGCGTGGTCCAGGCCTTCTGGCCGTTGACGACGTAGCTGTCGCCGTCTCGGTCGGCACGGGTGCGCAAGGATGCCAGGTCCGAACCGGCGTCCGGCTCGGAGAAGCCCTGGCACCACCAGATGTCCAGGTTGGCGGTGGCGGGCAGGAAGCGGCGCTTCTGTTCCTCGTTGCCGAAGGTGGCGATCACCGGGCCGACCATGTGGACGTTGAACTGCAGCGGCGACGGAACGCTGGCGCGCTGCATCTCCTCGGTGAGGATGTAGCGCTGCACCGGGGTGAGATCGTTGCCGCCCCACTCGCGCGGCCAGTGCGGCACCGCCCAGCCGCGGGCGTTGAGGATGCGCTGCACGGTGACGAGGTCGGATTTCGCCAGATGTTCGCCGTCGCCGGACTTCCTGCGTATGTCGGCAGGGATCTCCTCGCGGAAGAAGCACCGCACCTCGTCGCGGAAGGCGATCTCGGCCGGCGTGAAGCTCAGGTCCATGATGTCACCTCGAGAGTGGATCGGTCACGATGCGGAGCGGCGGAAGGCGAGCGTGCCGTCCTTCAGACGGCCGAAACGGATCAGCGGCATGTCGAGAAGATAGTTCTGGTAGAGCTTCCAGGGCGCACGATCGCCATGTTTCGGCAGGATCGAGGAGGCGCGCTGAACGTAGCCCGACTTCAGGTTGAGGAACGGTTGCGGCTTGATCGAGGCATCCGACCTGGGCACCACGACATCGTAGCGGCGGCGGCGCATGAAGTTGATCACGCGGCAGGCGAAGCACGCGACCAGATCCGCCTTCAGCGTCCAGGACGCCATGCTGTAGCCGACGAAGAAGATGAAGTTCGGCACGTCGCCGATCATCATGCCCTTGTAGGCGAGGCGCCGGCTGAAATCGACCGCCTTGCCGTCGACCGTGACCGCGATGCCGCCCATCGCGACGATCTTCAGGCCGGTGGCGCTGACGACGATGTCGGCATCGATCTGCTTGCCGGAGACGAGCCTGATCCCGGTCTCGGTGAAGCGCTCGATATGGTCGGTCTCGACGGAGGCGCGACCCTCGCGGATCGCCTCGAACAGGTCGGAGTCGGGCACCAAGCAGATCCGCTGGTCCCATGGATCGTAGGTCGGGGTGAAATGCTTGACCACATCGAAGTCGGGGCCGAGCTCCTTGCGGATCATGTCGATAAGCTGGCGCTTGAAGTCGGCAGGCTTGGCGCGTGCCAGCTTGTAGTAGAACACCTCCTGCGAGATGTTCTTGATCCGGATCAACCGGCCGGCCAGAGCGCGCGGCAGTGCACGGCGCAGCAGATCGCCGATCCTGTCGCTGCTGGGTCGTGAGAAGATGTAGCTCGGCGAGCGCTGCAGCATGACGACGTGGCCCGCGGTCCTGGCCATCGCGGGGACCAGGGTGACCGCGGTGGCGCCGCTGCCGATGACCACGACGCGCTTGCCGGCGTAGTCCAGCGATCCCGGCCAGAACTGCGGATGGATGAGCTGGCCGCGGAACGCCTCGGCACCTGGGAAATCGGGCGCGTGTCCCTCGGTGTAGCTGTAGTAGCCGCTGCACATCAGCAGCATGTCGCAGGTCAGGCGTATGCTTTCCCCGTCCACCTCGACGTCCAGTGTCCAACGCCCCTGCCCGGTCGAGAACGATGCTGCGCGCACCTGATGGCGCAGGCGGATATGGCGGTCGATCCGGTACTCGCTCGCGGTCTCGCGGATGTAGTTCAGGATCTCGCTGCCCGGCGCGATCGAGAGCTGGTGTCGCCACGGGCGGAACTTGTAGCCGAGCGCGTGCATCTCGGAGTCCGAGCGCACCCCGGGATAGCGGAACAGGTCCCAGGTGCCGCCGAGCGTGTCGCGGTTTTCCAGGATCGCGAACCGCTTGCTCCGGCAATGCTGCACCAGGCGGCAGGCGGCGCCGATCCCGGAGAGGCCGGCGCCGACGATGATGACGTCCAGATGAGCGCTCGCCCGCTGCGAGTTCGCGCCCGCTGCGATGCTCGCGTCAACGGCTCCGTCGGGCATGGTTGTTCCCTTCGCTGTTGCCGCGGCGCCGCGGCGGGTTGGCGCTCACGCCGGCGATGGACCGATCACGCCCTCGACCATCATCGCCGCCTTGGCGTACGGCGAGAAGAAGGCGTCGATATGGTCGTCGCTGCCGCGGATCACGACGCCGCGCGGGTTGGAGAATTCGTGAAAGCCGGCGATGCCGTGATGGCGTCCCATGCCGCTGGTGCCGACACCGCCGAAGCCGAGCGACGGCAGTGCCCCCTGCACCGCGCAGGTGTTGACCGCAGCCCCTCCGGACAAGGTGCCGTCGATCACCTTCTGCGTCAGCGCGGTATCCTCGCCGAACACGTAGAGGCCGAGCGGGCGCTCGCCCTCGTTGATGGCCGCGACCACCTGGTCGAGATCGTCGTAGGGGATGACGGGAAGGATCGGGCCGAAGATCTCTTCCTTCATGATGCGCAGGTCGGGATCGGGATCGATCACCAGCGACATCGGCATGCGTCGCGTCGTCCGGTCGGACGGCGCGTCGGACTCGAGCGTCACCACGCGACCATGCCGGGCCGAGGCCTCCTCGAGCATACCGGTCAGACGATCGAGATGGCGCAGCGAGATGATGCCCGTGCACTCCTCGCTCCGCGAATAGTCCGGCGCCGCCTGCTGCATGAAGGCCCCGGCGAGCTCGACGAAGCGCTCGATCTCGCCGCGCGGAACGTAGCAATGATCGGCGCTGACGCACATCTGGCCGTTCTTGACGATCTTGGTGCCGATCACGGACTTGACGTTCTCGGCGTTGACCGAGCCCCGCGTCATGATCGTCGGGTTCTTGCCGCCGAGCTCGAGCGTCACCGGCGTCAGGTGCGCCGCGGCCGCCCTCATGATCTCGCGCCCGACATTCGGGCTCCCGGTATACAGCAGATGGTCCCAGGGGAGGTCGCCGAACGCGCGGGCGAGATCGAGCCCGCCCC
>CAXTNV010000003.1:0-46576 GCA_964245755.1 uncultured Acetobacteraceae bacterium | reverse complement strand
GGACATCGGTCCTCGCCGCCGCTCAGGCCCCGGGGGGGGGGCCCCACCGGGGGGGGGTGCGCCCCCCCGCCGACGCTGACATGCACCAGCGTCGGCTCGTAGGTCGCCGCGATCATCTCGGCAAGCAGCGCGCCGCAGGCCGGCGTGTAGTCGGACGGCTTGATGATCACCCTGTTGCCGGCGGCGAGCATCTCGATCAGCGGGCCGACCGAAAGGTCGTAGGGGAAGTTCCAGGGCACGATGTTGCCGACCACGCCCTTGGGCTGGTGCTGGACGTAGGCCCTGGCGGTGCCGAGCACCGCCTGATCGGTCTCGCGCTCGACCGGACGCATCCAGCGCTCGAGGTTGTCGAGCGCGTACTGCGCGCGGCCGACGACCCCGAGCACCTCGATCAGGTCGGAAGCCGGTGGCGGATGGAAGCCGAAATCGGACGACAGCGCGTCGCGGATGCGGCCGCGATGCGCGATCATCATGCCCACGATCCCCCTGATCCGCTCGCGGCGGACTTCGAGGCCGGGGTGGGAGTCGGCGGCGAACGCGGCGCGCTGCGCCCGGAAAGCGGCGCGCAGCCCGTCGATCGCAGCCACGTCGCCCGACGACGCGGTCACTGACTTTTCCGGCACGTGCTCGATGATCGCCATGATCCCTCCCTATCCGACGCTCTTCTCGGCGTCGGCTGCATGATCGTCAGGTGGCACGGGGCGCCGGGGCTGTGTCACCAGACATAGCCGAGCTTGCGGGCGCCCGAGATGCTGGCCCGCCTCAGCCACCGGAGCGACAGCCGGCGCGCGTGGAAGACCTGCACTGCCGAGCGGCCGACCAGGACCATCTCCTCGCCGCGCTGCACGCCGCGCACGATGCGCGCGCCGACCACGGCGGGATGGATGCCGGTCGCCCGGTAGACGCGCTCGAGCCGGTCGAGTGTCGATTGCGGAACGCCGGGCGCGACCGCGCGACGGTTGCGCACGATGGGGGTGTTGATCACGCCCGGACAGACGACCGTCACGCCGATCGGCGTGCGGTCGAGCTCCATCGACAGCGACTGCGACAGCCCGATCACCGCCTGTTTCGAAGCCGAGTAGGCGCTGAGATGCGGAAGCGCGTAGAGGCCGGCGGCAGACGATACGTTGACCAGGTGGCGCGGTCCGCCTGCCTCCAGCATGCGCGGCAGGAAGGCGCGCGTGACGTGCACGATGCCCATCAGATTGACGCCGAGCACCTGCTGCCACGCACTGAGCGGGGTCTCGACGAACGCGCCGATGAAGCCGACGCCGGCATTGTTGACCACGACGTCGAGTGCGCCGACCTCGCGGCCGACCTCGACGGCCACCCGGTCGACCGCGGCGGCATCGGTCACGTCGCAACCGAACACGAGGCAACGCCGGCCGGCCGCCTGCACCAGGCGCATCGTCTCGTCGAGCCCCGACCGGTCGAGGTCGACGGCGACGACATGGGCGCCGGCCCGCGCGAAGGCGAGCGCGGTCTCGTGACCGATGCCTGACGCCGCGCCGGTGACCAGCGCCCAGCGCCCGGCGAGATCCCTCAGCGCCAAGCCGCGCACCCGCAACGCCGAGCGCGACCGCTGTGCGGGTGCCGACACGATCGCTCGGAGTTGCCCTGCATCGCTCCGCGCCGCCCGATCAACCCGGAACCACGACCAGCTTGCCGAGCGCGCGCCGTTCGAGCAGCGCCTCGAGCGCCTCGACCGACCGCTCCAGCGGGACGGCGGCCGAGACGTGCGGCTTGAGACGCCCGTCGGCGACCATCGACAGCACGCGCCCGAGCAGCGCGGCGCCGGCGCGCGGATCGCGCTGCAACAGGCCGCCCCAGAAGACGCCGACGGAGGAGGCGCCCTTGAGCATGATCAGGTTCAGCGGCGGCGCCGGGATCTCGCCGTGGGCGAAGCCGATCACCAGGTGCCGGCCGCGCCAGGCCAGGCTGCGTATCGCGGTCTCGGCGTATGGCCCGCCGACCGGGTCGAACACCACGTCGACGCCGCCGGGCGCCAGCGCCTTGAGCTGATCGCGCCACCCCGGCTGCGTGTAGTCGATCGTCGCATCGGCGCCCTCGGCGGTGCAAAGGCTGCGCTTCTGCTCCGTCGAGGCGGCGGCGATGACGCGCGCGCCGAGCATCTTGCCGACCTGCAGCGCCGCGATGCCGACACCGCCGGAGGCGCCGAGCACGAGCAGCGTCTCGCCGGGTTGCAGCGCCGCCCGGTCCTCCAGACCGTGCAGCGCCGTGCAGTAGGCGATGCTGGACGCGGCGAGCGCCACCCGGTCCGCGTGCGGCGGGACCCGGACCACGTGGGATTGCTCGAACACCGCCTGCTCGGCGAAGCCGCCCCAGATCGCTGCACCCATCACCGGGTCGCCGGGCGCGAACCGCTCGACACCCTCGCCGACCTGGGCGACGGTTCCGACGACCTCGCCGCCCGGCGAGAAGGGAAGCGGCGGGCGGGCCTGGTACTTGCCCTGCACGATCAGGGCGTCGAGGAAATTGACCCCGCAGGCCTCGACGCGGATCGCCACCTGGCCCGGTCCGGGCACCGCGGCATCGATGTCCTCGACCTTGAGATCGGCGAGCGGGCCGTACGCCCGGCAGAGCAGTGCACGCATCCTGCGTCACTCCTTGCGATCAAGAGGGTTGCGATCAAGAGCGCGGCGGAGCGCGACAAAGGCGTCGCACCGGCGCCTTCATCCATACCGTGTCTACGAATCGTCTGGCAAGGGGGGAACGCCGCGCTTACCATGGAGCCGGTCAACCATCGACGGCCGAAGGAGAGGCGGCCGCAGGGAAAACCCAAGATCCAAGATAAGAAAAAAGGGTAGGACAGATGTCTTTGCTGAAAGCGCTCGCGAGCGCGATCAACGGTGCCCATACCGGAAGATTGAGCCTGGCACTCGGCCTGTCGCTGGCGGCGACCGGCGCGATGGCCCAGACGCTCAACAGCGGTCAGGGATTGTCTTCCAGCCAGCAGGTGGCGACCCCGCGCCCGGCGCAGGTGTCGAGCGAGCCGCCCCTGCCTTCGCCGGAATCGCTGTTTCCGGACATGTTCGGGGGGCGCTCCTGGCTCACCGACCACGGCATCGCCGTGCTGTTCGACAACATCAACGAGCTCGGCGCCAACATCACCGGTGGCGGCGGTCCGGCACCCGGGGCCGGCCGCGTAACCACCGGCGGTGGCGCGAGCCTCGACGGGCAGGTCGGCTTCGAGACCGACATCAACTGGGAGAAGCTCGCGGGAATCCGGGGTTTCTCGACCAACAGCATCGTGGTCGCCCGCTATGGCGGGCTGCCGGCGAGCTACCTGGTCGGCGACACGCTCAATCCCAGTTCGGAGGTCTACGGCGCCGGCGGCAACGTCGTCGCCCATCTGGTGCAGTTCTACGGCCAGGAGACGCTGCTGGGCGGCGGTCTGCAGCTGCAGGCGGGCCGCATCCCGCTCGACGACTACTTCGACGCCTCGCCGCTGTTCTGCGCCTACGAGAGCAACGCGCTTTGCGGCAATCCGAAGAACTTCGCCGGCTATAATTTCTCGCACAGCACGTACCCGGACGCCGGCTGGTCGTTGCATTTCCTGTTCGCGCCCTCGCCGCATGCCTATCTGCAGAGCGGCGTGTATTTCAGCCAGAGCAACATCTACAACTACGCGCAGAACTTCCGTTCCGGCTGGAACTTCGACACCTCCTACCTGTCCGGCGAGGCTTTCCCGGTCGAGATCGGCTACGTGCCGAGCTTCGGTCCGAGCAAGCTGCCGGGCCACTACAAGCTCGGCTTCGTCTACGACAACAACGATCACACCGACGAGTATTTCTCCGTCAACGGCGCGCCGTACGAGGCGAACGGCCTGGCGCCGCGCATCCGCAAGGGATCGAGCTCGATCTACGTACAGGTCGACCAGATGGTGCGCCGCAACGGCGCGGGGCCGAACGCCGGCCTGGTTCTGCTGGGCGGCTACTCGCACAACGATCCCGAGACCTCGATCGGCGAGGATCAATACTACGTCGGCGCGCAGGATGGTGGCTTCTGGCGGAGGCGTCCGTTCGACCAGATCAACGTGCTGATGACGTACCAGAACGTTTCCGGGCTCGCCGCCCGGTCGCAGGCGATCGCGCTGGCGGAAGGCTTGCCGCCGCAACTGACCGTCAACGGCGCCACCGGCGTGCAGCGCTGGACGATGACGTTCGAGGCGAACTACGCGATCCGGGTGTTCCGCGGCGTGACCTTCGCGCCGGACTTCCAGTACTATATCCGGCCGAACGCGCAGTCGAACCTGCCCGACGCGGCCTTCCTCGGCTTCAAGAGCCACGTCGAGCTGTTCTAGGACACGAGGCAGCTAGAGCCACTCGGAACGCGCGCGCACGGTGAGGTCGTCGGCATCGGCGACGATGTCGGCGAGCATCGCCGCGCGCGGCAGCTCGTAGCGATAGTAGTAGGCGCAGGCGGCGAGCTTGCCGTCGTGGAACCCGGCGTCCCCGGCGTGCGAAACGGCGGCGAGCGCCTGGCGCAGCCAGACCCAGGCGACGATGATGGTTCCGGCCAGATCGAGGTACAGCGTCGCGTCGGCGAGGCCTCGCTCGGCGTCGGCGACGATGCGCGGCGCGATCTCCGCGGTCAGGCCGGCGAGACGACGGCTGGCGCGCCCGAGCGCATCCGCCCAGACGGCCAGGGCGCCATGGGCGCCGGCGGCCGCCACCGTCTCGGCGATGTCGCCCAGGACCAGGGCGAGCGCGCGGCCCTCCTGCATCCTTACCTTGCGGCCGAGCAGGTCGATGCCGTGGATGCCGGTCGTGCCTTCGTGGATCGGGTTCAGGCGCTGATCGCGGTAGAGACGTTCGAGCGGAAAATCCTCGGTGTAGCCGTAGCCGCCGAGCACCTGGATGGCCATCGAGTTCGCCTCGCAGCCGCGTTCCGACGGCCAGGATTTCGCGATCGGCGTGAGCAGTTCGAGCCTGAGCCCGAGGTCGGCGCGGACTGCCTCGTCGGCGACGCAGGCGGCCTCGTCCACCAGCCGCGCGCAGAGCAGGCAGAGCGCCAGGCCGCCCTCGGCGACGGCTTTCTGCGCCAGCAGCATCCGTTTCACGTCGGCGTGCTCGATGATCGCGGCCGGGGCGCCTCTGCCGCTTGCCGCGAGCGACTGGCCCTGCACCCGCTCGCGCGCGTACTGCAGCGCCTGCAGGTAGGCGGTGTAGGCCAGTGCCACCGCCGACGCGCCGACCCCGATGCGCGCCGCGTTCATCATGTGGAACATGATCGCGAGGCCGCGATGCGGCTCTCCGACCAGGTAGCCGATGCAGTCGGCACCGTCGCCGAGCGAGAGCACGCAATTGACCGTGCCGCGCTGGCCCATCTTGTGGTTCAGCCCGGCGAGCCGAAGTCCGGCATTGCGCTCACCGGGATGGCCGTGCTCGTCGGGGATGAATTTCGGCACGATGAAGAGCGAGATCCCCCTGACGCCGGCCGGTGCGTCGGGCAGCCGCGCGAGGACCAGGCAGACGATGTTCTCGGCGAGCTCGTGCTCGGCGCCGCTGATCCACATCTTGCTGCCGGTGAGGCGGTAGCGCCCGTCGCCGTGCGGCTCGGCCCGCGTGCGCACGCCCGCGAGCGAGGAGCCGGCTTGCGTCTCGCTGAGCGCCATCGCGCCGAACCAGCGACCTTCGATCATCGGACGCGCGAAGCGGCGCTGCTGTTCGGCGTCGGCGTGAGCCAGCAGCAGATGCGCGGCGGCGATGGTCAGGCCGGCATAGTTCTGCGCGGGCAGGTTGGCGGCCGCGAACACCAGGTCGGCGGCGGTCGAGACGGTCAAGGGCAACTGCAGGCCGCCGGCCGCGTCGGGGAAGCTCGCCGCCATGAAGCCGCCGGCAACGTAGGCGTCGAGTGCTGCCTTCAGTTCGGGGATGGTGCTGACGCGCTCCCCGTCGAACGCCGGCGGGTGCCGGTCGAGCTTGGCCGCGGACGGCGCGAACTCGGCCTGCGCGATGGCGAACGCGCTGTCGAGCACGCTCGAGAAGCTGTCGCGGTCGTGGGCCGCGAAGCGCGGATGCGTGCACAGGCGCTCCACGTCCAGCACGTCGTGGAGCAGGAAATCCAGATCGCGGCGCGACAGCAGCTTCGACATCGGGCGTCAGGCGATCTCGAACAGGCCGGCGGCTCCCATGCCGCCGCCGACGCACATCGTCACGACCACCCGCCTCGCACCGCGTCGCCTGCCCTCGAGCAGGGCGTGACCGGTCATGCGCGCCCCCGACATGCCGTAGGGGTGTCCGATCGCGATCGCGCCGCCGTTGACGTTCAGCCTGTCGGGATCGATGCCGAGGCGGTCCCGGCAATACACCACCTGCACGGCGAACGCCTCGTTGAGCTCCCACAGATCGATGTCGTCGACGCCGAGCCCGTGGCGGGCGAGCAGCCTGGGCACGGCGAACACCGGCCCGATCCCCATCTCGTCGGGCTGGCAGCCCGCCACGGCCATGCCACAGTAGCGGCCAAGCGGCTGCAGGCCGCGGCGCGAGGCTTCAGCCTCCTCCATCACCACGCAGGCCGAGGCGCCGTCGGATAGCTGCGAGGCATTGCCGGCGGTGATGCATCGGCCGAGCTTGACCTGCTGGCCATCGGCGAACACCGGCCGCAGCCCGGAAAGCCCTTCAAGCGTGGTGTCGGGACGGTTGCCCTCGTCCTGCGTCAGCGTGACGGGGTGCTGCGTCGTCTCCGCGGTGGCCTTGCTGGTGACGGTCATCACCGTCGGCAGGGGCACGATCTCGTCGTCGAACCGTCCCGCCGCCTGCGCGGCGGCGGTGCGCCGCTGCGAGGCGAGCGCGTACTGGTCCTGGGCGTCGCGCGACACGCCGTACCGGTCGGCGACGATCTCGGCGGTCTCCAGCATGCTCATGTAGATCGAAGGCACGCGCTCCATCAGCTGCGGATCCATCATCCGCGCGCGGTTCATCGCCGGCGTCTGCACCAGCGAGATCGATTCCAGGCCGCCGCCGACGACGATCTCCATGCCGTCATGGACGACCTGCTTGGCGGCGGTCGCGATCGCCATCAGGCCGGAGGCGCATTGCCGGTCGAGGCTCATCCCGGCAACCGAGGCCGGCAGGCCGGCGCGCAGCGCGACCTGTCGCGCGACGTTGGTGCCGGTGGAACCCTGCTGCAGCGACGCGCCGATCACGACGTCCTCGACCTCGGCGGGATCGAGCCCGGCTCGAGCCACCGCGTGCGCGACGACGTGGCCGCCGAGCGCCTGCGCCTGCGTGTCGTTGAAGGCGCCACGGTAGGCGCGGCCGATCGGCGTGCGTGCGGTGGAGACGATGACGGCGCTGCGCATGGGCTCGCTCCTCAGCCGGTAGGGTCGGCGGAGGCGGCGGCCTTCGCGCGCTCCTCGTCGACCAGGGGTTTCCTGGCGAGCTTGCCGACGATGGTCTTCACCAGCTGCTCGCGGAACTCGAGCGCGCCCGGCAGCTCGTGCCGGCCGAGGCGGTGGGAAAGGAAGCTTCGCAGCGCCTCGAGCGTGAACGCCGGCATGCCGTGACGCAGCACCACGAAGGCCTTCGCCATCTCGCCGCGATAGGGGTCGGGCACGCCGATCACGATCGCTTCGAGCACCGCCGGATGCTCGAGCACCGCCTCCTCGATGATCCGCGGGAAGACGTTGTAGCCGCTCGAGATGATCATGTCCTTGCGGCGATCGACGATGAACAGGTAGCCGTCCTCGTCGAAATAGCCGATGTCGCCGGTGCGGAAATAATCGTCGACGAAGCCGTCGGCGTTGGCCTCGGGGTTCTGGTAGTAGCCGGAAATGATGTTCGGGCCGCGCACGCAGATCTCGCCCTTCTCGCCACGCGGCAGCTCGCGTCGCAGATCCTCGAGGTCGCGGATGCGCACGTCGATGCCGGGCAGCGGCACCCCCGCCGCCCCTGCCTTGGGCTTGCGGCGCGGCGTCGCGGTGCCCGCCGAGCAGGTTTCGGTCATCCCCCAGCCATCCACCAGGCTCAGGCCGGTCCGGCTGCGGAAGGCGCGCTGCAGCTCCGGCGCCAGCGAGGCGCCGCCGGAGCTGCAGATCCGCAGCGACGAGAGGTCGGTGTCGGACGCCCGCTGGCTGGCCAGCAGCGCGGTGAACATCGTCGGCACGCCGTAGAACGCCGTCGGCCGGGACGACGCGATCGTATCGAGGATGTCGTCGGTGTCCCATCTCGCCTTGAGGATCAGCGTCTGGCCGCTGCGCATGGCCGGCAGCAGGATGCAGGCCAGCGCGTAGATGTGGAAAAGCGGCAGCACGGTCAGCACGCGATGTCGCGTCGGCTCCTCCTCCTCCGCCTCGACCCAGGCGCAGTAGATCGCCATCGCCGCCGTCAGGTTGGCGTGCGTCAGCATCGCAGCCTTGGGCACGCCGGTGGTGCCTCCGGTGAACTGCAGCACCGCGAGGTCGCCGGGGCTGGTGTTCGGCCAGGCCTCGAGCGCCGGCGCCGCGCCGAGCAGGTGGCCGAAGCGGTACGTGCCGGGATCGGGCGGCAGCGGGCGACCGTCGAGCCCGCCGAACTCGAAGTCGTCCAGGCCCGCGATGATGAGCAGCAGGTCCGCGCGGCGCGGGATCTTCTCGTGCAGGCCGGTGAAGCTGATCACCGCGCGCGCTTCGCCGATGCCGAGCTTGTGGACGATCTCGCGCTCGGCATCGAGCGGACTCATGTTCACCACCACGCCGCCGACGCGCAGTACGGCGAACAGCGCGATCGCGTATTGCGGCACGTTGGGCATGTGCAGCGCCACGTGCCAGCCCTGGCCGATGCCGAGCGCGCGCAGGCCCGCCGCCGCGTTCTCCACCAGCGTGCCGAACCTCGCGTAGCTCCAGCAGCGGCCGGCGAACTCGAGATAGGTGTTCTCGCCATGATTGGCGACGGCGGCTCGAAGTTCGTCGAGCAGCGTCGAGGGCACGGGCGAGAAGTCCGCGCGCAGGCCCTTGCGGTAGGCGTTCTGCCATAGCGGGCCGGCCTCGGGCGGTGCCATGCGGTTCATCGTGCCGCTCCCCGGTTCAGTTGCGCGATCTCGAGGGCGACCGCCCGGTTGTGCGCCTCCTCGTCGGCGCGGGCGGCAGCCGGGCTCCACCGGCCGCGCATGACGAAACTGGTGGCGATGAAGACGACGATCCCGGCGAGGCAGACCCAGTACCAGGTCCGCCACTGCCCGGGCGAGGCGGCGGTGGCCTGCTGCAGTTCGCCGAGCCTGGCGAGCAGCGCGGGGCTGGGCGGCGTGTGCGTAGCCTGCGCCCGCGTGTAGGCGGCGATCACCGGCCCCGCTCCGATCAGCGGCGTGACCGTGCTGACGACGTGCGGGATGGCGAGGAAGCTGAGCGTCACCACCACGCGTTGGATCCAGCCCCAGATGGCCAGCCCGGTCGCGGTCAGGGCCGGGTTGCGCGCCTCGACCATCTCGGTGAAGCTTGCCATCCAGGTCACGTTGCACATCGCGACCATGGCCGACTGGCCGCAGCTCAGCAGGACCAGCGTTCCCCAGCTCGGATGCTGCCCCGCCTTCGTCAGGTAGAGCCAGGTCAGCAGCACCGCGCCGATGCCGCCCACCAGCATGAAGGGTTTGCGCACCCGCAGGCGGTCCGAGACGATGCCGACCAGGATCAGGCCGAGGGCGAGCACGCCCCAGTTCCAGTTCGCCAGCGCGTTGGCGTCGCCCACCGAGAAGTGGAAGATGGTGACCAGGTAGATCGTCCCGAAGGCGACCGAGGTGTAGTAGAACATCAGCAGCACGGACAGGCCGAAGGCGGCGGCGACGATGTCCGGACGCAGCAATTGCCGGAACGACGCGTGCAGGTCGGGTTTCAGGCCGCGCGCCCGCGCCTCGAGCAGCGCGCTGTCGCGCAGGCTGACCATGATCTGGTCGCGCAGCGCGGGCGAAAGCTCGCGCAGGAACACCACGCCGACGGCGAGGACGACGAAGCCGATGACGCCGCAGATCTCGTACTGGCTCTGCCAGCTGTGCGTCGTGGGCAGCGTCAGGGTCGCGACCAGGCTGACCATGAGGCTGCCGAGCACCGGGCCCACCGTCCAGACGCCCATGGCGGTCGCGCGTCCGACCTGCGGCGAGAAATCGCGGATCAGCGCCGGCGTGGCGACCAGGACCATGCCCTCGACGAAGGCGACGGCGCCGTACTCGATGCCGTAGGTCAGCTTGTCGGTCGCATTGGGGATCGCGAAGGTGGTCAGGGCGCAGACCAGGCCCAGGCCCACGAGGACGAGGTTGCTGCGCCCGTAGCGGTCCGACAATCCGGCGAGCAGGGACGCGAAGGCGCCGGCGAGATTGCCGAACGCCAGGATCAGGACGAAGTAGTCGAACGGCATCTGCAGCTGGCCGAGGATCAGCGTGGCGACGCCGCCACCGACATAGAGCTGGTAGTAGAGCGAGATCGTGATCGCGACGATCAGCAGCAGGTTCAGCCGCCTTACCGCGTCGGACGGGTAGCCGTGCAGTTCCCGCCGGCGCAGCCAGCCGGGCGAGGTGTTGACGCTAGCGACAGCCGACATCTTGCTTCCCCGTGGTTTCTTGTCAGGGCGTGGTCGTTCTCGCGCCGACGCCTGTGGCGCGGCCTCAGCCGTTGAACGTTCCGTGCTCGGCGGCCTTGCGGGCCAGCAGCGACGAGACCTCGGCGTCCGCGCCGAGACGCGCCCGGTGCGCCTGCAGCCCGGCGACGATCGCAGCCAGGCCGATCCCGTCGGCCCAGAACAGCGGACCGCCGGTCACCGGTGGCCAGCCATAGCCATGCACCCAGACCAAGTCGATGTCCGAGGCCCGCTGCGCGATGCCCTCCTCGAGGATCTTCGCCGCCTCGTTGACCATCGGGTAGAGCAGCCGCTCGCGCATCTCGTCGGCGCCGATCGTTCGCTGCTCGACCTTCTGCCGCTTGGCGAAATCCCTGATCGCGGCGACAACCTCCGCCGACGGCGTGCGGTTGCGGTCGGCGTCGTAGTCGTAGAAGCCGCGCCCGTTCTTCTGCCCGCGCCGCCCGGCTTCGCAGAGGATCTCGCGCACGTCGGCACCCGACGACGCGGCCGCGTCCCAGCCGATGTCGAGACCGGCGAGATCGGCCATCTGGAACGGGCCCATCGGCATGCCGAGATCGAGCAAGGCCTGGTCCACCTCGGCCGGTGCGGCACCTTCCAGGATGAGCCGGTTGGCCTGACGCTGCCTGGCTTCCAGCATGCGGTTGCCGATGAAGCCGTGGCAGACGCCGGCAACGACGGCAACCTTGCCGACCTTGCGCGACAGCGACATGGCGGTGGCCAGCACCGCCGGCTCGGTGCCGGCGCCGCGCACGATCTCGAGCAGGCGCATGACGTTCGCCGGCGAGAAGAAATGCATGCCGAGCACGTGGCCCCGACGCTCGGTCACGGCGGCGATCTCGTCGACATCCAGGTAGCTGGTGTTCGAGGCGAGGATGGCGCCCTGCTTGACGATGCCGTCGAGGCGCCGGAACACGTCCTTCTTGAGGTCCATGTTCTCGTACACGGCCTCGATCACGAGGTCGCACTCCGCGAGCGCCGCAAGGTCGAGGCTCGGCGAGAGCTGCGACATCGCGGTCTCGACCTGTTCGGCGGTCAGGCGACCGCGCTTGGCGGTGCGCTCGTAGTTCTTCCTGATGGTGGCGACGCCGCGATCGAGCGCTGCCGTTTCGCGTTCGACGAGCGTGACCGGCAAGCCGGCGGAAAGGAAGTTCATCGCGATGCCGCCGCCCATGGTGCCGGCGCCGACGACGCCAACCTTGCGGACCGCGACCGTGGCGGTTTCCGCGGAAACGCCCCCGATCTTCGCCGCCGCCCGCTCGGCGAAGAAGATGTGGCGCAGCGCCATCGATTGCCGGCCGCCGGCGAGCTCGATGAACAGCGCCCGCTCGCGCGCCAGCCCGTCCGCGAACGGCATGGCGGTCGATGCCCTGATCGCCTCGACGCAGGCCGCCGGCGCGTCGCGGCCGCGCAGCTTGCCGCCTTGCGCGGCGAGGAACGTCTCGAACGTCTCCGGCGCGGCTTCGACCGCGCGGTCCCTGGTCCGGCGCGGACCTTCGGGGATCGCGACCTCCCGGGCAAAGTCGACGGCGTCCTCGGTCAGGCTGTCCTCGCGCACGACGCGGTCGACGAGGCCGGTCGCCAGCGCGCGGGCGGCGTCGACCGGATCGCCGCTGACGATGCTCGCGAGCGCTTCCGTGACGCCGACGATCCGCGGCAGGCGCTGGGTGCCCCCGGCACCCGGCAGCAGTCCGATCTTGACCTCCGGCAGGCCGAGCCTGGCCGAGGGTGCCGCGACCCGGTAGTGGCAGCTCAGCGCCATCTCCAGGCCGCCGCCGAAGCAGGTGCCGTGCAGGGCGGCGATCACCGGCTTCGCGGTTGCCTCGATCCGATCGAGCATCTCGGGCAGGAAGGGCTCGACCGGCGGCTTGGTGAACTCGGTGATGTCGGCGCCGCCGGAGAACAGTCGGCCGGCGCCGCGCAGCACGATCGCCGCCACCGCTTCGTCGGCGCGCGCCGCGTCCAGCGCGTCCTCGATGCCGCGCCGGATCGCGGCGCCGAACGCGTTCACCGGCGGGTTGTCGATGACGATGACGCTCACCGCGCCGTGCCGCTCTGTCCTGATCATGCCCTGCACCAATCGATCGTTGCGGTTTGCGTGTTCACGGAAGCGCGCCCGCGATGGTGGCGCCGCCGTCGACGACGATCATCTGGCCGGTGACGTAGGCGCTCGCCCGCGCGGCGAGGAACACCGCGGCGCCGGCGATCTCGCCCGCCTCGCCGATCCGGCGCAGCGGGGTCGCGCGGCTCAGCGCCGCCTCGGCCTGCTTGTCCTCCCACAGCGCGCGGGCGAAGTCGGTGCGGATGACGCCGGGCGCGATGGCGTTGATGCGGACGCCGTGCCGGCCGTACTCGACCGCGAGGTTGCGCACGAGCTGGAAGTCTGCCGCCTTGGAGATGTTGTAGGCGCCGATCGTCTCGGAGCCGAGAAGTCCGCCGATCGAGGACACGACGATGATCGCGCCGCGACGGCGCTCGACCATCGCGGGGGCCGCCATGCCGATCAGCCAGTGATTGGAAAGGACGTTGTTGTCCAGGATCTTGCGGAACTGCTCGTCGCTGATGCCGGCGAGCGGGCCGTAGTACGGGTTCGAGGCGGCGTTGCAGACCAGCACGTCGATCGGGCCGAGCCTCTCGTTGGTGGCGTCGACGAGGGCACGCAGCGCCGGCTTCGAGGAGATGCTCGCGGCGATCGCGATCGCGCGTCCGGCTCCGTGCCGGGCGTTGATCGCCTCCGCCACCGCCTCGCACGCCTCCTGCTTGCGGCTCGAGATCACCACCCGGGCGCCGTGGACGGCGAACGCCTCGGCGATCGCCCGGCCGATGCCGCGCGAGGAGCCGGTCACCACCGCGACCTGGCCGGTCAGATCGAACAGGTTGAGGTCGGGCGTGGCGTCGCTCATCCGGCGGCTCCCGCCATGCGGGCCTCCCTCCAGGCGGCCTCGGCGAGCGGGACCAGGCGAGCCGCGGACGCCTCGGCGGCGGCGCTCGACGCGTTGCCGTCGATGATCCGCTTGCGTATGCCCTGCACGATGCCGACGAGGCGGAACAGGTTATAGGCGAAATACCAGTGCAGGTCTGGCACGTCGTCCCGCTCGGTGCAGGCGCAGTATAGCGCCACCGCCTCGTCGAGCGACGGGATGCCCGACCCGGCGAGATCGGCGCCCTGCAGTCCCGAACGTCCATCCGCCGGCATGGACCAGTTCATCGCGAAATAGGCGAAGTCGGCGAGCGGGTCTCCGATGGTCGACAACTCCCAGTCGAGGACGGCGCGCAGGCGCGTGCCGTTCGCGGCGAAGATCAGGTTGTCGATCCGGTAGTCGCCGTGGATGATCGCGATGCGCGTCTGCTCGGGAACGGTGCGCGGCAGCCATTCGATGAGCTTCTCGACCGGCTCGATCTGTGCCGTCTGGGCGGCACGATATTGCTGCGTCCAGCGCTTCACCTGGCGGGCGAAATAGTTGCCCGGCCTGCCGAACTCGTTCAGGCCGACGGCGACGTGGTCGAGCGAATGCAGCCGCGCGAGGGTCCGGATCGCCTCCTCGTACACCGCCCGCCGCTCCGCCGCGGCGAGTCCCGGCAGCGTGCCGTCCCAGAAAACCCGCCCGTCCACGAACTCCATGACGTAGAAGATCGCACCGATGACGCTCTCGTCGGTGCACAGCGCGATCGCGGCCGCGACCGGAACGCCTCTCGGTTGCAAGGCGCGCAGCAGCCGGTATTCCCGGTCGACCGCGTGGGCCGACGGCAGCAGCGGGCCGAACGGCTTGCGGCGGAGCACGTAGGTTCCGCTCGCGGCCTCTAGCCGATAGGTGGGGTTCGACTGGCCGTCGGGAAACTTGGCGATCCTGACCGGCGGGGCGAAGCCCTCGACGGTGGCGGCGAGCCAGCGTGTCAGCGCGGGCTGGTCGAGGTCGTGCGTCGGCATGCCGGCGGAGCTGGTCATGACGACGCGCCGCTAGCCCGGCCGCGGCGCCGTCGCGCGATCGGCGTAGCGGGCGAACTCCGCCCTCGCGATCGAGCGGTTGTGCACCTCGTCCGGCCCATCGGCCAGCCTGAGCGTGCGGATGCCGGCGAACCCGGCGGCAAGCTCGAAATCCTCCGACACACCCGCCCCGCCATGTGCCTGGATCGCATCGTCGAGAATGCGCAGCGCCATCGTCGGTGCCTGCACCTTGATCATCGCGATCTCGTTGCGGGCGGCCTTGTTGCCCGAGCGATCCATCATGTCGGCGGCCTTCAGGCAGAGCAGGCGCGACATCTCGATGTTGATGCGCGCGCGCGCGACCCGCTCCTCCCACACCGACTGGTCGGCGATCCGCTTGCCGAACGCGACGCGCGAGAGCAGCCGCCTGGCCATCACCTCGAGCGCCTCCTCGGCGACGCCGATCGTGCGCATGCAGTGGTGGATGCGGCCCGGGCCCAGACGTCCCTGCGCGATCTCGAAGCCGCGGCCCTCGCCGAGCAGCATGTTGCCTTTCGGGATGCGCACGTCTTCGAGTATGAACTCGGCATGGCCGTGCGGCGCGTCATCGTAACCGAACACCGACAGCATCCGCTCCCGGCGGACGCCGTGGCTCGCGAGGTCGAGCAGGACCATGCTCTGCTGCCGGTGACGCTCCGCCTGCGGGTTGCTCTTGGCCATGACGATCGCCAGCCGGCAACGGGGATCACCGGCGCCGGTCGACCACCACTTCCGCCCGTTGATGGTGTAGCCTTCATCGTCGGAAACGATGCTGCTGCGAATGTTCGTCGCGTCCGAGGACGCGACGTCCGGCTCGGTCATCAGGAAGGTCGAGCGGATCTCGCCGCGCATCAGCGGGCCGAGCCAGCGGTCCTTTTGCTCGGCGGTGCCGTAGCGATGCAGCACCTCCATGTTGCCGGTGTCGGGAGCCGAGCAGTTGAACAGCTCCGCTGACCAGTGGACGCGGCCCATCTCCTCGGCGCACAGCGCGTATTCGAGGTTGCTGAGCTGCTCCCCTTCGAAGAGGAAACCGCTCTCGACCATGTCCTGGCCGGCGGCCGGCGGCATGAACAGGTTCCACAGGCCGGCAGCGCGCGCCTGCGTCTTGAGCTCCTCAATGATTGGCAGCACCTTCCAGCGCTCGCCGGACCGCAGCTGGGCCACGTACTCGTGATGCCGCGGTCGCACGGACCGCCCGATGAAGTGACGTACTCTTTCTCTGAAATGGCTTTGCCGCTCGCTCAGGGCGAAATCCAACGTCCCTGCTCCCCGATCGATGCACGTTTCTTTTGTTCCTCTGTCCTAAACATACTCGAACCTGGAATCCAGACCTAAAATGCACGGAGTTGCGTTGCAACTGCATCGATCCCGGAGCGCGAGGTGCGGCCCGGGCGTGGCCCGCGCCGGCGTGCGCCGCTGATGCCCGACGTCTCGCCCACGTCCTCGCGTCCGGACGCCACCAGCCGCTTCACCGAGCGGCGCGGCCGCCTGATCGACGCCGCGTCGGCAATCATCAACGAGCGCGGCGTGAAGGGTCTCTCGCTCGCCGAGGTCGGCAAGGCGATCGGGCTGAGCAGCACCAGCGTGCCGTATTATTTCCCGAGGAAGGAGGATCTCGCCGCCGCCTGCTTCGACCGGGCGCTCGACCTGCTGGAGCGCCAGGTGGAGGAGGCCGGTGCGCAGCCCTCCCCGTCCTCCAGGGTGCGCCGACTGGTGTCGCTGCACTTCGCCTTGTTCGAGGACACCGCCAGCGGTGCGGCGCCGCCTGTGGTGCGCCTCAGCGACCTGCGCGCGCTCGACGAGCCGCTGCGTCCAATCCTCGTCGCGCGCTACTTCTCGATCTTTCGCCACGCCCGGACCTTCTTCGGCGACGGCGGCGAGGAACGTGAGAAGCTGCTGCAGGTCATGCGCACGCACGTGCTTCTGGAGAACCTGTACAACCTCCCGATCTGGCTGCGGAGCTACGACCCTGGCGACTACGGTCGCATCCAGTCGCGCATGGTCGACGTCCTGGAGCACGGCATCGGCGCGCACGGCACGTCGCTGACCCTGCCGGACGCGTCCGCCGTGGCCCTGGCTTCCTCCACTCCCGACGAGGCGGCGGACCCCGCCGCTCGGTTCCTCGGCGTCGCCACCCGCCTGATCAACGAAAGGGGCTATCGAGGCACGTCGGTGGCGCAGATCTCCGCCCGGCTGCACGTCACCAAGGGCAGCTTCTACCATCACCTCGAGGCCAAGGACGACCTCGTCCTGGCGTGCTTCGAGCGGAGCCACGCGGCGATCCGCAACACGTTGAGCATCGCCTCGGGTCGAGGCGGCAGTTACCGCGAGCAGATCGTCTCGGCGGTCTCGATGCTGCTTACGATCCAGTTGACGGACTCGACACCCCTTCTGCGGACCACCGCGCTGCCGTCGCTGCCGTCGGATCTTCGCCGGCGCGTGATCGACCAGTCCGACCAGATCGCCCGCCGCTTCGCGGGCCTGATCATAGACGGCATCACCGAAGGCTCAATGCCGGCCGTCGACCCGCTGGTCGCTGGCCAGGTGCTGCTTTGGACTGTGAATGCCGCCTACGAGTTGCGTGCCCGCGCCGCCCGGGTGCCAATCGAGCGCGCGGTCGCGCTGTACGGTTCGATCCTGTTCGAGGGCCTAGTCAGCGCCGGGAAGCCTCGGGGGAGCTGACCTGGTTCACTGCATCCTCGGCGCCGCCGCGCTCAGGGCTGCAGCCGCTTCAGGCCGCCGGCCCGCAGGTCGGCGATCGTCGGATAGCCGTCCACCGCCATCAGCAGGTCCGCCTCCGCGAGGATGCAGCGCAGCACGTGCGCCACCCCGTCCTGTCCATCGAGCGCCAAGCCGTAGACGTAGGGACGGCCGACCCCGACGGCGGTCGCCCCGAGCGCCAGCGCCTTGACGACGTCGCTGCCGGACCGGATGCCGGAATCGAACAGGACCGGGATCGTCCCGCTGGCCGCGACGATGTCGGGCAGCATGTCGATCGCGGCGATTCCGCCGTTCGCCTGCCGGCCGCCATGGTTCGAGCAGTAGATCCCGTCCACCCCGCCATCGATCGCCCGGCGCGCATCATCGGGGTGGCAGATGCCCTTCAGGATGAGCGGAAGCTTCGTCAGGGAGCGCAGCCAGGGCAGATCGCTCCAGGTCAGGGTCTTGCCGAAGATGCTGGCCCACCTGCCCACCACGGCGGCAGGGTCGTCCTCGGGCGGCCGATCCAGCAAGGCACGGAAGTGCGGGTCCGAGACGTAGTTGGCCAGGGCGTGGCCGCGAAGCTGGGGGAAGTTCGACTCGTTCAGGTCGCGCGGCCGCCAGCCGGTGAGCCAAGTGTCGAGGGTCACGACGATGGCCTTGAAGCCGGCGGCCTCCGCCCGGTGGACCAGACTTTCCGCCAATGCCTTGTCTCGGGGCGTATAAAGCTGGAACAAGCCGTTGCCGTCGCCGAGGGCATCGGCCACCGCCTCCAGCGGATCGTTCGACAGCGTCGAGGCGATCATGGGTACTCGCGTCGCCGCGGCGGCGCGTGCCGTGGCGAGCTCGCCGTGCCCGTCCTGCGCGCACAGGCCGATGACCCCGATGGGGCTCAGGAACAGGGGCGACGGCAGCTTCAGGCCGAACATCTCCACCGAGAGGTCCCGGATGCTGCAATCGACCATCATGCGCGGAACCAGGCCCCAGTGACCGAACGCCTGGGCGTTCACGTCCTGGGTCAGCTCGTCGCCGCAGCCGCCCTGCACGTAGGTGAGAACAGACGGCGACAGCGCCGCCCTCGCCCGCATCTCGAGGCCGCGGTAATCGACGGGCAGCTTGGGCCTCGATCCTCGCAGGCCGCCGAGGTAGATCTCGTTCTGGTAGTCGCCGAACTGAGCCATCCGAGTTTCCCGACGCAGGCGCCGCCTCCCTATATCCCGGCGATGCGCTTCGGAGCCAGTTGGCACGGGTCCGCGAAGGCCCTGGTCGGCTGGAGTGCGCAGTCGGCTTGAGTGCGCAGTCGGCTTGAGTGCGCAGCCTGCCGGGAGGCGTCCTGATCGAGGCCGTGGGGACGCGCCGCCGTTGCCGATCCTGACCCGATCTTGAACCGCGAGCCGACGGCCACTGTGACACCAACTCGAGGCTGATATACTTGGCGCAGGAGGTCGGCAACGAGGTGCCGATAGCGGCGATGTCCTCGTCCGCATGGTCACCAAACTGCAGCGCCTCTGCCTGTTGCGGTGGCGCAAGCCTCTTGGCGCGCCCCGCGCTTCCAACTGCTTTACCGAAGGATAGACCATGCCTCCCATCCGACTGACGCTGCTGTCCGTGACCCTGCTGCTCGCCGTGTCCGCTCCCGCACTCGCGGTCGGCCTCACGACACCCACGGACGTGCCGGCGCTGCAGACCGCCCCGGACCCGCACCCCTATGACACTACAGGGAGTGCGCACGCGCAGATCGCCAGCGGTTTCGCCGCGGCGAAGCGGAGCGGCCGGAACGTGCTGATCGATTTCGGCGCCAACTGGTGCCCTGATTGCCGGATGCTGAACGGGGTGATGCAGATGCCGCAGGTGAAGCCCTGGGCGCGCAGCCATTTCGAGATCGTGATGGTCAACGTCGATCGCTTCAACGTCAACATGGACATCCCGGCGCAGTATGCCGTGAAGGTCAAGCAGATCCCGACCGTGCTGATCCTGACGCCAGGCGGAAGGCTGCTGAATGCGGACGGAACCCTTGCCCTCGGCGATGCACGCCACATGTCACCGCAGGCGCAGGTGGACCTCATTGCCGCCTGGGATGCGCGCGGGCACTAGGTTCGGACTGAAGCTGCGACCTGTCCGGCATCTTCCTGACGCGTCAGGATCGTTCGGACCGCTCGGTTCTCCTGACCGCGCCCGATATGGCATCGCCGGGCCACGGTGGGCGCGGCCAGATACCGGCTCGTGGCGGCGCCGCGATGCGCGATCGATTGTCAGCAGTTCAGGCTGAGGAAGTCGGCCGATGTGTAGACCGAGGTCGTTGTCCGCCCGCAGGCCGAGCTGCTGATGGGTCGGATCACCAACGAGGATACCTTCTCCTTGGAGAACTCTGCGGCCGCGAAGCTTCTGGGTTCGCGTATGACATGCACGGCGGCGATGGCCTCTCGGCCGGGTTCCCGCTGACGGCACTGCGCCCCGCTTCGCCAGCTCACCCTGGGTACCCTCAGCGGGATCCTGGGCCTGCGCGGCCACCCCGCCGCGAGCCCGGTCTGACCCGGAGCGCCCGGGGGACGTGGCCAGGCGGGGCCGCTTCCGGTCCCGAGCGCGAGGCTCCGCGAGCCGAAAGGAAGTTGCCGCCTAAGGCAGACTGGTCTACCGGCCAGACGATTCGAGGCTCGCCGATCCTACTTCGAGATCGTGTTGAGGGCGGCTGGCGAATGGCCAAGAGTTGCGATCTCGGATGATGCCCTGGTCGAACGGACATCATCCGGGTCGGAGGTCAGAAGATGGAACAGCGCCTGCTTGCCGGCATCGCTGAAGCGTTCCTCTCCCAGTTTCCTCACCCGCTCGATCCGGGCCCGGTCCGCGGTGCGGGAGCCCGCAGAGGCCAGTCTAAGCAGCAGATCCTGGCCAGCTGCATCCGCCTTTCCCGTCGTCGGCAGATCATGGCCGGCAGACAACAGCAACGTGTCGGTTGCTCCGGTCCAGTCCCCGCGATCCGCGAGCAGGCTCGCCCGTAGATCAAGCGCCGCAGGAGTGCGCAGCGGCGCGACCTCAGCGAGCGCCTGGTCAAGCTGACCAACACCCGCGAGAGCCCGGGCCATCAGGATCAGGCGAGATTCAGCCGCTTCTTGAGGTGGACGCTCGCCTTCGGACTCGTTCAGGGCCGCCCGCGCTCCCGCGAAATCACCCTGCTGTAGGTCGAGCGCGGCGAGCTGCGACCCGAGCGCCACCTTGTCGGAACCGGGACCAGTCGCCCGCATCATCCTCTGGATGATCGGGGCTGCACGTTCCGGTAGACCGAGCGCCTGCAACCGCGCCGCCAGAAACAGCGAGACCTGGCCGCCAGCCGTACCATCCGGCAGCATGTCGGCATTCGCCTCGATCAGTGCCGCTTGATCAAGCGCCGCTTCGCCCCCGGCCTTCGGAGGCGCGGAAGCGAGGCTCTTGAGGACCTGAGCCACGTGATCACGCACCTCGCCCTGTTGCTCGGGGTGCTGGAAGGCCACCGCCCTGAGCAGCTGCAGAGCCTTCTCCCACTGTCCGGCCTGCATGCGAAGCGTGGCAAGGTGCAGCTGGCTCGCCGCCTCGTGTCCGGCGATCCGTGCATCGAGCAGATGGGCTTCTAGCAGATCAGCCAGCTCCCTGGGCTTCGCGGACGGCATGGTTTGGCGGAGGGAAATCGCTTCCTCGACCGCCCGGTCGGCCACACGGAGATCGCGATCGAACGCCAGACGATCGAGGTCTGCAAGAGCCGCAGGCTTCCGGTCCTGCCGCTCGGCCAGCAGAGCACGGGCGAAGATCAGCGCTGCCGCAGGCTGCAGCGTCGGCTCGAGCGCCGCCTGCGCCTGCGTGCCTCCGCGCACCAACGACTCCCCGGCGAGCGGCATCAGGATGTTCCTGAGCGGCGCCGGATACGACCGCAGCAACGAGAGGTTGGCTGCGAAACCGCGTGCTGCTTCCGGTGATGACGGGTCTCGCTCGGCGAGTTTCACCGCACGCCAGAGCCCAACCTCGCCAGCGGCCGCAAGCTGAGGATCGTCGAGCAGGTCCACGCCATCAGCGTGGTGATCGACCAGAGCGGCGGCGGCGAGGATCAGCCGCGGGCGGAGCGCCGTCGCCTCGCGTGCGTCATCTGCCGCCGCAACCCGGATGATCGTCGCCGCCTGGTGACCGTCGCCCAAGGCTAGTGCTTCCTGTGCAGCCGCAAGTCTCGGCAGGAACCGAGATGCCGCAGGAGCCGCGGCAGCGGCTGCCTCCGCCTCCTTGAAGCGGCGGTAGAGTATCGCAACCGGATCGTCATTCAGCGACATGACGCGACCACCCGACCCCTCTTCGGTCCCATCCTGAGCGGACCCGTCGCCGCCCGGAGGCAGACTCTCGGGTGCCGCTCCTCCCAGAAGGAAGGCATCGCTCGCGGGTCTGAGCTCGAGCCGATCCGAAAGCGGCGTGACCGCAACCCCCAGCAGGGTCTGTTCGAGCGTCGCGACGCTTCCGCGCCGGACCGCGGCCATCGCATCGTGGTCGTTCCGGGTTGTACCCACGAGGAGGTTTCCGCCCGTTCGCGGATCGGGCACGACGACGACGCGTCCCGGAGCCTCGATCGGCAGGCTGAGATCGGAACCACGCATCCGGGGCGTGATTGACCTGGTAGGACTGCCTGGCTCCTTCGGCTCGATCAACCAGCCCGTCGGCAGGCGGCGCAGCTCGACTTGGTCGGCGCGGCGCCCGGGCAGCCGCAAGACGGTCGCCTCCGGAAGAAGTTGGACCGAGGATCGTGCACCGAGCGGATCATCCTGTACGGTCGATAGGTCGAACGGTCGCGCCGCGTCGAAAACCAGCAGAAGGCCCTCATCACGCTCGAGGGCAGCAGCTCCGACGCTCGCCTCGCACGGCAAGAACAAGCCATGTCTCGCGGGATCGCCGAGTTGGACAATCGCCGCCGTAAGCGATACCGGGCCAAGCGACCCCGACGCGGCTGATGTCACAGACGAAGCAGAGGGATGCACCATCCCTGGAGCTCTAGGTGAGACCGACTGCTTGGATGCTTCAGGCGAAACACCTTCCACAACAGCGACAAGGGCATCCGGAAGACCAGGAAGAACGGTGTCATACTTTTGAAGCAGGGTGGGCGCATCGGCCTCGGATGATCGATCAGCCTGTTGTGGCACCGACCGCCCCGCGGCACCCTGGTCTGCAGCCAAGCCCGGCACCTTCCGCAGGTGAACGGGACGGGTCCTTGCATGGCCGCGAACGGCTGCCGGAAGATAACTGACAGCCCTCGGAAGAACGAGCCCCGAACCGTGCATCGCATTCTGCCGCAGCGGATGGAACTGCTCCTCCGACCGCGCGACCGAACACTGCGCGATCAAGCAAACGATCGTGATCCAAATGGCACGGACTGGACCTGCGGAAAGGCTTCGCATCGTGCCCTAGTCGAAGCTTGCCAGCAGCTTGTCGATGTCCGACTGATCCATCGCGCTCGCAGGAAGCTGCGGACCGTTGAGGAGGCTTTCTGGTTCCGAGACAGGAACGGTGTCCTGCCGCTCGGCCGGCGCACGACCAAACCTGTCGACGATACGGGCGATCGTCGTCTCGATCGTCTTCAGGGTGAAAACCACTTTCGTGATGCGCTGGCCGGTGATGTCCTGGAAACTGCAGGACTCGTAGATCTTGACCGTCGCTTCCTGCATGCTCCGCGCCGCGTCGCCTTTCAACGTCGCACCGAGCGCGTCCAGCGTCTCACAAGCCTCCAAGATGCTCTCCGTCGCCGCAGCCGTGTGAGCCACGATCGCATCGAGCTCATCAGTCGCGCATGGGATATAGCTCGCCGTGATATCGTCAACTTTAAGGGCCGCAATCTCTTGCCGCGCAGTGGCTACCGCCTCTCCCAGAGCGCCGATCTCGTAGAGAAGTGCCGTCTCGCGTAAGCTGATGTCGCCGGTCATGCTTCCAAGTACCGCGAGCACGACATCGGTGATCATGTCGGACTCCCCCTCCGGATAGCGCGCCCGCAGTTCCGTCATGCGCTTGGAAAGAGACTTTGCATCATGCATGGCACAACACCTTCTCGATCTTGTCGCGCAGCGTCTCCGCGTTGAACGGCTTGACAATATAATTGGACACTCCCGCCTGCTTCGCCGCGACGACGTTCTCGATCTTGCTCTCGGCAGTTATCATGATGAACGGAAGCGGCTTCAGTTTGGGATCCTTACGCACCTCCGTAAGAAGCTCCAGACCCGTCATCGGCTGCATGTTCCAGTCGCTTATTATCAGCCCGTAATGTCCTGTCTTCAGCTTGCTCAGCGCTTCCGCTCCATCCGAGGCCTCTTCAACGTTGTTGAAGTCGATCTGTTTGAGTAGGTTGCGAATGATCCGTAACATCGTTTTGTAGTCGTCGACGATCAGAACATTCATTGATTTATCAACGGACATGATCTCAACTTTCACCGTGCGAGTTCAGGGATTGACTGAGGAGCTGGCAGGAAGGGGTGCGGCTACGACGTCCTGGCGAAGCCGCATCTGTGCCAGCATCTGCGTTGCCAGACGAGCTCGCTCCGGCTGCATCGCCGCGAGCACTCCTGCCGCCTTGCGCTCGTTCATCCTGTCCAGAACTTCGAGCAGGACATGCATGTCGAGCACATCGAAGATCGCAGCGGCGTCTCGCGGCTTCATCGTCTCGTAGACCTTGACGAGGCCGGTCCAGTTCGCGTCCTGACGTTGCTTCCGTGCACGGTCGAGCTCGTCCAGCCGGGATTGCAGCGCCGCAAGGTGATCGATCTTGCTCTGAACTCGGGCTTCAGCCGCCGCGAGAACCGCGTTGCGTTGTTCTAGAGCATGCTCGCGTGCGTCGAGCTGCTCACGACGACCGCGCAGATCCTGCAGCAGAACCCGCTCGGCGCTGCTGACTTCGCTGGCCGACGTCTGCGCCGGGCTCGGGGACGGGAACGTGATGGGGCGGTCGGGCGTCGGAGGCGACGCCATTGAGACAGGCTGAGGTGCCACGCCAAGTGCGTCACTGGCGTTCTTCGCGAAGGTGACGACCTTCGCCGAAAGAAGTACGACGATGACGATGATCGTCACCGGAAGCAGTCGCAGTGGAAGCAGACGAGACACCATGATCGTCACCGGGCCATCCGCAGCGCGCGCAGCAGCTCTTTCTCGGCATGGCTCCGGATCCGAACGTCTCCGTCTGCGGACGGAGCTTCCTCAGGCACCGCGTGAAGCTTTGGGACTGGTCGGGTAGCTGACCGTGCTAGCAGAGGTGTCGGCTCGGCGGTCGGGCGCGCCTGCCGGACAAGGCTGTCTAGTTGATCCGCAAGTTTCTCGCCGCGTTCGGTGAGGAACACCAGATCGTTCTTCAAGGCCTTGGCTTGGTCGACATGTCGAGCGATCTGCCTTCCGGCGCCGTCGGCCACGACACGAAGCCGATCGATGCCGCTCTCAGCCTGACGCGTGCTGTCGTTGAAGCCGGCCACGAGTTCCTCCAGCGCTGCGCGGTCTCGACGAAGCACGCCAAGCGCCTTCTCCAGCCGCAAGGCGTGGAACAGCGTGGCCAGGAGAAGCCCGATCAGGAGAACCTCCAGCAACCATTGCATGCTGCTCATGCTCGGCTCCTCGTCACGACCGGCGCACCGTCACGCTGTCTGGAGCCACCTGAGGTCGTCCCAGCACCTGATCGATACGCACCGCGATCTGGTTCTTTCTCCGCCCGACGCGGCCTTCGAACAGCGTCACCTGACCGCACCGAAGTTGTACCGGAGCATCAGGACCCTGTCTGAGCGCAAATTGATCGCCGGGCTTTAATGCGATGACATCAGACAGGCGCATCGGTTGCTCGTCGAGCACGACATCGAGATCTACTTCCGTACTCCATAATTCTTCAGCAAGATGCGTCTCCCAGATCGAGTCTCGGCCGAACTTCTCGCCCATGAACTGCTGCAGTAGCAGCTCGCGCACCGGTTCGAGTGTTGCATAAGGCAGCAGCAGTTCCATGCGCCCGCCGCGATCCTCCATGTCGACATGCAGTTTGGCAAGCACGGCCGCATTGGAAAGCCTGGAGATCGCAGCGAAACGCGAATTAACCTCAAGTCTCTCGAAACGGAAACTGATCGAGCACAATGGATCAAAACTTGCCGACAGATCTGCCAGCACGACTCGGATCAGCCGCTCGACCAGCATTCGCTCGATAGTGGTGTAGGGACGTCCCTCGATCCGCATCGCGGCGGTTCCTCGGCGGCCGCCAAGAAGCACGTCGACGATCGAGTAGATCATCGCAGAGTCTATCACCATGAGCCCGTAGTTTTCCCATTCCTCAGCCTTGAACACGGCGAACATCGCCGGAAGCGGTACCGAGTTGAGGTAGTCACCGAAGCGCAGGGACACTACGTTGTCGATCGAAACTTCGACGTTATCGCTGGTGAAGTTTCTCAGGCTCGTCGACATGATCCGCACTAGGCGATCGAAGACGATCTCGAGCATCGGTAGCCGCTCGTAGGAGACCAGGCCTGAGCTGATGATGCGCTCGATGCCGCTCTCTGGCCCAGCTTCGCCGCCGACGTCATCGAAGCCTAGAAGGGAGTCGATCTCAGCTTGGTTCAGGATCCTCGCGAGCTCGGCCGGTTCCGCCACGGGGGCCTGAACGTCAGGCTCCGCTTCATCCAACTCGGCGGCCCAGGCAGCTGCCATGTCGTCCTCTGAGCCGCTCACTGGATGAGCATTTCGGTGAAGAGAACATCGTTTACCTGGACGGGAGCCGCTATGGCATCGATACGGTTCATCAAAGCCTCGCGCAGGCGGTAGGTCCCCTCACCGCCGTGCAACTCTTCAGGACGCATGCTGCGAAGGTAGGTGTGAAACGCATCAAGTATCTGCGGCATGTTCGCCGAGATGATTGGCTTGTCGCGCGAGAAGGGGATCTCGATCCTGGCCTTTAACTTGATGAACACGGCCCGATGTGTACCCGAGTCCAGGTTGGTCACAATATCGGGCACATCTATCAGGGTAGGCTTCTCCGCCGCGAGGGTGGTCTGGTTCATGTTCGCGACGCCGAACTTGCCAGCGACGCCGCTGAGCCAGAGCCCGCCCGTGATTACAATCACGAGCAACGGCGCCGCCAACAGGAGGAGCTTGCGGCTTACGATCGACTTCTCGGCCTTCTTTTCGTCTCCTTCAGCCGTCGCCACTGCATTGCTCATCAAGGCGTTCCCCAGGGTACGCTGGTGGCGATCCGGCCCGTCCTTCTGACGGTCGACGCAACCCTGCCATGAAGAGGTTAAGGAGTGGTGACCGTGAGCTGTCGGTCTCCCTGAGCGAAATCCAGGCCACGCTAACCATTTGGTAGCTTTCGTCGTGGATGATCTCAGGATCAAGGGAACGAGAAATGGAAAATCCGACCTATATCGCGCTGTCCAAGCTTGAGGCGCAGCAGCGGACTATGGACGTGATCGCCGGCAACATCGCCAACGCGAGCACGGTCGGCTTCAAGGCCGAGCGGGTGTTATTCAGCGACTTCCTGGTCAAACAGCGCGACGCTCAGACCGCCCCGGGCGGCAAGATATTGTCCTTCACCCAGGATCGCGCGACTTACCGTGACCAGTCGGCAGGCACTCTCACGCAGACCGGGAACCCGCTTGATCTGGCGCTCGGCAGCGGAGGTTTCTTCTCCGTTCAGACGGCAAATGGGGTCCGCCTGACGCGTTCCGGTCGGTTCGGGCTGCTCGCGGACGGAACCGTTGCGGACTCGTCAGGAAACGCCCTGCTCGATACCGGCGGCAGCCCGATCCAGTTGCCTGCCGGTGACAGCCATATTCAGGTCGCCGCTGACGGAACCATCAGCGGCGACAACGGGCGCATCGCTCAGGTAGGCGTGTTCGACGTGAGTGACACCAACCAGCTGCTTCCAGAGGGCGGGAAGCTGTTTCGCAGTAGTGGCACGCCGCAGCCAGCCGTCAAACCACGTGTTGTTCAAGGTTCTCTTGAAGAAAGCAACGTGCAGCCGGTCAGCGAGCTGACCCAGATGATGCAAACTGAGCGTGAATTCCAGTTCGTTTCTCAATTTGTGTCCAGCGAAGCCGACCGTCAGCAGAGCGCGATCGACAAGATCACTCAGCAGCAGAGCTAGTCCAGACTACGGCTGCGTTTGACAGGCAGGAGAAGACCATGCGCGCACTCGACATCGCCGGCACCGGCATGCAGGCACAGCAGACCAACGTCGAGGTCATCTCGAACAACATCGCAAACATGACGACGACCGGATACAAGCGTCGTCGCGCTGAGTTCCAGGACCTGATCTACCAGAACCTCCGTCGGGTTGGCTCGAATAGCTCCGACAGCGGATCTGTCGTCCCGTCGGGGGCGCAAGTCGGACTGGGCGTCAAGACCGCCGCGATCTATCGGATCAGCGAGCAGGGCAGTCTGACGCAGACCAGCAACAGCCTTGATCTTGCGATCCAGGGAAATGGCTACTTCCAGGTGACGCTGCCTTCGGGGGATACCGCCTACACACGCGACGGCACCTTTGCCCTCGGCGCCGACGGCACGATCGTGACATCGGACGGCTACGCGGTGGCGCCTGGCATCACCGTCCCGCCGAACGCCCAGAGCATCACCATCAACACTTCCGGGCAGGTGCAGGCCACGATAGCCGGCCAGACCGCGGCGCAGACCGTGGGCCAGCTTCAACTCGCAGTGTTTCCGAATGAAGCCGGCCTCGATGCGCAAGGCGACAACCTGTTCCTGCAGACGACGGCATCCGGCACTCCGACGACCGGAGCACCGAACGCCGCCGGCTTCGGCAGCGTCATGCAAGGCTTCGTCGAGAGTTCCAACGTCAACGTGGTCACCGAGATGACCGATCTCATCACCGCGCAACGCGCCTACGAAATGAACAGCAAGGTCATCACCGCGTCGGATGATCTCCTGCAGACGCTGACAAATCTTAAATGAGCAGCGAGCCGAAGGTCGTATTCGCACTCATCGCGGGTTTGGTCTCGAGCCTGGCGATGTGGCCCGGCAATGCGTCGGCCGCGCAGCCACGTGGCTCGACCACTGTCAGATCGGCAGCGGTGAAGCTGTCCGACCTGTTCTCGGGTCTGGAAGCGGGCCAGGATTGCGACATCGGGTCGGCGCCGGATCCAGGTCGCCGCATCGTCATCGAGCAGCCTCAGCTTGCCGCGATCGCCGAGCAGTTCGGTGTCGACTGGCAACCCGGTCCGACTCCTGCTCGCGTCATTCTCGAGCGCAAGGCTCGTTCGATCAGCCGGGACAACCTGATCTCGATGGTGCGCCCGGCCCTCGTGGGCGCCGGAGCATCCGAGAACAGCGACGTAAGTGTAAGCAGCTATGTTGCTCTGGCACTTCCCGCAGAAGCCTCGGCCCAGCCAGACGTCGAAGCCCTGAACTATGATCGCAACAGCGGCCACTTTTCGGTTGATCTGCTGTTCGAGATGCCGGGAGGTGATCCCGTGCCGCTGCAGATCTCGGGAACCGTCCAGGAGATGATTCAGATCCCGGTGCTGGCGCGCAACATGGGTGCCGGCAGCGTGATCGAACCATCCGACTTGCAGCTCCGACGCGTGCGCAAGACTACGATCAGCGATCGAACACTTCTGACGGTAGATGCGGCGGTCGGCCTCGCGCTGCGACATCAGATGATGGGTGGCAACCCGCTCTTGCCCGATGAGCTGAGCCATCCATCGCTGGTGTCGCGCGGCATGTCGGTGGTCTTACGGCTAGAAGATACCGGGTTGGTCCTGGTCGCCAAAGGAGTGGCGATCGAGGACGGGACCATGGATGATCGTATCCATGTTCTCAATCCTGTCTCCCGAGCCATCCTGATCGCTCGGGTGACAGGAGCGGGTACCGTGCAGGTCGATCCCGCAAGCACGCCTGTCATGTTGGCGGCGCAAGAAACAGGACTGCCCCCTGCCTACAGCATGGCCGCGATGACTCAATTCGCGAAACAGCGTGAGATCTCGCCATGACACGATCGAGGTGGTCGATCCTGCTGCTCATTTCGACCTCGCTATCAGGATGCGCGACCTTCGACCGGCTCTCCGAGATCGGACGGCCACCGACCATGAGCCAGATCGCCGATCCGACCGCTGCGCGCGACTATCGACCGGTCACGATGCCGATGCCGCCCGTGCAACCGCCACCGACCGAGCTTGCGAGCCTCTGGCGGCCTGGAAGCCGTGCCTTTTTTCGAGACCAGCGGGCGGCTCAGGTGGGAGATCTCCTGACGGTGCTGGTCAACATCACGGACAACGCCGATTTCGAGAACAACACCACCGCGAGCCGGACCGGTGCTGAGTCGATGGGCATCCCGAACCTTTTCGGCCTCAAGGGCAAGGTGGTATCAGCGGTGACCGGAGCCAATTCGCTCGCTACCGCCAGCAACAACAGCAACATTGCCACCGGGAAGATCGCCCGCAACGAGACCATGACCCTGCGGCTCGCCGGGATCGTGACCCAGGTGATGCCGAACGGAAATCTGGTAGTGGCCGCCCGGCAGGAGGTTCGAGCGAACAGCGAGCTTCGGGTCCTGCAGGTCACTGGTATCGTGCGTCCACAGGACATCACGGGTGACAACACGATCACGCACGACCGGATGGCTGAGGCTCGGATCTCCTATGGCGGCCGTGGCCAGCTCACCGATCTACAGACGCCGCGCTACGGACAGCAACTCATGGATATCGTGCTTCCATTCTGACCGGATGTCTGATCAATCGTCGCGATGGACCTTCTCCATTCGTTCATGACGCTCTTGAGCCTCGATCGACAGGGTGGCGATCGGCCGAGCTTCGAGGCGCCTCAGGCCGATGGGCTCACCGGTCTCCTCGCAATAGCCGTATGTCCCGTTCTCCACGCGCAGCAGCGCCAGGCCGATCTTGGCGATCAGCTTCCTAGCACGGTCACGGGTGCGCAATTCCAGCGCCCGATCCGTTTCCACGGTCGCACGATCCGTAATGTCTGCTTCATGGATCCCGCCCTCCGACAGGCTGGCGAGAGTGCCGTCGGCCTCCTTGAGCAGATCAGCCCGCCACCTCGTGAGCTTGAGACGGAAATACTCGACCTGGATCGGGTTCATGAACTCTTCGGCGTCGGACGGGCGATAGTCGGCAGGTAACGTGATCATCGTCGCCGATCCTAAAGAGATGCAATCGAAGGGAGGAACCTTCGAACGCCCATTCACCTGAACAATGCCTGCCAGCGCGAGACCAGCGACCGGCCTCCAGAATTGGGCGGCTTATAGCTACAGGGACCACTGCCGCCAAGAGCATTTGACCGCTCGTCACGAGCCGGTCACAGGAACCGTGATGGGAGCCGCCGCCGGTGCATAATCCGGATCCGGCGAGCGGGGCGTTCGGCGCATGATCT
Organism: uncultured Acetobacteraceae bacterium; assembly: GCA_964245755.1. Lineage (GTDB taxonomy): Bacteria > Pseudomonadota > Alphaproteobacteria > Acetobacterales > Acetobacteraceae > Lichenicoccus. The sequence goes on along the minus strand of CAXTNV010000003.1, from coordinate 15,985 downwards.
CCAGTTGCGCGCGCAGACGGATCGAACTCAGGACACGGGCGAGTTCCGGGTCATGCGCCGTGGGCGACAAATGCGCGAGGACTGCCAAGCGGGTGAGGCTCTCTGCAGAGCCGGCGGAGGCAAGCAGCGCCTTCTGCAGGGCAGCCAGGGCATCCAGGATCTCCCGGCCATGGCGCCGGGCCTCCCGATCCGCCAACTCTGCTTCGCAGCCGGCTCCGGACGCGGTCTGTTCCTGAAGCGCCAGCATCGCGCTCGTCGCCATCACCGAGGGGGCGGTACGGGCGTGATCCATCACCGTCTGGGCGGCCATCTCGAGCGACGACGGGATCCTGAAGCCGCTGTCGGTCGTAGCCGATTTGCGAGCGGAGAGTGATGGCTCGGTCGGAGACACGACGGCGCCAGGGGCGATGGTGGTCATCAACATCCTCGACACTTCGGCCACAGCCGGATCTGACCAGCTGCTTATCATTACGGATCCGATCTTGTCGTTGATAATTTGTTGGTAATTGCCGTTCTAGGATGAGGAGCGGCTCGCTCGACCACCTGACACGGGGCTCCATGCACACCTTCCGGCTGCTGATCGCCCTGCTGAGCCTGTTGATCTCCTTGCCGGCCTTCGCCGAGCAGGTGCGGATCAAGGACATTGCCGATGTCGAGGGTATCCGGAGCAACCAGCTAATCGGGTACGGCCTGGTGGTCGGGCTGAACGGAACCGGAGACCGGCTGAACAACTCCGTCTTCACGCGGGAGTCTATGATCAGCATGCTGGAACGATTGGGAGTGAACATCAGGGATCAGGAGTCGAAGCTTCAGACCAAGGACATCGCCGCGGTGATGGTCACGGCCGACCTTCCGGCCTTCGTGCATGGCGGCAGCCGGATCGACATCACGATCTCGGCGGCTGGCGACGCCACCGACCTGTCCGGAGGAACGCTGCTGGTGACGCCGCTGATGGCGGCAGACGGCGAGGTCTACGCGGTCGCCCAGGGCCAGATGGTGTCCAGCGCCTTCTCCGCCCGTGGGGCGGCGGCTTCGATCACGCGCAACATCCCGACCAGCGCCCACATGGCGAACGGTGCGACCGTCGAGAGGGAGGTGCCGGTGGACTTGAGCGTCAAGAGCGAGCTGCGCCTGTCACTACGGAATCCTGACCTCACGACAGCCGAGCGGATCTCCTCAGTCATCAATCAGAGCGTTGGCGGCGGGGTAGCGCGAGCAACCGACCCGCGGACGATCGCGCTTTCCCTGGCTGGCCGGGATGTCGTCGAGACCCTGTCGCAGATCGAGGATCTCATGGTGCAGCCCGACTCACCTGCGATCGTGGTGGTGGACGAAGCGAGCGGCACGATCGTGATGGGCGACAATGTTCGCATCAGCACGGTAGCGATCGCACAAGGCAACCTGACCATACAGGTCGCCGAAACGCCTCAAGCCTCGCAACCAGGGCCCTTCTCGAAGGGACAAACAGCCATCCTACCGCGCACGACGGTACAGGTGGATACCGGTTCCGGCAAACGCCTGGGTATCTTGAGGGACGGGCCGAGCCTGCGCGATCTGGTAAGCGGCTTGAACGCGCTTGGGGTAGGGCCGCGCGACATGATCAGCATCCTGCAGACGATCAAAGCCGCCGGAGCCTTGCAAGCGGATCTGGTGGTGCGATGACGACTGCCGGAGCCATCACCAGTGTTGCGGCGGCCGAGCTGCCGGGAGCTGGTCCCTCCCCTGCGGACGCTCGCGTCTTGAAGGCGGCGCAAGATTTCGAGGCGATGGCGATCGGACAGTTCCTGCAACCGATGTTCTCGACCGTGGACACCTCACAGGGCCTGTTCGGCGGGGGCGCCGGCGAGCAGACGTTCCGCCCGATGTTGATCACGGAGATGGCCAAGGGGATCGAGCAACGTGGTGGCATCGGTCTTGCGGCACCGGTCTATGAACAGATGCTGAAGATGCAGGAGAAGAAGGATTGAGCCTTGTCCATACGAGCGCGGAGCATCTGCTGGATCTCCTCGAGCAGGAGAACGCTGCCCTGCGCCAGCTCGACCTGCCGGCAGCAACGATGCTGCTTGATGCCAAGCGAGCTGCCCTGACCATGTTTGAAGCCGCCGGTCGAAGCGACACCCAGGTCGATGCCGCGGATGCGGCGATGCATGCGGTCGCACGACGCCTCGAACATGCCGCGGCCGAGAACAAACGCCTGCTGGAACGGGCCATGAGGGCACAGCAGCACGTCATGTCGCTTCTCGCACATGCCGCCCGACAGAGCCGGCCATGCGGACATTACGGAGCCCACGGCGGATATGCCAATCGCCCAGCCAACAACGCATTTGCACTGAGCGCACGCGCCTGAAGGTTTATTCGGGCACAGCACCCGGGACCGTTCGGCAGTCTTCCAGCCTCGACCCAGTCACCCGGGCGCCTGCGCATCGGCGCCCGGGCCGCAGTCGCAGAAATGCTAGGCGAACGTCACTCGAAGCTTCCGCTCTCTTCGTGCGCCTCGGGTTCGCCTTTCTCCTGAACAACCGTATGGTCAATAGCTTCAGGCGCGGCCTCGGCCGGCTTGCGCTCGCGCTTGCGACGCGCCACCGGGGAGGCCTCGCGCAAGGTTTCTGCCGCCTTCTTTCTGGTTGAAGCATTCGGCGAGTGCCGCATCGCGACCGCGGCCTCGCTTCGCGAGGTTTTGGCACCACGCGTCGACGTCTTGCCCACGGCTGCGGGCTTCGAGGCCTTAGCTGCCGGCTTGGTGGCTCGTGCGCCGGCAGCCTTGGTCGCCCGGGTGCTGCGTGCAGCGGCGGCCGGCTTGACGTTGCGGGTGCTGCGCGATGCGGTATTCTTAGCTACGGCCTTGCGCCCGGTCGCCGTCGCGCGACTGGGCGAGGCTGTACGCTTGGTCGCCGGAACTTTGGCGACGCGTGACGAGCCACGCGTCGTCGACTTCGCAGCCGTGCTCCGGCTGCGAGCAGCCCCAGTGGTGCCGGCCTTGGCCACCGGCTTGCGCGCCGGAGGCTTGCGGGTCGCACCGGCACGGCTGGTCGTGGTGCTGCGCGCAGGAACGGCCTTGGTGCGGGTCGCCGTGCTCTTGGCGGCGCGCGCAGGAGAAGTCTTGGTCGTCGCACGCGCCGGTGTCTTGGCGGCCTTGCTGCTTCGTGCGGCCGTGGACTTGCTGGCGAGCGTCTTCGCCGCAGCTGAGCGAGAGGCCGGGCTCTTGGCGCTACGCATGGTGCGCGCCGTGGTGCTGCGCCCGTTCGCGGAACCGGTCCGACGGCCGCCTGCCCGTACAGCCATGGCGCGTGTGCGGCGCCCCGGCGTCTTGTTGTCGTTCTCGCTGCTCATGGTGTGGTCCTCCCTGGATTGATCCGCGGTCTGCGATGCGGCGCGATGGCGATCTGCTGACGGATGCCGGCGATGCGTTCGATGGAAGATGCTCAAGGGCCGGTTTTTTGACCCGCTGATGCGGGATGTCTCCGCGAATCGCGACTTCAGGCACATGTCGAGCGAAAGCTATTCCTCGCTCACTGTGCTCCTGTCAATCAAAAGCAACCGTTACAGGAAAGTTCCGGCAGAGTTTACCGGTTCTGCGACGCCGATCGCGGCCGATACGGACGTGGCATGCGGCTCGCGAAGCGCAGCGATCGAGGGAGAGACAGGAGATTCGCGGTTTGGCTCGATGCCGCCGGAACACGAAGCAGGCTGCGGTCCAGCCCGCGGCGTCAGTGCCACCGCGGCACCGTGCGGCGGGCGTGCACGGCGGCCACCGGCCGCAGGCTTGATTGCGCACGTGGCGGGAATGACATACTCGCTGATGCCGGATGAGCAGCATCCTGAAAGCAACCAACATGGCCAAACTCGGTGGACTGATCGGCCGGCCCGTCATCGGAGCGCGTGAAGCGGCCGGCACGGCTGCGGACGACGATGCTGCCCGCGCCTGGCTGGCGCGGCAGGAGCTACCGAGATTGCCGCTGATGGTGGCCCGCGGCGGCGCTGGACGCTGCCCGATGTGCGGGCAAGGGAAGCTCTATGACGGCTATCTGCGGCTGGTCGCGCAGTGTGCATCGTGCGCAGCACCGCTCGGCGCGGTGCGCGCGGACGATGCGCCGCCCTACTTCACGATCTTCGTCACCGCGCACCTGATCATCGCCGCGGTCGTCGGCGCCGACCAGAAGACCAATCTGCCGATCTGGGCGATGATCGCGTTCTTCCTTCCGCTGACGGTGATGATCGCGATGCTTCTGTTGCGGCCGGTGAAGGGGGCGACGGTCGGCGTGATGCTCCAGCTCGGCCTGATCGGGGAGCATCGCGACAACGCGACCGGCTGAGCATCCACCGGAGATCGAGGGACCACATGAAGATCGATGGCGTCGCCTACCGAAGCGTATGGGTGGATCCGGCGGATGGCTGGTCCGTGCGCATCTTCGATCAGACCAAGCTGCCCTGGTCCCTCGAAGTGCTCACGCTGACGAGCCGGCATCAGGTCGCGGCGGCGATAGCGACCATGCAGGTGCGCGGCGCCCCGCTGATCGGTGCGGTGGCGGCGTATGGAGTTGCGCTGGCACTGCGCGCCGACAGCGGCAGCGAGGCGATGGAGCGGGATGCGGAAAGCCTGGCGAGGACGCGGCCGACCGCGGTCAACCTGCGCTGGGCGATCGATCGCATGCTGACCCGGCTGCGCAACACGCCATCCGCAGAGCGCGTGCGCATCGCCTACGACGAGGCCGGCAAGATCTGCGAAGAGGATGCTGCGCAGAACGAGGCGATCGGGCGACACGGCCTGACGCTGATCGAGGAGGCGGCGTCCCGCATTGCCCGCTCCGCTCCTGCCTCGCGCAGCCGGCGGGTGAACGTGCTGACCCACTGCAACGCCGGCTGGCTTGCAGCGGTGGACTGGGGCACGGCGCTGGCGCCGATCTACATGGCGCACGACCAGGGCCTCGACGTGCATGTCTGGGTGGACGAGACGCGGCCGCGCAATCAGGGTGCCGCACTCACCGCCTGGGAGCTGGGACGGCACGGCGTCGCGCACACGGTCGTGCCCGACAATGCCGGCGGCCATCTGATGCAGCACGAAGCGGTCGATCTGGTGATCGTCGGCACCGACCGCGTCACGCGCGACGGCGACGTCGCCAACAAGATCGGCACCTACCTCAAGGCGCTCGCGGCGCGCGACAACCGGGTGCCGTTCTGGGTGGCGCTGCCCTCGACGACGATCGACTGGCGGACGCGAGACGGGGTGCGCGAGATCGAGATCGAGCAGCGCGATGCTGTCGAGGTCACGCACGTAACGGGGCGCACGGACGACGGCAGCCTCGCCACGGTGCAGGTCACACCGGACGGCAGCGAGGTGGCGAACCCGGCGTTCGACGTGACGCCGGCGCGGCTGATCAGCGGCCTCATCACCGAGCGCGGCTGTTGCGATGCCAGTGCGGCGGGGCTCGCGAGGCTGTTCCCGGAGAAGGCATGAGGGCGTCGGGGCGGCATCCACCCCCTCGTTGCCCGGTATCGATCGCAAGCGGCTTGGGATCGGGCGTGCCCGGAACACGCGGCAGGAGCCGCGCGCGATCAGGCACACCGATCGGCGTCCGCATCATGCTGCTGCTGACGGTCGTGCTGCCGTGCGGCTGCGCGCAGACCGGTCCGCAGCCCACGGCGGGTCAGACCCCGGTCGCGCAATATCGCAACGCGCAGGGTCCGGTGGGACCCGACGAACACGTTCCCGCCTTCGTCACCCGCCGCTTCGAGCCGTTCAGCCGCATCGATGCGATCGCGATCGCGCTGCGCGAATGGCGGCTGTTCGGCGAACCGGTCGATGACGACGATCCCGAGCAGCGCCCCGACCCTGCGACGAGCAGCCTGAAGCCGGAACGACTACCTGGCCTGTGGGAGCGTGTCGGGGAATACTGGTGGATCGGACAGGATCCCTACGAGAGCGAGGTGGACTGGACCGGCAAGCACGGCAACGACGGAATGCCGTTCGACTTCGCCCATGACGGACGCTATGCGTGGTCGGCGGCGTTCATCTCCTACGTGATGCGCATCGCCGGCGCCGGTACACGCTTTCCCTACGCGCCCAACCACGCCACCTACATCGACGCCGCCGCATCGGGCGGTGCGAGCGGCCTGCGGGCGCAGGATCCGGCGCACTACGTCCCGGCATTGGGCGACCTGCTGTGCGCCGGACGCGGCGCCAGTCGCGTGATCCGTTTCCACAACCTGCCGACGCGCGACCTGTTCCCCGCCCACTGCGGCCTGGTGGTGTCGCGGCAGCCGAACCAGCTCAGCATCATCGGCGGCAATGTCGACGATGCGGTGACGTTGACGCACGTGCCGACTGGTCCGACCGGGTTGCTGGTGGACCAGAACGGCAACCTGCTCGACACGCGCTATGCCTGGTGCGCGGTGCTGCAGGTGCTCTACGACGCGGACGGCGAGCCGGCCACCGACGACTGAGGCCGGTTCAGCGCTGGCGCCACGGCAGTCCGCTTGCCTTCCAGCCGGCGACGCCGCCGCGATGTCCCTGACCATCCGGCGGCCCCTCGAAGCCGTCGGCCACGTTGAAGACGCGCTCGTAACCGGCCGCGCGCGCGGCCTCCGCCGCCGACAGGCTGCGCGCGCCGCTGCGACAGATGAAATAGATGTCGTGCGCCGGGGTCAGTCCGCTGCCGGCGAGCTGCTGCAGGAACTGCCGGTTCACCTCGCCGGTGGGAAAAGCCTGCCAGGCGATCAGCAGCACACGCTTGTTCAGTTCCCCGAGTTCCGGCAGCCCGACATAGGTCCACTCCGCGTCCGTGCGCACGTCGACGAGCTGCGCGTGCGGATCCACCACGAGCGCCTGCCAGGTCTGTTGTGGGGCGACGTCCTCGACCATCTCGTATACTCCCATGCTACGAGGCAAAGGTGGCTCCCGATGGTCGAAAGCACAAACTCCGTCTCGCCCAACGCGCGGACTTGGCCGGTGCCGTGCCCCGACATGTCGTCGGCGATCGGCAACACGCCGCTGATCCGCCTCGCGCGAGCCTCCGCCGCGACCGGCTGCGAGATCCTGGGCAAGGCGGAGTTCATGAACCCGGGCGGCTCGGTCAAGGATCGCGCCGCACTCGCGATCGTCGAGGCGGCGGAAGCGGACGGCAGCCTGGAGCCCGGCGGCACCATCGTCGAGGGCACCGCCGGCAATACCGGGATCGGGCTGACGCTGGTCGCCAACGCGCGCGGCTACCGCAGCGTCATCGTCATGCCGGAGACGCAGAGCCGCGAGAAGATCGACTTCCTGCGCATGATCGGCGCCGACCTGCGGCTGGTGCCGGCCAAGCCGTTCCGCGATCCCGGCAACTACGTGCACCTGTCGCGCCGGCTGGCGGAGGAGACCGGCTCGGTCTGGGCCAACCAGTTCGACAACCTGGCCAACCGCGACGGCCACCGACGCACCACGGCCGAGGAGATCTGGCGGCAGACCGACGGGCGCATCGACGCCTTCACCTGCTCCTGCGGCACCGGCGGCACCCTCGCCGGCGTTTCCCTTGGACTGCACAAGCTCGCAGCGCGGACCGGTCGCGAGGCACCGCACATCGTGCTGGCCGATCCGGAAGGCTCGGGCCTGTACGGCTGGGTGAAGTCGAACGACCTGAGCGTCAGCGGCAGCTCGATCACCGAGGGGATCGGGCAGTCCCGCGTGCCAGGCAACCTCGAGGGCGTGACGATCCACGAGGCGCTGCGCATCCCCGACGCGGAAGCGCTCGAGCAGGTGTTCGACCTGCTGCAGCACGAGGGCCTCTCCATCGGCGGCTCGGCCGGCATCAACGTCGCAGCCGCCATCCGGGTGGCACGTGGGCTGGGGCCGGGGCACACGATCGTCACCATCCTGTGCGACAGCGGCGCACGCTACCAGTCCAGGCTGTTCAATCCGGAGTTCCTGCGCAGCAAGCAGCTGCCGGTGCCATCCTGGCTCAGCGAGACCTAGCGGCCGAACACGACGCTCAGATCGGCGGCGCCTGCGGAGTTCGGGCCGGCGCATCCGTCCGCTTCGCCCGGCGCGGCCAGAACAGCGTCCTGGCCTGCCGACGACGCGGCGTGGTGTCGCCGAACAGCAGCCAGACCATCAGCACGCAGATGACGCCGGCGAGTGCCAGGATCAGGAAGCTCAGCGACACCGAGCGGTCGGCGACGAAGCCCGCGAGCGTGGTGCTGAAGCTGGCACCGATGCCGATGGCCAGGCCGAAGAAGCCCATGCACAGGTTGAAGCGTCCGGTGCCGCGGGTCAGGTCGGCCGCGATCAGCGGCAGCATGACGCCGAAGGTGGCGGAGCTGATGCCGTCCAGCAGCTGGAACAGCACGGTCAGCCACGGATTGCTGGTGGTGGCCAGCAGCAGGCCGCGCAGCGGCAAGGCGGTGAAGCCGAACAGCAGCACCGGACGCCGCCCGATGGTCTCGGCGAGCTGGCCGATGCGCGGCGACATCGCGGCCCCGATCAGCTGCGGCGCCAGGATGCAGGCGGCGATGATCAGCTCCGCCTGCCCCGCGGCTTCCTTGGTGATCTCGCCGGCCACCAGCGGCAGCATCGCGGCGTTGGAGAGGTGGAACAGCGCGGTGCAGATCGCGAACGTGAACAGGCGGCGGTCGCGCAGCAGGGTCATGATGCCGTGCGAGGCTTTGCTCGCATCGGCGTGGGCCGCCGGGCCGGCGCTCGCCGCGGTTTCGTCATCGGGATCGGCGGCTGCGGCGGCGTCGTCGAGCTTGGTCGATGGGCGCTCGATGGCGCGCAGCGCCAGCATGCCCGGCACCGCCAGCAGCGCGCCGAGAAAGAAGGTCGCGCGCGCCGAGACCAGCCAGCCGACCCCGCCCATCAGTCCCGCCGCCACCGCGTTGCCGATCGCGGCGAAGCTGGCGTTGCGCCCGAGCCTGCGGCCCAGCTCGCCCGGCTGGGCGCCCTGCGCGAGCCGGGCGGCGACCATCCCCAGGGTGATCGCCGCGATCGCCGGGTTCAGCATGCAGCTCGCGAAGCCGTGCAGGATCTCCGCCGCCATCACCGGCAGGCGCTGCGGGAACAGCACCAGCAGCAGGCAGGAGGCGATCACCGCGATCATCGCCAGCAACGCCGCGAGATGCTTGTTGGCGAGCGCGTCGACCGCCGCTCCGGCGGGAACCTGGCTGACCATCGCGGTGATCGACCCGGCCGTCAGGGCGAGGCCGATCTGGCCCTGCGTCCAGTGCTCGCCGGTCAGGTAGACGGCGATGAAGGGGCCGAACGCCGTCTGCAGGTTGGCAACGAAGAAGTTGAGCCAGTCCAGGCCCTGCTGACTGTTCATCCGAGGCGAAACGAGGCGCACCTCGGGATGCTCAGTCCGGATTCAGCGGATCGGATGCCGCGGCGGCATCTCCGGGTTCGGAGGGCCCTAGGCCGAGATCGACCCGACTCAAGCCGGACGAGCCCCGGCCCGCGGCGGACGATCTGCCGGCTGTCGGCTCGACCGCATCGCGGACCACCGTCACGCCGTCCGAGCCGTCATAGGCCGGCGCCGCCTGAACCTGAGCGTCCGTAAGCGGAAGCTGCAGCGCGTCGCCGGCCTTGTGCCCGGCCAGGGCAAAGCGCTCCCAGGCGATGGCGATGCGGCGGTTGCCCATGCCCAGGAAGCCGCCGACATCGACCACCAGCGCCGCCGGCTGTCCCTTGGCGTCGACCAGCACGTCGATAACGTGGCCGATCTCGCGCTTCTCCCTGCCGACCACCCGGCGATCGATCAGGCTCACCAGCGACAGCTTCGTCGTGCGAAGCATGTTGGCCGCATGGCCGGCATCGTTGACGCCGGGTCCGAGCTTCGGCGTCGGCTTGCTCGCCTTGTGCTCCGGCCTCTGCTCCTGCTGCGGCCGCTCGGGGGCGGCGGAGGGCTTCAGCGGGACCGGCTGCGCGACCGGCGGCGAGGCAGGCGCAGGCGGCGAGGCGGGCGCAGGCGGCGAGGCAGGCGCAGGCGGCGAGGCAGGCGGCGGCACGGCCGCATCGACGCCGGCCGAGGGCGCTGGGGACGTCGCGGCGGGAGCGCCCTGGGCGACGCAGCGTCCCGCCGTCGTCGCGGCACAGGCGAACACGCAGAGCAGCATCGCCCGCGCCGCGCAGGATCGGCGATGCCGTCGGCGCTCGGATCGGCGATGCCGTCGGCGCTCGGATCGGCGATGCAGAACGGGCATCGGGAACATGGCGTTCTCCTGTCCGCACGATCTTCCCCGCCCCGCTGCGACCCGGCAAGCTCGCATCCGATGCCGCGCCGCCGCGTTGGCTCGTGATGCAGCAACCGCAGCCATCGCCGCCGGCCGGGTCGAGGAGCGTGCTCGTCACCGGCGCCGCCCAGGGGATCGGGCGCGGCATCACGCGGCGTCTGCTCGCCGACGGCTGGACCGTGTTCGCGCTGGACCTCGATGCGGCGAAGCTCGACGACCTGGCCCGGCACGCCGGTTCGGCGCAGCGCGACGACCTCGCCGCACAGCTGCATACCATCACCGCCGACGCCGCCTTCGAAGCGGACATCGAGGCCGCGCTGGAACAGGTACGCATCCGCTCCGGCCGGCTCGACGGCCTGGTCTGCAACGCCGGCATCATGATCCGCAAGCCGCTGCGGGCGCTGTCGCTGTCCGAGTGGAACCGCGTGCTCGCGGTCAACCTGAGCGGCCCGTTCCTGCTCGCGCGTGCCGCCGCCGCGCTGCTGCAGGCGGGCGAAGGCGGCGCGGGCAGCATCGTCACCATCGGCTCGACCCGAGCGCACATGTCCGAGCCCGACACCGAGAGCTACGCCGCCTCGAAGGGCGGCCTGCTCGCCCTCACCCATGCGCTCAGCGTCAGCCTGGGCCCGGCGATCCGCGTCAACTGCATCAGCCCGGGCTGGATCGACGTGTCCGGCGAGACGCTGCGCCCGCTCGATCACGCGCAGCATCCTGCCGGGCGAGTGGGCCGCACCGAGGATGTGGCTGCCCTCGCCGCATGGCTGCTCGGCGGCGAGAGCGGGTTCGTCACCGGCGCCGAGTTCGTCACCGACGGCGGCATGACGCGGCGCATGCTATATGCCGAGTAACACTCGGAATTGAAACGGACTGCAACGTGGCCTGCCGCGGCCACGTGGCGCGCTCTAATGTAACCGGATCATGGAAACCTCTCCGCACATCCTCATCGTCGACGACGACCGCGAGATCCGCGACCTGCTGGCGCGGTTCCTTGAACGCAACCGGTTCCGCGTCACCGCGGCGCGTGACGGGCGCGAGGCGCGACGGGCCTGGAGCGCGGGGCATTACCAGCTCGTCGTGCTCGACCTGATGCTGCCGGGGGAGAGCGGCCTCGAGGTCGCACGCTGGCTGCGCACGCAGGGCAACGTGCCGATCGTGATGCTGACCGCGATGGGTGATGAGACCGACCGGATCATCGGCCTGGAGCTGGGTGCGGACGACTACCTGCCCAAGCCGTTCAACCCGCGCGAGCTGCTGGCGCGGATACGCGCGGTGATGCGGCGCACCGGCGAGCAGAGCGAGCGCAAGCCGGAAAGCGACAACCGGGTGCTGCGCTTCGCCGGCTGGGCGCTGGAGCCGACGCGTCGCCGCCTGCTCAACCCCGACGGCGTCGAGGTGCCGCTGACGGGCGGCGAATATGAGCTGCTGGTGGCGCTGCTCGATCGCGCCAACCGCGTGCTGACACGCGACATGCTGCTCGACCTGCTGCGCGGGCGTCAGGCCGGCCCGTTCGACCGCGCGATCGACGTCGCCATCAGCCGGCTGCGACGCAAGCTCGAGGATGACGGACGCAACGCGCAGGTGATCAAGACCGTGCGCGGTGGCGGCTACGTGCTGGCGGCCGATGTCGAACGGGTCTGAGTCGAAGGCAGGCGGGTCGTCTGTCGCCGCCTCGCGAGGCGCCGCTTCCTGGACCCCCAGGCTATGGCCGAGGAGCTTGGCGGCACGCACCGCCGTGGTGCTGCTGACCTGCCTCGGCGTGGTGCAGGCCGCGGGGCTCGCGATCCACGCCCTCGACCGGATCAGCATCGATCGCATCGAGATGATGCGCGAGGGCGGCATGCGCGTCGCCGGGATCTACCGCTCCATCGTCGAGACCGACGGCGACCAGCGTGACCGCGAGGCGACGCGGATGAAGCTTCCGCCCAGCTTCCGCGTGAGCCTGACGCCCGGACCGGACGTCGGCGGAATCGACGCGGCGGGGCCGCCGATGCAGCACGCCATGCGGATGAATATCCAGATGGTGCCTCTGCCGGCGCACCTGCGTCCCACCGAGACGCTGGTGGGCTTCAACGCGTCGCGGCGGCAGTTCACGGTCTCGATGCACCTGCCCGACGAGGGACGCTGGGTCAGCACGGCGTTTCGCATCCCGCCGCCGAACCCGTTCGCCTCGCCGACCTTCCCGATCGCCTTCACGCTGATGATCGTGGCGACCGGCCTGCTGACGCACTGGGCGGTGCGCCGGCTCACCGCGCCGGTGCGCACCCTGGCGGCGGCGGCCGAAGCGCTCGGGCGCGACGTGAACGCGCCGCCGCTGCCCGAGGATGGCCCGCTTGAGGTCGCGACCGCCGCGGTCGCCTTCAACACCATGGCGAGCCGGATCCGGCGCTTCGTCACCGACCGCACCCTGCTGCTGACCGCCATCGGCCACGACCTGCGCACGCCGATCACGCGGCTGAAGCTGCGCTCGGAATTCATCGAGGACGACGAGCTGCGCCGGAAGTTCACCGCCGACCTCGACGAGCTCGAGGCGATGGTCTCCGCCACCCTCGCCTTCGGCCGCGACAGCGCCAACCGCGAGCCGCTGGTGCGGCTCGACCTCGCGGCACTGATGCGCACCATCCTCGACGAGGCGATCGAGGGCCGTCCCGACATGGCCAACCAGATCGGCTTCGACGTGGAGCCGCCGCATATCACCGTGCAGGCCCGCTCGATGGCGCTGAAGCGGGCGATCTCCAACCTGATCGCCAACGCCATCGCCTACGGCGGCGGCGCCAGGGTGACGCTGAAGCCGCCGCATCAGGGCAATGTCGCGGTGCTGATCGAGGATGACGGACCCGGACTCGCCCCGGGCGACCTGGAGCGGGTGTTCGAGCCTTTCGTCCGGGTCGAGGCCAGCCGCAACCGCGAGACCGGGGGCACCGGGCTCGGGCTGTCGATCGCGCGCAACATCGTGCGCGGGCACGGCGGCGACATCACGCTGAGCAACCGCAGGCCGCACGGGCTGCGCGCGACGGTGACGCTGCTGGCCTAGCGCCGCCGCGCGACCGCGCGTGACAAGCTAACGCGGCCTAGGACGAGGCCAGCAGCCGCGAGAAGCTGCGAAGCTCGTCGACCAGTGCGTCGGGTTCCTCAAAGAACGGGAAATGGCCGCCGCTCTTCATCCGCGAATAGTGCACGACGTGGTGCGACTTCTCCGCGACCGCGCGTGGCGGCATCGGAAACACCGGATCGGGGAAAGCGCTCAGGCCGGTCGGTACTTCCACCCGTTTGCCGGGCGGAAGCGTCATCTCCTCGTTCCGCTTTGCGCCGTAGATCCAGATCGACGTCGCGAACGCGTCGGTGACGAGATAGAGCATCACCTCCGTCAGCAGCTGATCGGCCGTGAACAGGTCGTCGAACCGGCGTTCGCGTCGATCCGACCAGGCGTGGAAGGCCTCCACGATCCAGGCCGCCACACCGACCGGGCTGTCGGCCATGGCGAAGGCGAGCTTGGCGGGTTTTGTCGACTGGATACGGGAGTACGCTCCCTGCGCCGACCAGGACGCCATCTCCAGGGCTACGAACGCCTTTTCCTCATCGCTCGCGTCCGCCGCGACCATTCCGGTGAGTTGCTCGGCACTCGCGTCGCGGAGCGCGATCCCGAGCGCGTGGATGCCGATGACCCGTTCCGGACGATGCAGCCCCAGGAGGCTGGTGATGTGGGCGCCCCAGTCGCCGCCATGCACGATGTAACGGTCGTAGCCGAGCAGGCCCATCAACCTGTCGAACAGCAGGGAGATCGAGCGAGGTCCCATCGGCATCGCCGGTCGCTCGGAGAAGTCGTACCCCGGATACGATGGTATGACCACGCTGAACGCGTCCTCGACCTGGCCGCCGTGTCGTTCGGGGTGGGCAAGCCTGTCGACGAGGTGGATGTAGGAGTGGAACGAGTACGGCCAGCCATGCGCGATCAGGAGCGGCCGCGGTGCAGGGCCTGATCCGCGCTCATGGACGAAGTGAAGATCGAGTCCATCGACCTCCGCCATGAAATGCGGCACGGCGTTGATGGCCTCCTCCTGGGAGCGCCAGTCGTAGCCATCCACCCAGTGACGGCAGAGCTCCCGCATGAAGGGGATCGGAGGCCCGTATCGCCAGTCCGCTGCGTCCGCGGGCTCAGCCAGAGCGTCCCAGCGATAGCGTTCCACCCCGGAGCGTATGCGGCGCAATGTCTCGTCGGAGACCTCGACCCGGAAAGGTCTCGGCAGGGACTGGCTGCTTCGGGGACCGAGCAGGCCGGCGTCGTGACTCTCTGGTTCATCGTCTGGCATCGTCTGAGACCATTCCGGGTTGATCGACATGCACCGAGCGAAACTGGCACCGCGGTGGCGTGTGCAGTCCAGGGCGCGCACGTGATCGAACAAGCACGTCGCCGAGCTCGAAGCCAGCGCGGCCGGCAAGGATGGCAGCGCATCCGGCGAGGGCAAGATGCGGTGCGTCGCCGGGCTGGCGCGGCTCAGCGGCTGCGGCGACGCAGCTTGTGCCACAGGAACCAAGCCATGGCGGCGAGGAGGATCACCGCCACCACGAGATGGAGCTGCTGCATGACCGCGCGCAGGCGCGGATCGCTCTCCCAGCGCCTGCCGAGCTGGTCGCCGACCGCCGCCAGCGCGTAGCACCAGATCAGGGAGCCCACGAAGGTGTACAGCTGGAACGGCACCTGCCGCATCCGGCCCATGCCGGCGGGAAGGGCGATGAAGGTCCGAACCACCGGAAGCAGTCGCCCGATCAGCACCGCCGGCGTGCCGAAGCGGGCGAAGAAACGCTCCGCGACATCCAGGTCGCCATGGTCGAGCAGCACCCAGCGCCCGTAGCGGTCCACGAAGCGACGTCCTCCGGAGGCACCGATCCAGTACGCGACGGTGGACCCGACGTTGCAGCCGATCGCACCGGCCAGCGCCACCTTCCACAGGCTGAACCGGCCGGCGGAGACGAGGTAGCCGGCGAACGGCATGATGATCTCGGAAGGCAGCGGGATGCAGGCCGACTCTATCATCATCATGGCCGCCACGCCGCCATAGCCGCCGGCCGAGATCGCGGCCGTGATCCAGGCCGCCAAGAGTCCGATCAACTGGGTCAGCCTTCCGGTGCGGGGCGCGACGGCCCTTGTGACATCGCGGGGCGGTCGCAGCCAGCTTTCATTTCACCGCCGTGCGCCGCGCCGCGCGCCGTTGCGCACGCCGATGCGCCTCGGGGCCGCCGCGACAGAACCGCCGTCGCGCCGCCGGCGTTCGCAGGCCAGCACAAGCGCAGGAGCGACGTCGTATGGCCGACCATGTGGTGGTGATCACCGGAGCCGGCGCCGGCGTAGGCCGCGCGACCGCACGCGAGTTCGCCAAGAGGGGGTGCGACGTCGGGCTGCTCGGGCGCAACGCGCAACGGCTCGAAGCCGCCGCCGAGGAGATGCGCGCCTACGGCGTGCGCACCGCGGTGGCGATCGCGGACGTGGCGGACAGCGAGGCGGTCGAGGCCGCCGCGGACCAGATCGAGGCCGTGCTGGGGCCGATCACCGTCTGGGTGAACAACGCGATGGCGACCATCTTTGCGCCGGTCGCGGAGCTGAACGCGAGCGAGGTGCTGCGCAGCACCGAAGTGACCTATCTGGGCACCGTGCACGGCACCATGGCGGCGCTGCGCCGCATGCGGCGGCGCGGTTCGGGCACCATCGTCAATGTCGGCTCGGCGCTGGCGTACCGCTCGGTGCCGCTGCAGTCGGTGTATTGCGGCGCCAAGTCGGCGATACGTGGCT
>CAXTNV010000002.1:62761-70192 GCA_964245755.1 uncultured Acetobacteraceae bacterium | reverse complement strand
CCGTCCATCTCGGTCAGCGTCTGGGAGCCGCGGTTGGTCCGCTTCATCTTCTGCGGGCGGTTGATCAGGCCATGGCGCTTGTTGCCGGGACCCGCGAGCACCTTGCCGGTCGCGGTGATCTTGAACCGTTTCTTGACCGACGACTTGGTCTTCATCTTGGGCATTTCGCTCTCCTTCTGGGTCGCTGCCAAGACCCGGAAACGGGCCGCGCGGCAGCCGTCGCGGCCGGGCATGCCCACCAGGCCCGGACGCGCGAACAGGCGCGGGTGTATAAAGGGCCGGGCGCGCCGCTTCAAGTGCCGGTGGCCCTGCGGCACTGGCGAGTTTCGTGCTCGGACGGCAGCTTCGATACAATCCGCAACCTGCCGATCGTGCTGCCCGCGGGGCCGATGGTGCTATAGGAACCGGCCTGCTGCGGCTCAACGAGGCCTGCGGATCGGGACCGCGCGCGATCGGGCGCCGGC
This sequence comes from uncultured Acetobacteraceae bacterium, assembly GCA_964245755.1. Lineage (GTDB taxonomy): Bacteria > Pseudomonadota > Alphaproteobacteria > Acetobacterales > Acetobacteraceae > Lichenicoccus. The sequence goes on along the minus strand of CAXTNV010000002.1, from coordinate 69,728 downwards.
CCGGCAGGGCGACGGTCAGGCGGTTGATGGACGAGCTGGTAGGACGTATCGAGGTCGAGCCCGACAGCGCGTCAAGCGCCCGGAGCAAGCGGCGCGGCCGGCTGCTCCTGCTGATCCCGCTGCTCGTGCTGCTGGCCGGGCTCGGCGCCTGGTGGCTGCTGGCAGGATCGGGCGGCAGGCAGACGAAGCCGGTGGTGCCGCCGCAACCGGTCGGCGCGGCGAGGATCGGCACCGGCGACGTGCACGTCGTGCTGTCTGGCCTTGGCACCGTAACCCCGCTCGCGGCCATCACCGTGCAGACGCAGATCAACGGGCAGCTGCTCTCGGTCGGCTACAAGGAAGGGCAGATCGTGCACAAGGGCGACTTCCTCGCCCAGATCGATCCGCGTCCATATCAGGCAGCGCTGGAGCAGGCGCAGGGCACGCTCGCCCGCGATACCGGCCTGCTGCGTCAGGCGCGATCCGACCTCGCGCGCTACACGACGCTGATCAAGCAGCGCAGCATCGCCCAGCAGCAGGCGGCGGACCAGCAGTTCCTGGTGGAACAGGACCAGGGCATCGTGCTGGCCGACCAGGGCACCGTCGACAGCGCGAAGGTCAATCTCGCCTACTGCCGCATCACCGCCCCGGTGACCGGGCGCGTCGGGCTGCGGCTGGTCGATCCCGGCAACTACGTGCAGACCTCGAGCAGCACCGGGCTGGTGGTGCTGACACAGCTGCAGCCGATCTCGGTGATCTTCGTGCTGCCGGAGGACGACGTCGCGGCGGTGTCGCAGCAGCTGCGGGCGGGGAGGACGCTGCCGGTCGACGCCTACAACCGCACCGACGCCACGCGTATCGCCGGCGGCACGCTGGACAGCGTCGACAACGAGGTGGACACCACCACCGGCACGGTGAAGCTGCGGGCGGTGTTCGCCAACGCCGACGAAGCGCTGATCCCTAACCAGTTCGTCAACGCGCGGCTGCTGGTGCGCACCCTGCCGCGGGTGATCGTGGCTCCGGTGGCCTCGGTGCAGCACGGCGCGCCCGGCGCGTTCGTCTACCGCGTCAGGCCGGACGGCACGGTCGGCGTCGCGATGGTCAGGACCGGCGTCACCGACGATGACCAGATGCAGATCCTGTCCGGCGCCGCCCCGGGCGACACCGTGGTGGTCGATGGCGTGGATCGGCTGCGCGAGGGCGCCAAGGTGCGCATCACCACCGACGCCGGCGACCCGGCCGCCAGCGTCAATGGCGGCCCCGGGGCGCCTCCGGGACGGCAATCCTCGGGAGGGCAAGCCTCGGGAGGCCATTCTCCGGGCCCATCATCGCCTGGCGGGCGCTGAGCCCCGGCCGATGAGTCCCTCACGCCTGTTCATCCTGCGGCCGGTCGGCACGACGCTGCTGATGCTGGCGATCGTGCTGGTGGGCATCGCCGGCTACCAGTTCCTGCCGGTCTCGGCGCTGCCGGAGGTGGATTACCCCACCATCCAGGTCTCCACCTTCTATCCCGGCGCCAGCCCCGAGGTGATGACGACCGCAGTGACGGCGCCGCTGGAGCGGCAGTTCGGCGAGATGCCGGGGCTCGGGCAGATGAGCTCGAACAGCTCCGCAGGCGCCTCGGTGATCACGCTGCAGTTCGACCTGTCGCTGTCGCTCGACGTCGCCGAGCAGGAGGTGCAGGCGGCGATCAACGCGGCCACCAGCCTGCTGCCGTCGGACCTGCCGGCGCCGCCGGTTTATGCCAAGGTCAACCCGGCCGACACCCCGGTGATCTCGCTCGCCATCAGCTCGAAGACGCTCTCACTCACCCAGGTCGAGGACCTGACCGACGTGCGGATCGCGCAGAAGCTGGCGCAGCTCCCGGGGGTCGGGCTGGTCTCGATCGCCGGCGGGCAGCGCCCCTCGGTGCGGATCCAGGTGAACCCGCGGGCACTCGCCGCCTACGGGATCCCGATCGACGACATACGCACCGACATCGCCAACCAGAACACCGACATCCCGAAGGGCAACTTCGACGGCCCCTCGCAGGACAGCACGATCAACAACAACGACCAGCTGCAGAGCTCGGCCGAGTACAGGCGGCTGATCGTCGCCTACAGGAACGGCGGCGCGGTGCGGCTCTCCGACGTGGCCTCGGTGATCGACGGCGCGGAGAACAGCGAACTCGCGGCGTGGGCGAACCGGACGCCGGCGATCATCGTCAACGTGCAGCGCCAGCCCGGGTCGAACGTGATCGCGGTGGTGCGCTCGGTACGCGCGCTGCTGCCGAGGCTGCAGCAGTCGCTGCCGCCCGCGGTGGATGTCGCGGTGCTCTCCGACCAGACCACCACGATCCGGGCGTCGATCGCCGACGTGGAGTTCGAGCTCGGGCTCGCCGTCGTGCTGGTGGTGCTGGTGATCTTCGTCTTCCTGCGCAACCTGCCGGCGACGCTGATCCCCAGCCTGTCGGTGCCGCTGTCGCTGGTCGGCACCCTGGCGGTGATGTACCTGCTCGGCTTCTCGCTCGACAACCTGTCGCTGATGTCGCTGACCATCGCCACCGGCTTCGTGGTCGACGACGCCATCGTCATGATCGAGAACATCGCCCGCTTCATCGAGATGGGCGAGAGCCGCATGCAGGCGGCGCTGAAGGGTGCGGGGCAGATCGGCTTCACCATCGTCTCGCTGACGGTGTCGCTGATCGCGGTGCTGATCCCGCTGCTGTTCATGGGCGACGTGGTCGGCCGGCTGTTCCACGAGTTCGCCGTGACGCTCGCGATGACCATCGTGATCTCGGCGGTGGTCTCGCTGACCCTGGTGCCGATGCTGTGCGCGCTGCTGGTCAAGCACCGGCCGGCGCAGGGACGCAACCGGCTCGACTTGGCCGCCGAGCGCGGCTTCGAGTGGATCATCGGGCGCTACGACCGCGGGCTGGGCTGGGTGCTGGACCACCAGAACCTGACGCTGGGCGTCGCCCTGCTGACGCTGGGGCTGACCTGCGTGCAATACGTGGAGATCCCGAAGGGCTTCTTCCCGGTGCAGGATACCGGCCTGATCCAGGGCATCTCGTACGCGGCGCAGGACATCTCGTTCGGCGCGATGGCGGGCAAGCAGCAGGCAATCGCGGACGCGATCCTGCGCGACCGGGACGTCGTCGACCTGTCCTCCTTCATCGGCGTCGACGGCACCAACGCCACGCTGAACAGCGGCCGGATGCTGATCTCGCTGCGGCCGCGGGACCAGCGGCGCGACGATGCGAGCGCGATCATCCGCCGGCTGGAGCAGGAGACACAGCCGCTCGCCGGCATACGCATCGCCCTGCAGCCGGTGCAGGACCTGACCATCGACAGCACGGTCGGGCGCGCCCAGTACCTGTTCTTCCTGGAGAACCCGGACCAGAGCCTGTTCGACGCCTGGGTGCCCCGCCTGGTGGCGCGGCTGGCCGGGGTGCCGCATTTCCGCGACGTGTCGAGCGATCTGGCACGCCAGGGGCGGGTGCTGCAGATGACGATCGACCGGCAGACCGCGGCACGGTTCGGCATCACGCCGTCCAGCATCGACAACGCGCTGTATGACGTGTTCGGCCAGCGCATCGCCTCCACGCTCTACACCCAGTCGAACCAGTACCGGGTGATCCTGAACGCCGACTTGGGCGACCTGCGCAGCCTCGATGCCGCACTCGCCGGGATCTACCTGCCGTCGTCCACCGCCACCACCGGACAGGTGCCGCTGTCGGCGATCGTGCAGCCGTCGCAGACCACCGGACCGCTGCAGATTCAGCATCTCGGCCAGTTTCCCTCCACCTCGATCTCGTTCAATCTGGCTCCGGGCGCCTCGCTCGACAGCGCGGTGGCCGCGATCTCGCAGGCCGAGCGCGACATCGGCCTGCCGGACAGCTTCCAGACCGCGCCGCAAGGCGCGCTGTCGGCGTTCCAGAAATCGCTCGGCAACGAGCTGCTGCTGATCGCCGCCGCCCTGGTCGCGGTCTACATCGTGCTCGGCGTGCTCTACGAGAGCTTCCTGCACCCGCTCACCATCCTCTCGACGCTGCCCTCGGCGGGCATCGGCGCGCTGCTGGCGCTGCAGCTGACCGGAGCGGATCTCGACATCATCGGCATCATCGGCATCATCCTGCTGATCGGCATCGTCAAGAAGAACGCGATCATGATGATCGACTTCGCGCTCGCCGCCGAACGCGAGGAGGGACTCAGTCCGCGCGACGCCATCCGCCAAGCCTGCCTGCTTCGCTTCCGGCCGATCCTGATGACCACGCTGGCGGCGATGCTCGGCGCGCTGCCGCTGATGCTCGGCACCGGCGCCGGCTCGGAGCTGCGCCGCCCGCTCGGCCTGTGCATCGTCGGCGGCCTGCTGGTCAGCCAGCTGCTCACCCTGTTCACCACCCCGGTGATCTACCTCGCCCTCGACCACGCCGCCGAGCGGCTGCTGCACCGCCGGGCGAACCGCGACACCGGAGACGCCCGACCGGGTCCGGGGGCTGCACCGGCGGAATGACGGGCGGAATGACCGGCGGAACGCGCACTTGAACATCTCGGCGCCGTTCATCGCCCGGCCGGTGGCGACGACTCTGCTGCTGATCGCGATCGCGCTCGCCGGCGTGCTCGGCTACGCCAAGCTCCCGGTGTCGCCGCTGCCGGAGATCGACTTCCCCACCATCAGCGTGCAGGCGCAGCTGCCCGGCGCCAGTCCGGACGTGGTCGCGACCAGCCTGGCGGCTCCGCTCGAGCGGCACCTGGGCGAGATCGCCGACGTCACCGAGATCACCTCGCAGAGCCAGATCGGGCAGACCCGGATCACGCTGCAGTTCGGGCTCGACCGCGACATCAACGGTGCGGCGCGCGACGTGCAGGCGGCGATCAACGCCGCCCAGGCCGACCTGCCGGCAAACCTGCTGTCGCAGCCGACCTATCGCAAGGTGAACCCGGCCGACGCGCCGGTGCTGATCCTGGCGCTGACCTCGGGCACGCTCACGCGCGGCCAGATGTACGATGCGGCGAGCACCGTGCTGCAGCAGCAGCTCTCGCAGATCGACGGCGTCGGCCAGGTGATCATCAGCGGTGCGGCGCTGCCGGCGGTGCGGGTGGAGCTGGATCCGCTGGCTTTGTTCCATGCCGGCATCGGCCTGGAGGATGTCCGCTCGGCGCTGTCGAGCGCCAACGCGAACAGCCCGAAGGGCGACGTCGAGCTCGGCGCGCGGCGCTGGCAGATCAGCACCAACGACCAGTCGAACCGTGCCGCCGACTACAGGCCGCTGATCGTCGCCTACCGCAACGGCGACGCGGTGCGCCTGTCGGACATCGCCGACGTGCAGGATTCCGTCCAGGACCTGCGCAACCTCGGGCTGGCGGACGGTCGTCCGGCGGTGCTGGTGATCATCTTCCGCCAGCCGGGTGCGAACATCATCACCACCATCGACGGGGTGCGCGCCGCGGTGCCGCGCCTGAAGGCGGCGCTGCCGACCGACCTCGACATCACCTTCGCCTCGGACCGCTCGACCACCATCCGCTCGGCGCTGAACGACACCCAGCGCACGCTGCTGATCGCGATGCTGCTGGTGGTCGGTGTGGTCTACGCCTTCCTGCGCAACGGCCGCGCCACGCTAATCCCGGCGGTGGCGGTGCCGGTCTCGATCATCGGCACCTTCGGCGTCATGTACCTGCTGGGCTACTCGCTCGACAACCTGTCGCTGATGGCGCTCACCATCGCCACCGGCTTCGTGGTCGATGACGCGATCGTGGTGCTGGAGAACATCTCGCGCCATCTCGAGGACGGCGTGCCGCGCATCCAGGCCGCCCTGCGCGGCGCGCGCGAGGTCGGCTTCACCGTGATCTCCATCACGCTGTCGCTGATCGCGGTGTTCCTGCCGATCCTGCTGATGGGCGGCATCGTCGGCCGGCTGTTCCGCGAGTTCGCGATGACGCTGTCGGTGGCGATCCTGGTGTCGATGGTGATCTCGCTCACCGCGACGCCGATGATGTGCGCGCTGTTCCTGCGCGCGGGCGGCGCGCCGGCGGTGGTGCGCCGGCGGAGCCTGTTCACCCGCCTGCAGGACGGCTACGCGCGCACGCTGAAGCTGGCGCTGGACCACAGCCTCCTGGTGCTGTTGCTGCTGCTCGCCACGGTCGCGCTGAACGTGTGGCTGATCACGATCATCCCGAAGGGCTTCTTCCCGGAGGAGGATACCGGACGGATGATCGGCAGCCTGCAGGCCGACCAGGGCATCTCGTTCCAGCTGATGAGCAGGAAGTTCACGCAGATGATGGCGATCGTGCACGCCGATCCGGCGGTGCAGGACGTGGTCGGCTCGACCGGATCGGGCAGCGGCGGCGCCTCGGCGCAGACCAATACCGGAACGCTCTACATCTCGCTCAAGCCGTTGCGCCAGCGAGTCGGCATCGCACAGGTGATCGCGCGGCTGCGCCGCAAGCTAGGGCAGGTGCCGGGAGGCAGGCTGTTCCTGCAGCCGGTGCAGGACATCCGGGTCGGCGCTCGGCAGAGCAACGCCGAGTACCAGTACACCGTGCTGGGCGACAACGCCGCCGAGGTGCAGCAATGGGCGCCGAAGCTGCTGGCGGCGCTCGAGCACGATCACACCTTCACCGATCTGAACTCCGACCAGCAGCAGAACGGAATGGAGACCAACCTGGTCGTCGACCGCGACACCGCGTCGCGGCTCGGCCTGACCATGTACCAGATCGACAACACGCTGTACGACGCGTTCGGGCAACGTTCGGTGTCGACGATCTACAACGCGCTGAACCAGTATCACGTGGTGATGGAGGTGGCGCCGCAGTACTGGCAGCGCCCTTCCATGCTCAGGCAGGTCTGGATCAGTACATCCGGCGCGCAGCCGAGCGGCTCGCAGACCAGCGCACTCAGCGCCGGATCGGTCAGCGCAGGGTCGGCGACCGGCGTCACCACCGCATCCGTGACCGCGACCGCACCGGTCACCACCACGCGCTCCTCCTCCGTCGCCTCAGCGGCGAAC
>CAXTNV010000002.1:0-62661 GCA_964245755.1 uncultured Acetobacteraceae bacterium | reverse complement strand
GCACGACGACGGGCACCGCCAGTTCAGCCTCGAACAACGCGGTGCGCACCGCGGCGCAGGCGGCGATCGCCACCACCGGCAAGGGCAGCGCCTCCAGCGGTGCCGCGGTCGCCACCGCGGCCGAGACGATGGTGCCGCTCTCGGCGGTGGCGCGCTACGCGCCCGGCCACACGCCGCTCGCGGTCAACCACCAGAGCCAGTTCGTGGCGAGCACGATCTCGTTCAACCTGCCGCCCGGCAAGTCTCTGAGTGACGCGACGGCGGCGATCGGGCGCGCGGTGCAGGCGGTCCGGCTACCCGCGGACCTCACCGGCGGCTTCGCCGGCACCGCGCAGGTGTATCGGCAATCCCTCGCCAACGAGCAGGTCCTGGTGCTCGCCGCACTTGCCGCGATCTACATCGTGCTGGGGATCCTGTACGAGAGCTTCGTGCACCCGATCACGATCCTGTCCACACTGCCTTCGGCGGGGGTCGGGGCAGTGCTGGCGCTGATCCTGTTCCGGATCCCGTTCACCATCATCGCCCTGATCGGCATGATCCTGCTTATCGGCATCGTCAAGAAGAACGCGATCCTGATGATCGACTTCGCGCTGCAGGCGGAGCGCGAGGACGGGATGGACAGCCGCGAGGCGATCTTCCATGCGGCGGTGATGCGCTTCCGCCCGATCATGATGACCACGAGTGCCGCGTTGCTGGGCGCACTGCCGCTGTGCTTCAGCTTCGGCGAAGGCAGCGAGCTGCGTCAGCCGCTGGGGATCTCGATCGTGGGCGGACTCATCGTGAGCCAGGCACTGACCCTCTACACCACGCCCATCGTCTACCTGTATCTTGACCGGCTGCGACAGGGCCGCGCCCGGCTGCGTGCCGTGGCAGCGCGGCCCTGACCACCGAGCGGTGCGGCGGCGACAGAGCGCGGACCGCTCGTCCGGCGCGGCTCGCAGGCACCGCCGGAACCCGGGCGGCAACGGCACGCGACTTACGTTGCCGTCACCGGATCAAACTCCGCAGGTACTGCGAGCGGAGCCGGGAGCGTCCGTCTCAACCGTGCAGCAGATCCTCCGCGACCGCAGTGAGCTGCTCATCGGCCTGCTTCGCCTCGTCGGAGGACGCCTTCATGTTGCGCGCGATGTCCTCCATGCCGAGATGCTTGGCGTAGTTGGCGGCCGTGCTGAATGTCGTGATCCAGTAGTGCAGGCCGATCTGCCCGCACGCGACGATGCCCAAGTCGCGCGACCTGGCGTCGGACGCCTGCTCGATCGTCTCGCGGGTCTTCATGTAGAGCGCCTGCAGGATCGGGTTCTCCTGCGGCCCGCCGCTGCCCAGCTGCTGCAGCGAGCCGTCGATCCGCTCGGCCCACTGCTTCGATACGTGGTTGCCCCGCTCCAGCCTCTCCTTCAATGCAGGGTGTGACGCAGCGTTGCCGATCTCGTCCGTGGCCTTGGCCGCGATGGCGCTGCCGGCCTGCATGGCCGAAAGCCCATACCCGATCAGCTTCTTCAGATTGTCGTCGCTCATGAGTGCATCCTCGCAGCGTTCCGGGCCATCTTTCCCGGGACCCGCACCCAACACTCGACGGGCGCCGATGTTCCGCGGGCAGCCGATCGGGTGCTTGGTCGCGGACGCAGGTCGGCGAGGCATGCGCTTGGAATGCTTAAACCAGATCCATGCATCGAGCACCGCCGCGTTGACGACGGTTGCGGGAGAGCTGCTCGAGTGTCGCGCGAGCGGCATCGACCGTTCGCCATCGCCATGCACGCGACTGATAGGTAGCCGGCGAGCGACCTCGGTTCATTCCCACTCGATCGTGCCGGGAGGCTTGGAGGTGATGTCGTAGGTCACCCGGTTGATGCCGCGCACCTCGTTGACGATCCGTCCGGAGACGCGGTTCAGGAAGCCCATGTCGAACGGATAGACGTCCGCCGTCATGCCGTCGGTGCTGGTCACCGCGCGCAAGGCGCATGCCTGGTCGTAGGTGCGGCCGTCGCCCATGACGCCGACGGTGCGCACCGGCAGCAGCACCGCGAACGCCTGCCAGATCGCGTCGTACAGGCCGGCGGCGCGGATCTCCTCGAGGAAGATGCTGTCGACGCGTCGCAGCAGCGCCAGGCCGTCGCGCGACAGCGCGCCGGGGATGCGGATCGCCAGGCCCGGGCCAGGGAACGGATGCCGTCCGACGATGCTGTGCGGGATGCCGAGCTCGCGCCCGAGTGCACGTACCTCGTCCTTGAACAGCTCGCGCAGCGGCTCGACCAGCTTCATGCGCATGCGCTCGGGCAGGCCGCCCACGTTGTGGTGCGACTTGATCGTCACCGACGGCCCGCCGGTGAAGCTGACGCTCTCGATCACGTCCGGATACAGCGTGCCCTGGGCGAGGAAGTCCGCGCCGCCGAGCTTTCGCGCCTCCTCGTCGAACACGTCGATGAACAGCCTGCCGATGGTCTTGCGCTTGGTCTCGGGGTCGGTGACGCCTTGCAGCGCCGACAGGAACAGCTCGCTCGCGTCGCGATGCACCAGCTTGATGTTGAAGCGGTCGCGGAAGGTGCGGACCACCTCCTCGCCCTCACCCGCGCGCAGCATGCCGTGATCGACGAAGATGCAGGTGAGCTGCTCGCCGATCGCCGCATGGATCAGCACCGCCGCGACCGAGGAATCGACGCCGCCCGAGAGGCCGCAGATCACCCGCGACGTGCCGACCTGCTCGCGGATGCGCGCGATCTCCATGTCGCGGAACCCGGCCATGGTCCAGGTGCCGCGGCAGCCGGCGACCTCGTGGGTGAAGTTGCGCAGCAACGCCGCCCCATGGGGCGTGTGCACCACCTCGGGATGAAACATCAGGCCGTACAGCCGGCGCTCCTCGTCGGCGATGATGGCGTACGGCGCGCCCTCGCTGACCGCGACCGCCCGGAACCCCGGCGGCAGGCGGCTGACCCGGTCGCCGTGGCTCATCCACACCTGCTCGCGGCCGCCGCGCTCCCAGGTGCCGCGCAGCAGGGCGGAGTCCTCGAGGATGTCGACGTGTGCCCGGCCGAACTCGCGATGCTCCGAGGAGAGCACGTCGCCGCCGAGCTGGGCGCACATCACCATCTGCCCGTAGCAGATGCCGAGCACCGGCACGCCGAGCGCGAACACCTCCTCCGGCGCGCGCGGTGAGCCCGCCTCGGGAACGCTGGAGGGACCGCCGGAGAGGATGATCCCGCGCGGCGCGAACGTGCGTATCCGCTCGATCGTCGCGGCGTAGGGCCAGATCTCGCAGTAGACGCCGCTCTCGCGCACCCGGCGGGCGATCAGCTGGGTTACCTGGCTGCCGAAATCCAGGATCAGGACGCGATCGTCGTGCGGGGTTCGTTGCAGCACATTCATCTCGGTTGCTTTCGACGGGCGGAACGCGGGAGCAGGCCTGGCATCCGGCTTGCAGCATGGAAGCCCGGCGGCGCGCAAGCATCGGCTGCGGCTGGCAGGCTTCCGGCAAGCGGCCTACCTTCCGACCGGCCTCGAGCAGCACCGGATCCCGTCATGCGCCTGCCGTTCCTCCTCGTCAGCATCGCGCTGTCGGGCCTGACCTCGACCGGGGCCGCGCGCGCGGCACCCGACCTCATCGGCCGCTGGACCGGCACCCTGCACACGCTGCAGGGCAGCTGTCCGGAACAGCGAGGCTCGACGCTGGTGATAGATCGCGAGCGGCTGAGCTTCGCGCCGGCGGACGGCGCGCTGGTGCTGCACGGCAGGCGCGGCACCAACCCGGGCCGCCTGCACGCGCAGCTCAGCCTGCCGGGAGTGGACCACAAGCCGGTGCCGATGGTGTTCGAAGGTCACCCCGACGGCAAGGCGATCACGGGCGTCTACGGCACCCCGACCTGCCGGGCGGAGATCCGGCTCGAGCGTCCGAAGGATCGACCGCTGCAGCGCGCGTTCGGCCACTGAGCGGGCCGCCCGAGGGGGTTGCACCGCCCGGTCATGTGGGTTAATTCCGCGCCCACGGTGGCACCCGTAGCTCAATTGGATAGAGCACCAGACTACGAATCTGGGGGTTGGAAGTTCGAGTCTTTCCGGGTGCGCCAGAACCGACATCCGGCAGTGGATTGCGCCTTGGCCCCGGACCTCGTTCGGCCGGCCGACCCGCGATCATTTTCGGCAGGTGGGAGTACGTCTCGTGCAGGAGCCGACTTCGCAATCAGGCCAGGATGATCTGATCGACGCGTTGCGCGGCATGCTCGATGGCGAGACCGACCTGATCGCCAACGCTGCCAACACCGCTGCCCTGCTGTTCGAGCGGCTGCCGGAGGTCAACTGGGCGGGTTTCTACTTCCTGCGCGGTGAGGAGCTGGTGCTCGGACCGTTCCAGGGCCGCGTCGCGTGCGTGCGCATCGGGATGGGCCGCGGCGTCTGCGGCACCGCGGCCGAGCGACGCGAGAGCATCGTGGTCGCGGACGTCCATGCCTTTCCCGGCCACATCGCCTGCGACGCAGCCTCCCGATCCGAGATCGTGGTGCCGTTGCTCCGGGAGGGACGGCTGCTCGGCGTGCTGGACATCGACAGTCCGGTGCACGCGCGCTTCACCGACGCGGACCGGGTCCTGTGCGAGCAGGTCGCGGCACTGCTGATGCAGGCATCGCCGCCATAGGGCGACCGGTTGCCGGCACGGTGGCGGTGCTGGTGCAGCGGCGCCGGCTCCTGCTGGTGCGGCGGCGCAACCCGCCGGATGCGGGTCTCTGGGGTTGCCCGGGCGGCAAGATCGAGGGCGGCGAGACGATCAAGCAGGCTGCCGCGCGCGAGCTGCAAGAGGAGACAGGGCTGCTGGCGCGTCCGTTGCAGCTGCTGATGCCGTTCGAGGTGATCCGTCGCGACGCCGAAGGGCAGCTGCTCGGCCACTTCATCCTGTTGCCGGTGCTCTGCCAGTGGCTGTCGGGAACGCCGACCGCCGCCAGCGACGCCCTCGACGCCGCGTGGTTCGAGATCGACGGACTGGCGCAGCGCCGATCCAGCCTGTCCGAGCACGTCCCGGCGCTAGCCCAAGAGGCGCTGGCTCAAGAGGCGCTGGCCCACGAGGTGCCGGTCCAGGAGTGGCCAGGTCGCGGGAAGCCGCTCAGGTGATGTCGAGCGACTGGATCACCGTCTCGATCTCGAGGAAGCTCGGCATGTGCTCGTTGGGTACCATCTTGCGGCCGCTCTCCACGCTGACCTGCGCCGGGTGGCCGTGCAGGTGCGCCACCAGCACGGCACGGATCAGCTCGAAATACTTCGCCTCCTCCATCACCACGTCGCGCAGCCGTGCCGCGACCGGTGCCACGATGCCGTAGGCCAGCAGCACGCCGAGGAAGGTCCCAACCAGGGCGCCGCCGATCATCTCGCCGAGCACCGCCGGCGGCTGGTTGATGTGCGACATCGTCTTGATGACGCCGAGCACTGCGGCGACGATGCCGAGTGCGGGCAGCGCGTCCGACATGCTCTGCAGCGCGTGGCAGGGATGCAGTTCCTCGGCCAGGGTCTTCTTCAACTCGCGGGCGATGACGTCGTCGATCTGGTGCGGGTCGTCCACGTTCATGCCGACCATGCGCAGGTAGTCGCAGATCATGCTGCTGGCGTGATGGTTGGACAGTATCCTCGGGAACTTGGTGAAGGCGCTGCTGGTCTGAGGACTCTCTATGTGCGGCTCGAGCGCCATCACCCCGCGCGTGCTGGCGAGACGGACGAAGAAATAGAGCAGGCTGAGCATCTCGACGTATTCGGGCTTCTTGTAAGACGAGCCTTTGATCACTTTCCCGACGCCGGCGATCGTGTGCTTCACGTCGTGCATCGAGTTGGCCATGACGAAGGTGCCGATCGCAGCACCGAGGATGCTCATCAGCTCGAACGGCATCGAGCCGAACAGGGGCCCGATCGCGCCGCCGGAAGCGACGAAGCTGCCGAATACGCACGCAAGCAGGAAGACCAAGCCACCGATGGTCAGCATGGTGCGAGGCTCACCGCGTCTGCGCGACGGGTGGCTGCGGCCAGGCGCGGTGCAGGGTCAGCACGACGCGACGATTGGCGGCGGCGAGCGGGTCGGCAGGCAGCAGCAGCTTGCGGTCGGCGTAGCCGGTCACGTTGCTCAGCCGGCTGTCGGCGAGACCCGCCGCCCCCAGCACGTCGCGGGCCGCATCGGCGCGTCCCGACGAGAGGCTCCAGTTGGAGGGGTGGCCGGTGCGGTAGGGTGCCGCGTCGGTGTAGCCGTCGATCGAGACCGGCTCGGGCATCGCCTTGATGAACTGTGCGGCCATGCGCAGCAGTCCCTGGGCACGCGGCGTCGGCGCCGTCGATCCGCTGTCGAACATCGGCTGATGCTCGGCATCCATGATCTGAATGCGCAGGCCCTCCGGCGTGACGTCGATGGCCATCTGGCCGCCGACACCGGCCAGCTCCGGGTCGTGCGCCACCGCCTCGCGCAGCCGCTGCGCGGCGTCGTGCATCGCCTTTTCCTCCGCGGCCGCGCGAGCGGCACCGTCGGCGGCATCGTCGGCGGCATCGTGCGGGGCGCGGTCGGCCGAAGGATCGGCCTGCGCGGACGCGGCGGCGGCACTGGCGGCGGGGGCGGCCGCGGCGATCGAGCTAGATTGCGGTGCGTCCGCGGTGCCGGAATCAGGCTCGCCGTCGCTCTCGGTCTTGCTGCTGTCACCGTGGGCCGAGAGGGTCGCGAGCTGCATCGGGCCCTGGTCGACCAGCTGCGCAGCATCCGCGACCGGGCTCGTGCCGCCGGGCACCATGCCGGCGTTGGAGAAGCCGTGTTCCACCTCGGCCATCGGACTGAAATACGCGGCAATGCCCCGGCGCTGTTGGTCGGTGGTCGCGTTCAGCAGCCACATCAGCAGGAAGAACGCCATCATCGCCGTCACGAAGTCGGCGTAGGCGACCTTCCAGGCACCGCCATGATGGCCGCCCTCGATGATCTCCTCCCTGCGGACGATGACGCTGGGGCGGGTCTTGCGCGGATCGCCGGATCGTTTGCCGCCTCCCGTGCCCGCCATGCGCCGTCCCCCGAACCGCTGGGGCGAATGGTGGCCCAGGCGAGTTAAGCGACTCCTAACGTTGCGGAGCCGGCAGCCGGACGAGCTGCGCACGCAGCGCTTCCGGCAGTCCGGCACGCACCGTGACACGGTAGACGCGGTAGCTCTCGGCGATCCGGCCGCCGCGGCCGCGTTGCAGCTCCGCTACGGGAACTACGTTTGAAAACAGCCTCTTGTCTGGAAGGTCATGGCGTCGCAGCGAACGCAGCAGCAAACCGGTGCCGCCGCCGGCATCCGGATGCGGCAGCGCGAACAGACGCCAGCGCGGCTCCGCCGCGAGCACCACGTCCTGGGATAACAAAAGCGCGAGTTCACTGGCGAGGCCGTAATCGTCGGCGATGATGAAGCTCGCGGCAGGATGGTCGCTTCTTGCCAGCGTCGCCACCTGGCGCGCCAACTCCTGCCAGCCGCCCAGCCGCACCAGCGTGATGTCGAGCCTGCGTGGAAGCGGCAGCGGCGCCGCGACCGATTGGGCATAGACCAGTGCGGTCAGCAGCAGGCCGGAGGCGGCGGCGGGGCGCCAGCGCACCCGCCGCGACGCGGCGGCGATGGCGCAGGCGGGGTAGAGCAGGCCGGGCCAGTTCGCCTGCACCCGGTCGCCTAGAGCGTGCTCGATGAACACCAGTGCGGCCGGGAGCGTGGCGAATGCCAGCAGGGAGCATCCCGCGGACCCGGAACAGGCGAGGCGAGCGATGCGGCCCATGCCGCACAGGAACAGGACGAAGATCAGGGGTGTTGCGAGGCCGATCTGGCCGCCGAGCAGCTCGCCCAAGTAGCGAGCCGCATCGGCGGGATGCCAGGTGCCGGTGCGGCCGCCCTGCTTCAGCAAGCTCACCCAGCCATGTTCCGCGTTCCACGACAGCACGGGCGCGAACAGCAACAGCGCGAGCAGCCCGCCCAGCCAGGGCCACGGCGTGCGCAGCCAGCCGCGTCCTTCCCGTGCCGCGATCAGCCACAGCGCCACGCCGGCCGCGGGAAGCAGGGCGGTGTATTTGCTGTCGAGCGCCAGCCCCGTCGCGGCCCCTGCAGCCAGCCACCAACTGCCGTTGCCGGTCGCGATCACCCGACCCAGGGCGAACAGTGCCGCGGTCCAGAAGAACAGCAGCGGCGTGTCTGGCGTGATGGTCACCGCGCCCACGCCGAGCAGCAGGGTCGCGTTCAGCAACACCGCCGCGACCAGCGCCCGGTCATCACGCTGCGCCGGTGCCGCATCGATCAGGTCGCTACAGGCGGCCGCCAGCAGCAGGGTGCCGCAACCGGCCGCGAGTGGAGAAAGCAGACGTGCCCCCAGCGCGGTGTCGCCGAGCAACCAGGTTCCTGCGCGGATCCACAGCGCCGTCATCGGCGGATGGTCTAGGTAGCCCGTGGCCAGGGCACGTGACCAGATCCAGTAATAGGCCTCGTCTGGGGAGAGCGCCGAGCCGCCGGCGACCAGCAGGCGCAGCGCGGTGAGCACCGCCAGCGCCGCGAGCCACGGCGGGTCGAACCATCGTGCCAGCCGCAGCATCCGCCGCGGCTCGGAGTGCATCAGCGCATGCGCCAGATCAGGGTCGAGGAGACGGCGTAGTTCCACACCACGCTGATCGCGGCACCGGCGGCACCGGCGAAGTTCCAGCCGCGGTGGCTGGCAACGAGTGTGGTCGCGATGCCGACATTGGCAATGGCGCCCATCCCGCTCACCAGCATGAACACGGTCAGGCCGAGCCACAGCCTGCGGCCGCGCAGGCGACGGTCGCGATAGGTAAGGGAGTTGTTGAGGCCGAAATTGGCGACCATCGAGACCAGCGTCGCGGCGATCTGGGCGGCGGCGAAGCCAGAGCCGCACTGCCGCGCGACCTCCAGCACCGCGAGATTGACCGCAACACCCACCGCGCCGACCAGGGCGAAGGCGAGGAAGCGCATCGGCAGCAGGCCATACGCCGCCTTGTCCAGCAGCATGGCGGCGAACTGCACCAGCACCAGCGCGTCCAGCTTGCTCTCGCCGGCGGCTCGCTCCTTGAAGTGGCAGGGCACCTCCAGCACCCGCGGCGGCCTCGGCGCGCTCAGGATCAGGTCGAGCAGGATCTTGAAGCCGGTGGCGCTGAGCCGAGGCGAGAGCTGCTCGAAATAGGCGCGCCGGCACGCGAAGAAGCCGCTCATCGGATCGCTCAGCCGCACCGGCAGCACGGTCTGCGCCAGCCGGATGCCGAGCTCCGACAGCTGGCGCCGCCAGGGTGCCGACAGGCCCTCGCTGTCGCCGCCGCGCACATGCCGGCTGCCTATGGCTATGTCGCAGCGCCCCTCCCGCACCGCATCGACCATGGCGGCAAGACGCGTCTCGTCATGCTGCAGGTCGCCGTCCATCACCGCGATCATTTCGGCTGAGGAGGCCAGCACGCCTTCGATCACCGCCGACGAAAGACCGCGCCTGCCGATGCGGCGCAGGCCGCGCACGCGCGGATCGGTGGCGGCCAGGGCACGGATCTCGGATGCAGTACCGTCCGGGCTGTCATCGTCGACGAAAACCACTTCCCAGCGACGGTCGGCGAGGGCAGCGGCGAGGGCGGCCACCAACGGGCGCACGTTCTCGCGCTCCTGGTAGCAGGGCACCACGATGCTGAGCTGCGGGGAGCCGGAGAGTGCCGGCACGGAAAACGTCATGGCGGGCGCGGACATGATGCTTCAGCGCGGGTCGATCGGCACGCCGGCAAGGTCCCGGCTGGTGCGGATGGTCTGCAGGGTCTGCACGCGGCTGACGTGCCCCGCTTCCGTGAGGCGACCGGTGAGCTGGTTCTCGTGCGCGGTATCGCGCGCCATCAGGCGCAGCAGGAAATCCCCACCACCCCGGATCATGTGGCACTCGCGCACTTCCGGCCAGTCCGCCACCAGCGCCTCGAACCCGGCCAGCACCGCGTCGCGCTGGCTGTCGAGCCCGATCAGGGCGAAGAAAACGATCGGCCAGCCGAGCAGCTGCGGGTCGCTGTCGCCGTGATAGCCGCGAATCACACCCATCTCCTCGAGCCGGCGCACCCGGCGCAGGCACGGTGGCGCGGAGATGCCGGCCCGACGCGCCAGCTCGACGTTGGTGATGCGGCCATCTTGCTGCAGTTCGGCCACGATCCGCCGGTCGATGGCGTCAAGCTCGGTCACGCGAGTCGTGTCCATCATCCGTTCGGAGGTCATTTCCGGCGCGAGCATATAGGGCAGCGGCAGGAAAGCCGCAAAGCCGTGCGAAACGCGTGGGTCGGGCCGCACCCGCAGGCATCTCGCTTGCGCCGCCGCAAATCGGGCCGATATCCTCACTTTCCGGAGAGTGCAGACCAAGACGATGACCGACGCAATCTCAACCGACGTGCTGGTGATCGGCGCCGGACCAGCCGGCTATACCGCCGCAATCTACGCGGCACGCGCCAATCTCAGCCCGGTCATGGTCGCCGGCCTGCAGCCGGGCGGCCAGCTCATGATCACCACCGACGTCGAGAACTACCCGGGCTTCGCCGATGCGATCCAGGGTCCCTGGCTGATGGAGCAGATGGCGCGTCAGGCCGAGCATGTCGGCACCCGCATCATCCACGACATGATCATGGAGGCTGACCTGACCGCGCCGCGCGCTCCGGGCGCCCCGTTCCGGCTCATCGGCGACTCCGGCGACGTCTACCTCGCGGGCAGTGTCATCATCGCCACCGGCGCTCAGGCGCGCTGGCTCGGACTTCCGGCAGAGAAGAAGCTGCAGGGTGCTGGCGTATCCGCCTGCGCCACCTGCGACGGCTTCTTCTATCGCGGCCGGCGCGTCGCGGTGGTCGGCGGCGGCAACACTGCGGTCGAGGAGGCGCTCTACCTTACCCACCATGCGGATCACGTCACCCTGATCCACCGCCGCGACCGGCTGCGCGCGGAAAGGATCCTGCAGGACCGGTTGTTCTCGCATCCGAAAGTATCGGTGATCTGGAACAGCGTGGTGGAGGACATCATCGAGTCCGGGACGCCGCCGGTCGTGGGCGGCCTGCTGCTGCGCGACATCGTCACCGACGCACCCTCCCGCCTCGCCGTAGACGGCATGTTCGTGGCGATCGGGCACACGCCCAACACGTCGGTGTTCCGCAACCAGGTGGCGCTGGACGAGGAGGGCTACGTGATCACCAGGCCCGGCACCACGCAGACCTCGCTGCCGGGCGTGTTCGCCGCCGGCGACGTGCAGGACAAGGTGTTCCGCCAGGCGGTGACCGCCGCCGGCACCGGTTGCATGGCGGCACTCGAGGCGGAAAAATACCTCGCGGAGCGCCACTCCGCTTCTGTTCTGGTCGCCGCGTGAAACCAGCCGCCGGGCGCGGCCACCTCAGCCGGAAGTGAGCAGCGCAGCATGAGCATGGACTGGGACAAGCTCCGCATCTTCCATGCCGTTGCCGAGGCGGGCAGCTTTACCCATGCCGGGGACGTGCTCAACCTCAGCCAGTCAGCGGTGTCGCGGCAGATCTCGGCACTGGAAGAGGCGCTGCAGGTGCCCTTGTTCCACCGCCACGCCCGCGGGCTCATTCTGACGGAGCAGGGCGAGGCGATGAACCGCACCGTCCGCGAAGTGTTCGCCAAGCTGGCGATGACGGAGGCGTTGCTCACCGAGAGCAAGGAGAAAGCGGCCGGCCGTCTCAAGGTGACGACCACCACAGGCTTCGGCAGCATGTGGCTGACTCCGAGGCTGCCCGCGTTCCTGCGCACGAACCCCGACGTCAGCATCACGCTCATCCTCGAGGACGGCGACCTCGACCTGGGCATGCGCGAGGCCGACGTGGCAATCCGCATGCACCCGCCTCGCCAGCCCGACCTGGTGCAGCGGCATCTCGCCGACATCCACATGCCGGTGTGCGCCTCCCCCGCCTACCTGGAAGCCGCCGGCACCCCGGCTGGAGTAGACGAGCTCGACGAGCACAAGCTGGTGCTGTTCGGCTCCTACCAGCCGCCTGCGCCCGACATCAACTGGCTCGCCACCGCCGGCAAGACCAACGGGCAGAAACGCAGCTCCACGTTCGAGGTCAACAACTTCTCTGCGATGGCGGATGCGATCGAGGCCGGGCTCGGCATCGGCTCGCTGCCGCACTACATCGTCAACGAGCGGCCCGGCCTGAAGAAGATCCTTTCGCAGGTGAAGTCGCCGGTGATCGAGGCCTATTTCGTCTACCCCGAGGAACTGCGCACCTCCAAGCGGGTGGCCGTGTTCCGCGATTTCCTGCTGACCGAGATGCCGTCACGCAGCTAGCGGCGAGCCGCGGCGCGCGATCTAGACGCGCCCGTACTCGTCCTCGATCCGGACCACGTCGTCCTCCTTAAGGTAGGAGCCGGACTGCACCTCGATCAGGATCAGCGGGATCCGCCCCGGATTGCAAACCCGGTGCTGGCAGCCGAGCGGCAGGTAGACGCTCTCGTTTTCCCGCACCAGCAGCTCCTCGCCGTCTCGCACCACCAGCGCCACGCCGGCCACCACGATCCAATGCTCGGCCCGGTGGTAGTGCTTCTGC
Organism: uncultured Acetobacteraceae bacterium; assembly: GCA_964245755.1. Taxonomy (GTDB): domain Bacteria; phylum Pseudomonadota; class Alphaproteobacteria; order Acetobacterales; family Acetobacteraceae; genus Lichenicoccus. Next base: position 50,132 of record CAXTNV010000002.1, on the reverse strand, counting down.
AGCGACAGCTTGCCGCCCGGCGAGATCAGCACCCGGTTGACCTGGAAGCGGTCGCCGGCGGTCAGCGCCTCCTGGAAGCCCCAGGGTCGGTAGATACGGTTATGCGCCACCGCCTCGTGACGTCCATGCGCACGCAGCCGCTCCACCACCTTCTTGACGTCCTGCGCGCGCTCCCGGTGGGTGACCATCACCGCGTCCTCGGTGACCACGACGATGGCGTCCTGCAGGCCGGTGACGGCGGTGACGATGCCGTCGCTGCGCACGTAGCAGTTGCGGGTGTGCTCGAGGAATACGTCGCCCACCGCGACGTTGCCGGTCTTGTCCTTCTCGCTGATGTCCCACAGCGCGTCCCAGCTGCCGACGTCGGACCAGCCCAGGTCGGCCGGCACCACGGCGGCGCGGTGGGTGTGCTCGGCGACTGCGTAGTCGATGCTGATGTCGGGCGCCTCGGCGAAGGCGGCGGCATCGAGGCGAATGAAATGCAGGTCGCTGCTTCGCGCCTCGACCGCGCGCCGTGCCGCCGCCAGCACCGCCGGGGCGTAGAGCTGCATCTCCTCGAGCAGGGTCTCGGCGGTGAAGACGTACATGCCCGAGTTCCAGAGGTGCCGCCCGGAGGCGACCAGCTCGACCGCGCGCTCCAGGTCGGGCTTCTCGACGAAGCCCGCCAAGGCGCGAACTCCAGGCAGGCCCGGCAGCGGCTCGCCGGCCTCGATGTAGCCGTAACCGGTCTCGGGACGCATCGGCCTCATCCCGAAGGTGACCAGGCGGCCGCAGAGCGCTGCCGCGACCGCGGCCGCGACCGCCTCGGCCAGGGCTTCGGGCTTGGTGATCGCCGAGTCCGCCGCCATCATCCACAGCACCGCACGCGGGTTCTCCTCGGCCACCAGCAGTGCCGCTGCGGCCAGCGCCGGTGCGGAGTTCCGGCCGACCGGTTCGAGCACGATGCGGGCATCGTGGATGCCGGCCTCGCGCAGCTGCTCGGCGATCAGGAAGCGGTGCTCGTGGTTGCAGACGATGATGGGGGCGGCGAAGCCGTCGCCGACGCCGCGCAGCGCGGTCTCCTGCAGCAGGCTGCGCTCGGAGATCAGCGGCCAGAGCTGCTTCGGGAAGCTCGCACGCGACACCGGCCAGAGGCGGCTGCCGGAACCGCCGGAGAGGATCACCGGCACGACCGTCGTCCGCTCCGCGAGATGAGGCTCGACCGCGGCTCCAGTCTCGTTGAAGTCCAGCACCGTCGAACCCTCCGTGTCGCTGCACCCTGCCCCGCGACTATACGGTTCGCGCAATAAGCTGGCCACCGCCGCGGCAAGGACGCAGGTGGTGGTCAGCCGGGCGGCGGCTGCGCCAGGCCGAGAACCCAGCCCTCCCAGCGTTGCACCCAGGGATCCTGCGGAACCTCGTCCGGTCGATGCCCGCCCAGCACCGACAGCACGCAGATCAATCCGAGCACGCTGTCGAAGCGATCTTCGGCGGCCGCGTCGGCGCCGAAGCCGTCATCCAGCGCCGCCCGCAACGCCGGAGAGATTGCCACCTGTAGCGCGCCCAGCGCAGCGCGCAGGCCGGGTGCCAGTCCTGCGCGGTCGGACTGCCGGCGCTTGCTGCCGCGCCACGCCGCCGGAGCGGTCGACGCCGGGCGCAGCCGCAACCCGAGCTGGTCCAGCGCCTCAGCCGGATAGGTCTCCGCCAGCAGCACGCGCCCGGCTGCCGCCGCCGCTGACCGCCAGCTCGCCAGGTCGCCATCGAACGGCCAGAGATGCAGCAGCGCCGGCTGCTCGCGAAGCGCCGGCAGCACCAGATCGCGCCACGCCGCGATCGCCGCCTTGCCCGATTGATTGGCGCCGAGGGTCCAGAACAGCGGCGCGCCGGCCGGGCGGGTCGCGGTGGCCTGGTCGCAGCGGCGATACAGCGATGCCGGTCCGTCCAGTCCAAGGGCCGCGGCATGTTCGGCGCGACGCATGCCGCGACGCGGATGACGCGGGTAGAACGGCCGCCGTTCGCCGACCTCGTCGAGCTGCCCGCACACCTCCAGCCATTGCGGCATGGCGTCGAGCCGCAAGAGGAACTCACGGAAGTTGCGGCACCGACCCGGATGGCGCTGGACGTAGGCGCGGGGCAGGCCGAGCGGACAATCGATGCCGAACGCGATCCCGCCCTCGCCTGCCCGCACACGCAAACGCCGCAGCAGCGAGCCGGTATCGCCCACCGGCTGCGGCGCGTGCGCGCACCAGCCGCCCCGCCGTCGGATCGCCGAGGTCATCCATCGCTTGGCCGGATGCGCACTCCAGTCGGCGTGCAGCGCCAGCGTGCAGCCGGATGTGTCGGCGTCGATGCGCCGGCTCAGAGCGGCTTGTGCGCGCGGTCCAGCAGACGCTTGATAAAGCCGCGCTTGGCAGGCGCCTTGCTGCGCGCGCGACGCGCAGCCGCGAGTTCGGCTTCGGCGCGCTTGTGCTTGTCCGCCATCCAGCGGTCCAGGCTAACGCCGGCCTTGGCGGCGCGACGTGCCTCATAGGCCTGCTTGCCTGCGGCCACAGGCGAGGCGACGGGCGCCGGTTTTCCCGGCAACATTGTCTTTCCCGGGGGCGCCGGCCTCACCGCCGCATCGGACGGCGGCGTTGCCTTCGAACTGCCGTTGCTTTTCCTGAACACGTTCAGCTCCACTTAGAGAGCGGCAGAAGCGCCCGCGCAGACGAGGCGCGGCTCAGCCATGATTCCGTGCGACCTTCCAGCCGCAGGCGGATCCGCGATGGGTGAAGAACATGGCACTACGCAGCGGCGCGTAGTAGCGATGCCGGGCGGCTTCCGGCGCGGCATGCCCGAAACGGGTGGATGCCTGCGACGTCGCACAGCGCAGCAGGCGTTCTCCTGCCGATGCAGGCTGCGTCGATCCGAGCACGGACGCGGTGAGCATCGCGAGGCAGAGCCAGTGGCGGACACTCCGGTTCATCGGGCAGACCCTCCCTTGTCACCAGAAGCCTATCGCGGGACCTCGAACATAACAAGAACACGGACCGATCGAAAGCATCGTGTCAACCACCGCCCGGGGCGGGCTCAGCTTCGTCGTCCGGGTGCGCGCTGGTTGACCCGCTCGCGCAGCTCCTTCCCCGCCTTGAAGAACGGCACCATCTTCTCGTCGACCGCCACCGCCTCGCCGGTGCGTGGGTTGCGGCCGGTGCGGGCGTCGCGCTGCTTGACGGTGAAGGCGCCGAAGCCGCGCAACTCGACGCGGGCACCACGCGACAAAGCCGCGGTGATCTCGTCGAACACGGTCGAGACGATCAGCTCGATGTCACGGCTGAGAAGGTGGGGATTGGCCGAAGCGAGCTCAGCGATCAACTCCGACTTGGTCATCCTGTCCCCCCGAACAGGCTTTCAAGGTTGCCAGAGCGCCAGCGGCCCGTCAAGGACAAGCCCTTGCGGAATAAGGGTTTTCATGGATGACCCCGCAATGAGCCGGTTCAGCGCAGTGGTCGTGAGGTCCTCCAGCACCGCGCCCACCTGGCGGCGCCACCAGGGGCCCTTCTCGGCCGGCTTGAGCTCGCGGGCGACGGTGTCGACGGAGATGTGCCTGGCCTGAGCAAGCCATTGCCTGGCGTCCTGCTCCGTGCCGATCTGATCGACGAACCCGAGCCCGATCGCCTGGCGACCGGTATACGGACGCCCGTCGGCGAGACCACGCACCCGCGCGGCGTTCATGTGCCGGCCACTCGCGACCATGTCGACGAACTGCTCGTAGAGATCCATGACCACGCCCTGCAGCATCGCCCGGCCGTCGGGCGAAAGCGGCTTGACCACGCTGGGCTGTCCCTTGAGCGGGCCCGAAACCAGCTCATCGACACTCACGCCCACCTTGCCGAGCAGGCCGGAGACGTCGGGCGACTGCAGCAGCACGCCGATCGAGCCCGTCAGGGTGGCGTTGGAGGCGAAGATCCTCGCTGCGGGAACGGCGATCATGTAGCCGGCGGACGCCGCGACACCGCCCATCACCGCGACCACCGGCTTGCGCGCGGCGAAGCGGTCGATCGCATCGTGCAGCGACTCTCCCCCGGCGACCGAGCCGCCCGGGCTGTCGATCGACAGGATCATGCCCAGCACCCGCGGGTCCTTGCGGGCCTGGTCGATCAACGCGAGCCGCTCAGGATCGTCGGTGATGATCCCGTCCACCTTCAGCCGGGCGAGATGCGGTCCGGGCGCCATGTGGAAGCGCGCGCCGCCCGCCGCCAGCAGCGCCAGCACGAAGCCCACCACCGCAAGCGTGCGCCAGAGCGCCAGACGGCGCTTGAGGCGCAGCCGATCCACGACCAGATCCGATTCGAGGCTCATGAGGTCGGTTCCGGTTTCATGCAGGACGGCTACGCTACGTTAATTTTTGCCGTCGGCAAGCCGAGCCCTCTACAACGCTGCATGATCGACAGCCTGCGGCAGCGTCTCGACAGCCAGAAGCTCGCGGCGGCGCGCGATCCCTGCCCGTCCGCCGCCGCACGACGGGCATCGCTCGGCAGGCTGGCCACGCTGCTGCGCCGCCACGCCGAGCCGCTGCATCGTGCGGTGCACGCCGATTACGGCAACAGGGCGCGGCCCGAGACAATCCTCGCCGAAATCCTGCCGGTGCTGGACGCGCTCGGCTATTCCGCCAGCCGCGTGGGGCGCTGGATGCGGCCGCGACGGCACCGGGTCGGTGCCCGGCTGTGGCCCGGCCGCGCCTGGAGCATGATGCAGCCGCTGGGCTGCGTCGGCATCGTGTCGCCCTGGAACTTCCCGATCCTGCTGTCGCTGCTGCCGGTGGTCGACGCGCTGGCGGCCGGCAACCGGATCATGCTGAAGCCCTCGGAGCACAGTCCGACCTGCTCGGCGCTGCTGGGCCGCATGCTGGGAGAGGCGTTCGAGCCGGACCAGCTCGCCGTGGTGACCGGCGATGCCGACGTCGCGCGGCGGTTCTGCGCCCTGCCGTTCGACCACCTGCTGTTCACCGGCTCGCCGGCGGTCGGCCGCAGCGTGATGCAGAGCGCAGCCGAGGGCCTGGTTCCGGTGACCCTCGAGCTCGGCGGCAAGTCGCCGGTGATCCTGTGCGAGGATGCCGTCGAGGATGCCGCGGCACTGAGCCGTGCCGCGCACAGCGTGGCGGTCGGCAAGTTCTTCAATGCCGGCCAGACCTGCCTGGCGCCGGACTACGTGCTGACGCCACGGCACCGCCTGTCCGCCACCGCGGAGGCGCTGCACGCCGCCGCACTCCGGCTCTATCCCGGCATCGCCGACAACCCTGACTACACCGCCATCATCAGCAGCTCGCATCACCGGCGACTGAAGGCGCTGATCGACGATGCGGCGAGCGGCTGCGACGCGGTGCTGCGCCACCCCGAGGACCGGCCGGAACGGCGCGAACGGCTGGACGCGCAGCGTCGGATGCCGCCGACCATCCTGTGCGGGCCCGACCCCGCGTCGCGGGTGATGCAGGAGGAGATCTTCGGCCCGGTGCTGCCGGTGCTGCCCTACGACTCGCTGGAGCAGGCTGCGGCCTTCGTCGGCGCGCGGCCCACGCCGCTGGCGCTGTACTGCTACACCGACGACCCGTCCCGGCAGGAGATGGTGCTGTCGCGCACGCGATCGGGCGGCGTCACCCTGAACGGCACCATCCTGCACGCGGCGATGCCGTCGCTTCCCTTCGGCGGCGTCGGCCAGAGCGGCACCGGCGCCTATCACGGTCACGCCGGGTTTCTGCGCTTCTCGCATCAGCGTGCGGTGTATCGACCCGGCCGCTTCAGCGGCTTCACCTGGATGAGCCCGCCGCACGGCCGGCTGACCGAGCGGGTGCTCGGCCTGATGCTGCGGCGCTAGAGCAGGATCGTCCCCAGCCTCGGTCGATCAGGCGCCAGGAACGGGCCGCAACGCGCGCACCCGGCGGTCTTCTACCAGCGCAGCCAGATGCCGCGGTCGTTGTCGTAGATGAAGGTCATCGGCGTCGAGGGCGTGATCGAGGACGCAGCGCCCGCGACCGTAAGACCCGTGGTGGTGGTAAGCGTAAGCGCCGTCACCGAGCACTCGGAGGCGATGTGGAAGGGCTGCTTGGGCAGCGGAAGCACCGGCATCGCTATCGTCAGCGAGGCCAGCGTGCCGCTGCACACCAGGATGATGCCGGTGGAGCCCGCCACCGGGACCTGGGTGCTGCCGCTGGTGGCGCCCACCGGTCCCGGCGAACTATCGACCATCCCGCCCTTGGGCGTGATCGTGAACAGCGCCTGCGTCGAGGGCGTCAGGCCCTTCGGGTTGGTCGCCTGCAGGATCGCCGTCGTGTAGCTGCCCTGGTAGACCGCGCCCACGGCGTGGCTGCCGCGGTCGTTGCTGAAGTTGGTCGCCGAGGACACCGACAGGATGTCGTCGTTGACCGCGCTGACGCTCTGCAGCCCCTCGAGCCAGCCCTTGCCGGAGATCCCGGCACCGACCAGGAAGCCGATGCCCATGTTCTGGCTGCCGTTGTTGCCCAGCCAGACGCCGTAACCACCGACATTGGTGGAGAAGTTGGCGGCGTCGATCTCGATGCCGTGGATCAGGCCGCTGGAGCCCGCTTCGGCCTCGACGATGAAGTTCGCACCCCAGGCCTGTCCGCCCAGGCCGGGGGCCTGATGCGCGGTCAGGTCGACGGAGGACGCCAGGCCGCTGAACTGCTGCGCGCTGGTGTTGGTGGTGAAGGTGACGGTGGAGCCGGGCGGCAGGTCGGCGAGCGTCGGGCTCGTCAGGTGCAGCACCGTGGCCTGCGCGCCCACCGACGCCGAGGTGATGGTCTCGCTCGCGGGCAGGGCGGACGCCACCGAAGCGGCCAGCGTGCTCAGGGTCTGGAACGAGCCGATCGCAGAGATGGAACTGACGTTGCTGGTCGCCGTGTTGTTCGACACGGTGATGGTGCTGCTGCCGGCCGGCGCGTCCACCGTCGTCGTCAGGGCCGGGCTGACATAGTCAGCGAGCGCCCCCTTCAGTCCGAACGTCGCCCCGGCACCGCCGATCGAAGGGACGCTGGGGGTGAACTGCATGCAGACACCGGACGGGCTGCTGAGCTGTCCGGTCTCCGGAGCCTGGCAGAGCACGCTGCCCTGGCTCTGGAACACGCCGGCCGCGTCGTTGAGCAGCAACGGCGTGTTCACGGTGGTGAAGGAGCCGCTGCCGCCCTTCGAGAAGGCCGGCTGCGCCCGCGCCGGCGCGGTCAGCAGGATGGACGCCGCTGCGAGCGCCAGCACCAGCGCCCCGATGTCGCCAACGCGCCCCGCCGACCGGGCAGCCGGTCGCGGATGTGACTTCCACATCAGTTGTTCTCCGCAATGTTCGTCGTGTTGGGGTGCGACCAGCTCGGGCCATGCCTGGCGGCATCGAGCCGGACAACGACGCGGTGTGCCGGATAGGCGTGCGCCTTCCGCTGTCGCGACAGACTTATTTCAGTATTGCATCAAGTTAACACAAGACGGGCCCGGCGGACAAGCAGGCTTTGTCCGCCGGCCGAGGCCGCAAGAGGCCGGTTCCTTAGCGTTAGCCGAGTTCAGTGGCGCCAGGTTCGGCGGCGCGTTCGCCGGATGCCGCGTGTCAGCGCGCCCGTCGACCGGCCAGACGCCGCCTGATCCGCCGGCTCCTGCGGCGCCAGACGCGCCGCACGCGCCAGACGGCGAACATCAGCAGCGCCGCAATCAGGGTGAAGACGACGACCTCGGTGATGAAGCGGCTGATCATCACCAGGGCGGGCACCGTGAAACGGTCCGCCGGATGGCCGTTGGACAGCACCGCGAGGATCAGGCCGATCGCCAGCGGCCAGGGCCATCTCCACCTGGACGCCCGCCGCCACAACGAGGCGCGCTCCAGGCCGCAGTTCGGGCAGGCGCTGGCACGGTCGTCGTACTCCACGTAGCAGCCTCGACAGGTGACCCGCGCCATCGATCGATCCATCACAGCCGCGCGAGACATACAGCAACCGCCGGCGCGCCGCGACTCCCCGGCCCCGGCGGTGCATGTCGCCACCGGCTGGCAGACGGCACAGCCACGACCTGCTAGAGCCGGTCCATGTCGCCGATGCAGCCAGAGACCGCCAACTTCGCCGGCCTGGCGGGCGCCTTCCTGCTCGCCTTCCCGGCACTGTTCTCCATCGTCAACCCGCTCGGGGCGGCACTGGTGTTCGCCGAGGTTACATCCGGCCGCACCAGCGCCGAGCGCGCCAGCCTGGCCTTGCGGGTGGCGTCATATGGCTTCCTGATCCTGTTCGTCTCGCTGTGGCTGGGCACGGCGCTGCTGCACTTCTTCGGCATCACCATCGGTGCCCTGCGTATCGCCGGCGGCCTGGTGGTGGCGGTTCGTGCCTGGGGTCTGCTGCAGGCGCCCGAGGTGAACGAGGCGAACAAGGAGCGTCAGGCAAGCCAGGACGGCCGCACCGCGGCGGCCGAGGACGTCGCGGATACCGCGTTCTTCCCGCTAACCATGCCGTTCACGGTCGGCCCCGGCAGCATCTCCGTGGCCATCGCGCTGAGCGCCGAGCGGCCGCAGACCGGAGGCATCGCGCCGCTGCTGTGGTTCGGCGCCGGCGTCACCTCCGCCGCCGCGCTGGTCTGCGTGACCGTGTGGATCGCCTATGCCGGTGCGGAGCGCGTCGTGCGCCTGCTCGGACGTTCGGGCGCGCGCATCGTCACGCGCCTGGTCTCGCTGATCCTGCTCTGCATCGGCGTGCAGATCGTGGCGTCCGGCGTGCAGGACATCCTGCTGCCGATGCTTGGTCATGCGGCGGGATGACCACGCGGCGCGCGTTGGCGGGATCACGGGGGTATTCAAATCGCGCCGGGCGCCCTATATGGAGGTCATCGGTGTTTCGTTCAGTCAGCCAGTCCGTCCTAACGTCGGCCTTTCGTTGTGTTCGAGCAGATGGGTCGTCTTTCTGGTGGCCTCCGACTTCAGGAGACGGATCATGCCAAGTGGCACCGTAAAGTGGTTCAACCCGACCAAGGGCTTCGGCTTCATCCAGCCGACCGACGGCTCAAGCGATGTTTTCGTGCACATCTCTGCAGTTGAGCGCGCCGGAATGCGCAGCCTCAACGAGGGCCAGAAGCTCGATTTCGAGCTCGAGAACGGCCAGCGCGGCAAGGTGTCGGCGGTCAACCTCAAGGCCGAGTAGCATCAACGGCAGACCCGCCGTCCGGCAGGTCTGCCGCGGCGGTGGCCTGCAATTTCAAGGATTTCATTGAATGGCAGGTCATCGTTACGCGATTGGCGATAAGATCGAGATCCGGCGCTCGACGCATCAGGTCGATGTCGGCCCCTACACGGTCGTGCGGCTGCTTCCCAACGACCAGCTGGATCGCGAGTACCGCGTGAAGCACGAGCGTGGCGGTCAGGAGCGCGTAGTGGCCGAGAGCGCCATGGTCGCGAGCAGTGCACCTGCCCCAGTGCGGCTGTTCCGCTGAGCGGGCCGTTCTGGCGGCTGAGCATTTACCTGTTCATGTCCTGAAGAGCGCCGCGATCGCGGTTCGTGGTTTGCGATCTGTCGTCCTGCCGGTCCTGTGCTGAGCCAGTGTCTGTGGAGAATGTCATCTCGGGGTCCAACGTCTGGGCGCGTGAATCCGGCGTTGTAGCTGCCTCAGCCTCCGTTGCCCTGCGCGCGGCGTAACGAGCCGATGCGGTGCGCTGCGTTTTGCAGACAGACCCGAATCGTCAAACACTGCTCGATCTCGCGGTAATCGCGGGCGATGCTTCGCTCGGACGGCTGCCGCTCGGTGCATCAACCAGGACATCCGTCATGCCTCCGAAGAAGCGCATACTCAGCAGCTTTGTCACCTTCGACATCCTGTACGAGGATGGCTCCAAAAGCTCGAATCGCCGGGTTCCGGCCGCTGAACTGATCGGACTCGATGGCGACGCGCCGGCAAAGGCTATCCTGGAAGCGCAGGACCGCGAGATCGGCCTCGCCTCCGGGCGTCCACGTGGGCCAATCAAGCGCCTGATCCGCTCCGCCTCGTAGATTTGCAAGCGAGAACAGCGACCGCTACCCGAGCCGTTGTAACAACAATGGACAATACAGCAGCAATACAGAATTCCTCTGAACGCGTTAAATCGCTGTTACTGGATAACTTCGCCGCTGCCTTGTAATTAAAAATGCTTTATTACTAATCCAACGCGGTGTGTCCGGGGCTCGCATCCGGTCGGGAGACGCAATGTTGGACCTCGGCAACCTCACGATGACGAACGCGAGCGGCGGCGACGGCGCGGCATCGCCCCCGCGCCGACATGATGCCGCTCCTGACTGGTGCACATCCGGCCATGTCCCACACATCGCCGCCTCGCCGGTGGCGCCGGCGAGCGCCCGTTCCCTGCGCATCGGCCTGATCGACTGCTACCAGTTCAGCCGGGAGTGCCTGGTCAGGGCCTTCGATGTCCTGCAGCCCCGGTTCACCATGCTTCCCTTCCCCACCGTGCGGGACTGCATCCTGAACGCCGACCAGATGTTCGACCTGGTCCTGTACCATGCGCATTCCTCCGAGACCGAGAGCCTGCATAACATCTCGATGCTGCTGCGAAGCCTGAGCAGCGTCCCGCTGATCGTGCTCTCTGACGCGGAGGACGCGCACCAACCCGAGACGATCTGCAGCACGCTGCAGCAGGGCGCCCAGGGCTTCATCCCGACGCGCACCATGGGCATTCCGATGATCGTGGCGGCGATCCGGCTGGTGGAGGCGGGCGGCACATTTGCGCCGCTGGATCTCCTGTTCAAGGGCAGCAGCGCTGTTCCGGAGCCAAAGGCAGCGGCACCGGCACCGGCACGACAGGACCGGCTGACCTCGCGGCAGATCGTCGTCCTGCGCCACCTGCAGCAGGGCAAGGCGAACAAGATCATCGCCCACGAACTCGGCATGAGCGAGAGCACGGTCAAGGTCCACGTCCGCAACATCATGCGCAAGATGGGCGCCACCAACCGCACGCAGGCGGTCTACAAGGCGCAGAGCGTGCTGCGCGCGCAGCACGCCGGCGGCTGCTAGCCTCGCGGCTTGGAACTCCGCGACACCCCGGATCCCCGGAGAGCACAAGCCTGGGCATCACCGCGCTGCCGCTGTAGAGGTCGAGCCGGCAACGGGATCGGCCGCATGAAGCCTACGCTCACCACGGCCTGACCTATGCGTGCCGACGTCCTGATCCTGGGGATCGCCGCGCTGTCGACCGCCGGCGTGATCGCACGGCCGTTCGGGCTGCCGGAGGCGATCTGGGCGGTAGCGGGAGCGGTGCTGCTGGTGCTGTCCGGCCTGCTGCCCTGGCAGGCCGCCTGGCAGGCAGCGCGCACGGGTAGCGACGTCTACCTGTTCCTGATTGGCATGATGCTGCTCTCGGAACTTGCCCGTCTCGAGGGCCTGTTCGACTGGGTTGCCGCCCTGGCGGTGCAACACGCCCGCGGTTCCGCCCGCCGGCTGTTCCTGCTGATCTACGCGGTCGGCACCGTGGTGACGGTCCTGCTGTCCAACGACGCCACCGCCGTCGTGCTGACACCGGCCGTGTTCGCGGCGACGCGAGCCGCCAGGATCGAGCAGCCGCTGCCCTACCTGTTCATCTGCGCGACCGTCGCCAACGCCGCGAGCTTCGTGCTGCCGATCTCCAACCCCGCGAACCTGGTCCTGTATGCCAGCAGGACGCCACCCCTGCCTTCCTGGCTCGCGCGCTACGCGCTGCCGTCGACGCTGTCGATCCTCGTCACCTACGCGGCGCTGCGCTTCACCCAGCGCGCCGCACTGCGGCGACCGGTCGCGGCAGACATCGCCCGGCCGGCGCTGTCCGGCGCCGGCCGCATCGTCGCCGCCGCCATCGCCCTGACCGCGATCGTGCTGCTGGTCGCCTCTTCGCTCGACATCCGGCTCGGCCTTCCCACCGCGCTGGCCGGTGTGGCCGTATCGCTCGCGGTGTCGGGGCTGAACCGCCGCTCGCCCCGGGCGGTGCTGCGCGGCGTCTCCTGGGCGGTGTTGCCGCTGGTCGCCGGGCTGTTCGTGCTGGTCGAGGGCGTGCACCACACCGGCCTGCTGATGCGGCTGGCCGAGCTGCTGCGTCAGGGGACGCGAGAGGGCGCGCGGCAGGCCGCCTTTGCCGCCGGCGTCGTCCTGGGCTTCGCGTCGAACCTGACGAACAACCTGCCTGCCGGATTGATCGCCGCCGACACCATCGCCCAGGCGCACCCGCCGCCGCCGGTGATCGGTGCCTTGCTGATCGGCGTGGATCTGGGGCCGAACCTCTCGATCACCGGCTCGCTCGCGACCATCCTCTGGCTGACGGCGCTGCGCCGCGACGGCGAGGAGGTCGGGTTCTGGCAGTTCCTCAGGCTGGGCGCGGCGGTGATGCCGCCGGCCCTGCTCCTGGCCCTCGTCGGCCTGCTGCTGACCAGCTGATCCGCGGGCCGGTGCGAGAACAGCCGATCATGGGCGCGGCGCCGTCCTCGCCGCGTGCCGCGTTGATCGTCGCGCGACCGCGGCAAGCACGACCAGCTTCGCATCTTGCGTTCGCAGGCCCATGAAACGACTGCCGCTCGCAGCCCTGCTCTACCTGCTGTTCACGGCGACCGGGACGTTGCTGGTGGCGCCGACCATGCCGCCGTTCCAGAATGCGGACGAGGCCAACCACCTGTTCCGCGCCGACCAGATCAGTCATCTCGGCCTGCTGGCGCGGCGCCTGCCGGACGGTGAACAGGGCGGCTGGATCGACGCCGGCCTGCCGAGGGCGGCGGCGCGGTTCGCGGAGATCCCGTTCCATGTCGACCGCAAGGTGTCGCGCGGCATGTACCGTCCCGAAGCCTGGGGCGGCCTGGTGCCGGAGGGCTTCCCCAACACCGCGATCTACCCGCCCTCCTTCTACCTGCCGCAGGCGGTTGCCCTCGCCGCCGCCCGCGCCGCGCACCGGACCGTGCTGCAGGGGGTCCTGGCGGCGCGGCTCGCGACCGCCGCGGCGACGATCCTGTTGGGGACCGCCGCGATCGCGCTCGCTGGCGGCGCCGGGCCGTGGCTGTTCTCGCTGCTGCTGCTGCCGATGTCCCTGAGCCTGACCGCGGCGGCGTCGCAGGATGCGCCGCTGCTGGGCTGCACCGCGCTGGCCGCGGCGATCGCCGGCCGGCTGCGGCGGCAGGGGTCGCGAGCGGGCCTGCTCGCGGCGACGCTGCTGCTGGCGATGGTCGGCACGGCGAGGCCGCCCTATGCCGGCTTCGTCCTGGTGCTGCTGGCGGCGCAGGCACCGCTGCGGGTACGGCTCGCGGCCATCGTCGCGGCTCTTGCCGCCATGCTCGCCTGGGCGCTGCTGAACGGATCCCACGTGGTGCTGCCGGTGTCCCCGGCCGCGCAGGCGCGCTGGCTGATCGAGGCACCCTGGCGGCTGTTCTCCATCCTGCCGGCGACGGCGCGCGCGCACGGACCGGCGCTGCTGCGCAGCTTCATCGGCGAGCCCGGCTGGCTGGATGTCGACCTGCCGCGGGCCTACCACGTCCTGGCCTGCCTGATCCTGGCGGCGGCGTTCCTGCTCGGCTCCGGCACTGGGCGGCGCGGTCTCAGCTGGTCTGCATCGACGCCGCGCTGGCGCTGGACCGAGTGGGCCGGGCTCGCCGGAATCCTGCTCGCGGGCATGGGCGTGATGCTGGTGCAGTACCTCACCTGGACACCCACGGGCGCGCCGGTGATCGAGGGGTTGCAGGGGCGCTACTTCATACCACCGGCGCTGATGCTGGCCGCACTCGTCCGCGCATCGCCTGTTGCTTCGGGATGGTCCGCGATACCTTGCCGCCTGGTCCTGCTGTTCCCTGCGCTCGGCCTGCCGGTGCTGATGCACGCCCTGCTGCAGCGCTACTACCTCTGAGCGACGATCCCTGCGCCACGAGCTTGCGCGAGCGTCTCGACCAGGTAGCGCTGCAGCTCGCGCGCGCGCGCCAGACCGGTGTGCCCGGCGAGCACGATCTCCCGCGCCCGCGCCGCGATCGCGCACCGGCGCGCCTCGTCGCTCGACAGCAGCGCTTCGACCACGGCCTCGCCGTCATCGGCGATGAGGATCGCCTCGCCGTCCGGCAGCAACGCGTCCAGGCCGTCCCACCGGTCGCTGATGATCGGCGTGCCGCAGGCGGCCGCCTCGAACAGCCGGACGCTCGGCGACCAGCCGGCGGCGATCATGTCGGCACGGGTCACGTTGAGGGTGAAGCGCTGCGCGCCGTAGAACTCGGCATGCGCGTCGGGGGGCAGGTGCTCGATCCGCTCGACGTTGTCCGGCCAGTCGATCGTGGGCGGATATTGCGGTCCCGCGACGACGAAGCGGCGATCCGGCAGCCGGCGCGCCGGCTCCAGCAGCAGCCGCTGCAGCGCCGGCTGGCGGTCGGCGCTGTACGTGCCCAGGTAGCCAAGATCCCAGTGCGGCACCTGCAGCCGCGGCGCGTAGCGGGTCTCGTCCACGGCGCAGTGGAAGGCGCGCGGCCTGATCGCGCCGTGGCGCTGCGACAGCCGCGACAGCACCGGACCGCCCGAGAACGACAGGTAGAGGTCCAGTTGAGCGACCTGCGCGGCGCTCAGGTAGGCGCAGTCGCCGCGTTCCAGCGCAGCCAGCGTGACCGGGGTGTCGATGTCGTAGAAGGCGCGCAGGCCGCCGGCGAGCGACAGCACCAGCTCCAGCGCCGCGATGCCGTCGGGCACGTAGGAGCCGACGAGCACCGCGTCCGCCTCGACGAGGTCGGGCGCGAAGCGGGTCCGCAACTCGTGGAGGTCGCCGTAGAAGGCGAGCGTGCAGAAATCCGGCTCCGGTAGGTCGCGATGCGCGGCATACCACGGCACCTCGCGCTCGAGGAACAGCACCCGGTGGCCGAGTCCGCACAGGCCGCGCAGCAGCGCCCGGTAGGTGGTGGCGTGCCCGTTGCCCCAGGACGAGCTCAGCGACAGACCGAGCACGACGATCCTCATGCGCGTTCGCCGCTCCGGCGCCGCACCACCGCATCGCGCAGCACGCGGTCGAGCTCCACCGCCCGCCGGTCGTAGGTGTGCTCGCCGAGCACACGCCGCCGCCCGGCCGCGCCGATGCGCGCCGCGTGCGCCCCGCTGCCCCCGCCCCCCCCCGCCCCCCCATCGGCGCCCACGCGCCCCCCCCGCCCCCCCACGTGCGGTGGCAGGAACAGCTCCAGCCCGGCCCAGCTGTCGGTCATCAGGCAGGCGCCGGCGCCCGCGACCTCGAACACCCGCGTCGCCGGCGAGAAGCCGGTCGAGGCCATGCTGTCGCGGCTGATGTTGAGCACCATGCGCGCGCTCGCGTTCAGCGCGTTGTGCGACCCGGTGGCGACGTGGCCGAGCTTGACCAGGTTGGCCGGAACCGGCTTGTCGTCCCAGCCGGAGCCGCCGAGCAGGAAGCGTGCCTCCGGCACGGCGGCGGCGGGATGCAGGAAGAAGCGCTCGACGCGCGCCTCGCGGTCGGGCAGCCGGTTGCCGAGGAAGGTCAGGTCTGCGGCGAAGCGCGGATCCGCCGCCACCGGTTGGTGGGTCGTGGGATCGAGCGCGTTGTATATCGGCACGCACGAGCCGGCGCCGAGTGCGGCGTAGGCCTCGACCACCGGGGCGCCGCCGCCATAGGTCAGCACCAGGTCGAGCGTCGGCAGCGCCAGGCGCAGCGGATGGCGCGGGTCAGGCCGGAGCTCGGCCAGCGTCGCCGGTGCGTCGACGTCCCAGAACACGCGCAGCGCGTCTGCGGCCGCACCCTGCAGCATCCCCGCCAGCAGGGCGTGGTCGGCATAGCCGACGCCGCTCGCCTTGATCACCACGTCCGCGGCGGCGGCGGCGGCGAGCGCCGCGCGCACCCCTTCGTCGCTCGCGGGGTAGACCACCACCCTGCACCAGTCCGGCGGCTCGATGTCGCGGTGGCTCTGCCGGTCGAACGCGTCCGGCTCGAGGAAGGTGATCGCGTGCCCGTGCGAGGCGAGTGCCCGCAGGATGCCGCGATAGTAGGTCGCGGCCCCATTCCAGTACGACGACAGCAGGCTCGAGCCGTACAGCGCGATCTTCACGTGGCGGTCCCGCACGAAGCGAGGATTGCCATCAGCTCGTCTACCCGGTGCGCGCAGCTGTGGCGGGCCCGGATGGTCTCCAGCCCGCTGCGCCCCACCGCGGCGGCCAGCGCCGGATCCTCGCGCAGGGCGCGCAGCTGCGCCGCCATCTCGTCGCCGTCGCGCGCGGAAAGGAAGTCCTCGCCGGCACGGAACAGCCGCTCGCTGTCGTGCCACGGCGCGCTGACCAGCGGGATGCCGCAGGCGAGCGCCTCGAACATGCGTATCGTCGGGATCCCGGGCAGCGCCTCGACATACGGGCGACGCGGCACGTGCAGCGTCATGCGATGGCGGGCAAAGGCGTGCGGCGCGTCCGCGTTGGCGATCCAGCCGCCGTAGCGAAGCCCGGAGCCACGCAGCCGTTCGAGCGCCGCTGCAGGGTAGCGCACCCCGTGCACGACGCCGGAAAGCCGCAGCCGGCGGGCCGGCTCGATCAGGAACGCGTCGAGCTCGCGCTCGCGCTCGCCGTCGCCCCAGTTGCCGATCCAGATCAGGTCGGCGTGCGGGCGAACCCCGTCGATCGGATGGAACAGGCGGGTATCGGCCGCCTCGTGCCAGGTGAAAGCGCGGCGCCCCCAGCCGGCGCGCCGGTAGCGCTCCCGCAGGGTCTCACCGAACGCGAGCACGGCGTCGTAGTCGGCGAGCGCCAGGCCGGCGATCGCCTCCGTGTCGGAGACGCCGCGATGGTGGGTGTCGTGGAACAGCAGGGTGAAGCGGCCGCCGCCCCGGCGCAGCGCACCGAGCTCGGCCACCACCGCGGGATCGGTCCACTCGTGCACGATCACCACCGTGGCCTCGGCGAGGGCCGATGCATGGTCGAAGCCGGCTCCGTAGGATCGCGTAACGAGCTCGGGGAAATCCGTCTCGAAGCGGTCGAGCGCACCGGGACCCTGGTCCGCCAGCAGGTTGCTGCGGCTCCAGCCGGCCTCCGGCTCGAGTGCCAGAGTCTGATGCCCGCGCGCTGCCAGCTCCCTCAGTACCCCGCGCAGGAAATGCGCGTTGCCGTGGTTCCAGTCCGAGCGCAGCGAGTGGGTGTAGAGCACGAAGCGCATGTCAGCTCGCCCCGCGCCGCATCGCCTCACCATACGCGGCGATCACCCCCTCGAGCTGGCGCGCCGGCGTGAGCCCGGAGGCGATGGCCGCCGCGCGCCGGCCGAGATCCCGGCGCCGCGCCGCGTCGCCGGCCAGGGTGGTGATCGCACCGGCGAAGCCTGCGGCGTCGGCTGCCGCCACGAACAGGGCGGCACCATCCCAGAGTTCGCGGAACGTGGGTATGTCCGACAGCACCAGCGCCGCACCCTGCGCCGCGGCCTCCAGCACCGCCAGCCCGAACGGCTCGTAGAGCGAGGGCGCCATGAAGATCGCCGCACGGCGCATCAGTCCGGCCATCACCTCCGGCGGCAGCGCGCCCAGCGCCTCGGCGTGCAGGAGCGGCATCCGCTGGCGGTCCGGGCCGCAGAAGGATCCCGCCATGCGCACCGGCCAGGGCGAGGCCTGCGCCGCGCGATCCAGCGTCGAGGCGTTCTTGGCCTCGTCCCACCAGCGCCCGGCGGCGAGCACGAACGGCTCCTTGTCGCAGGTTCCGAGTGGGCCGTCGGTCGCGTTGCGCACCACGCTCAGCCGCTCTACCGGGCCGTAGCTGCGCGCCAGCGCAGCACCGTGGCTGGCGCTCGGCACCAGCACCTGATCGGCCCGGTCGAGGCCGCGACGGTTGCGGCTCCTTTGCCAGGCCCAGTGCTTCGGCAGCGGCGTCCCCCGCACCGCATCCCACCAGGTCGGCACGCAGGAGTGCGACGCCACCAGCACCGCCAGGCCCCCCGCCATTTGCTCCGGCAGTCCCGCCGCCTGCGAGGGCAGGTTGAGGTGCAGCAGGTCGCAGCGACGCTCGCGTGCGAGCGAGATCAGGGTGGCGCCCAGGCCGTCCAGGATCGCCTCGTGCTGGGTCATCCAGTCCAGCGTCTCGCCCAACCAGACCAGCTCGGTATCGGGGAGGTCGGGTGCAGCAGCGCTGCCTCGCGGTCCGAGACCCGCGAGCACGCAGCCGATGCCCGAGTGGTTGAGCCCTCGCGCGAGGTCCATAGTGTAGCGCCACACTCCGCCCACGGCGTCGAGCGTCATCAGCACGCGACGCGGACGCGTCATCGCGCCGTGCAGCAACCCGCTTCCAGCTGCGGCAGGGGCAACGGGCGCTGTTCCTGGATGTCGCTGAACGACGAGAACGCGGCCAGGTAGTGGTCGTGCGCGCGCTCCCAGGCGAGATCGTCGGGCTCGCCCCACAAGGCGCGGTAGCTCGGCGAGCTCGGGTAGGGATAAAGCGGCACCGGCTCGTTGGCCCAGACGCCGCCCCGCATCAGCACGTCGCGCCAGTACGTGACCAGGGTCGGATCGTCCTGCTCCATGCCGATCAGGTTGGCCTGCACGAACGGCACGTGGCGCCGCGCATCGATCAGCAGCGCAGCCAGGTCCTCGGTCTGCAGGCGGCAGCGCTTGGCCAGCGCTTCCCGTCCCTCGGGCGTCAGGCTCTCGATCCCGGCCTCGATCGACACGCATCCCGCGCGGCCGAGCAGCTCGAGCAGTTCCGGTTTCCACAGGTCGATCCGGGTCTGCACCCCGAACTGCACGTTGCGCGCGACCAGCGCCTCAAGCAGCGGCTTCTGCGGCAGGAAGATCTCGTCGATGAAGTAGAGGTAGCCAACGCCCTGCGCGATCAGCCCGTCGATTTCGTGGAGCAGCACGCCGAGGTCGCGCCTGCGATAGCGGTCGCGGAAATCGATCTTGGCGCAGAAGCTGCAGCTGTACGGACAACCACGCGACGCCTCCACCTCGGCGCCGAGGCCGCTCGGCGTGCTGCCGAAGCGATGATGATGGTGTGCGTGACGCGATACCCAGCCGTCTGGCCAGTGCAGCGCCGGCAGGTCCACGAACGGGCTCGCGGCCGGTTCGCCGTTGACGCGAAGCACTCCCTCTTCGAGCAGCGCCACCGACGCTACCCGCGACCAGTCGGGGGACGTGGCCAGGGCCACGATCACCTCCTCGCTCTCGCCGCGCACCACCAGGTCGACGCCCAGCTTGCGCAGGGTGATGCCGGGCGTCGCCGAGCCGTGCGGGCCGATCGCCACCGTGCGACCGCCGCGCCGACCGAGTGCTCGCAGGAACGCGGCGGGCACGCTCAGCTCCGGCGGCGCGCACCGCCAGAACAGGTAGGTCGGCGCCGTCAGCAGCACCGTCATCTCGGCGCCGAAGCGCTCGATCTGCTCGCACAGCGCCTCCGCGGACTGCTCCAACAGGTTGCCGTCCAGCATCAGGGTCTGATGCCCCGCCGCCTGCAGCAGCGCCTGCGCATAGCCGAGCTCGAGCGGCAGGTGCGCCTCGCGGCAGCCGAAATAGATGCTGCCCTCGAACCGCCACGGCGGGTTGACCAGCGCCACCTTCATGCCAGCAGCCTCCGCTCGCGGACCACGTCCACGGCGGCCGGCCTGCCGAGATCGGCGCGCAGCCAGGCCGTGAGATCGCGCAAGCCGTCGTGCCAGCCGATCTCGGCGCGCCAGCCCAGCGCCTGCTGCAGCCGGCGCGTGTCGGCGACGAAGTACGGCTGATCCCCGGCGCGCCACGGCTCGTAGCGGAGCTCGAGCGGATGGCCCAGCAAGGCGGCGATCTCCGTGAGCACGTCGTGCAGGCTGACCGCGTTCGCGGCCCCTCCGCCGAGGTTGAAGGCGCGCCCGCACACGCCGTCGATGCCGCCGAGCAGGGCGCGGTAGGCGCGCACCGCGTCGTCGACATGCAGCACGTCGCGCACCTGCTTGCCGTCGCCGAAGATCGTGATCGGCTCGTGGCGGAGCGCACGGATCAGGAAGTGCGCGATCCATCCCTGGTCCTCGGTGCCGAACTGCCGCGGTCCGTAGATGCAGCTCATCCGCAGCGCCGCGCTGCGCAGGCCGTACGACTTGGCGTAGTCGAGCACGTACTGGTCCGCCACCCCCTTCGAGCAGCCATACGGCGTGCAGAAGTCCAGCGGCCGCGTCTCGTCGATGCCGAACCGGCGGAGCGCCTCGTCGTGCGGCAGGTAGCTTCCGCCCGCGGCGGAGACCCTGACGTCGGCGAGCTGCCCGTAGACCTTGTTGGTGCTGGCGAACACGACCGGCGTTCTGGGGGCATGCTGCCGTACCGCTTCCAGCACGTTCACGGTGCCCTCGGCATTGACCGCGAAGTCGTGACGCGGATCGAGCAGGCTGGAGGTCACCGCCACCTGGGCCGCGAGGTGGAACACCGCCGCCGCTCCCGTCACCGCCTCGCGCAGCGCAGCGCTGTCGCGTATGTCGGCGAGGATCGGGTGCAGCCGCTCGCCGTGCCGCGCCGACAACCAGGCCAGGTTGCGCTCCACCCCGGCCCGGCTGAGGCTGTCGAGCAGCACGACCTCCTGGCCGTCCTGCAGCAGCGATTGCGCCAGATTGCTGCCGATGAAGCCGGCGCCGCCGAGGATCACCACTGGCGCCGCACGGCGCGGCAGCGAGGGTGTGGTCAGCGCGGTCCGCGTGCCGAGCGCCCCGGCGCCCCCGGCCTCGAGCAGCCGGCGCAGCAGCTTCGGTCGCCCCTCGGCGTCGGTCACGCCGAGATGGTAGTGCCTGGCATCGAAGTTGAGGCCCTCCTGGGTCGGCACGTTCGGCGCCAGGTCCTGCCAGCCGTACCAGTACATGCGCTCGACCGGTGCAGCCAGCGCCTCGCGGAAACGTTCCACCTGCGTCGCCTCGTCGCGTCGCCAGGTGGAATAGCCGGTCTCGGTCAGCCAGATCTGCGCCTGCGGATTGTGCCGGTCGAGCACCGAGCGCATCTCCGCGACGTGCGCCTCGAAGCCGAGCCAGTTGTTGGCCCTGCTGTCCCAGGTTCCCGGGAAGCCGTGCAGCCCGACCGCCGAGACGGTCGCCAGCACGCCGCGCTGCCCCATCAGCTCGAGCCAGTAGGCATCGAACGGGCTCGGACCGGCCAGCACCACGTTCCATCCCCGATGCCTCGCCCAATGCGCGGCACCGCCTACCATCTCGCAGAACAGCAGCCAGTCGTGATCCTCGCGCCAGTCCCAGTCGAGCAGGTTGTTGGGTTCGTTCCACAGTTCGATGGTATGGAAGTGCTCGCCGAAGCGGGACAGCACGGTGTCGATGAAGTCGGCATAGTCGGCGAGCCGACGCGGCGCGCCGGAGGAGCGACCGTTGCGCGACAGCGACGGCGGCGTGTAGTGCACGCACGGCAGCAGGTCGAACGCCTCGCCCAGCATCGGGATCAGCCAATCGTACCAGGCTTCGCCGCCCGGCGCCTGATGCTCCGCCCAGGAGAGGTGGGTGCGCAGGTACGAGGCACCGGCCGCCTTCATCCCTGAGACCGCCTCTCGCGCACGCTCGTACTCGCCGATGCGGAACCACTCGACGAAGCCGAACGGAGCAGCGGCAGCCGGCGCCGCGGCCGAGCCCGTCTCCACCCGCTTCATGCCATCAACCCGCGCGCCTCGAGCTGCCTCCTGGCCTGCTCGCCGCGATCGGTCGCGTCCGAGCTGCGTATCCAGGCCGCGGCCTCATCGATCGTGTCCTCGAGCAGATGCCCCGGAACGAAGCCGAGCAGCGCGCGCGCCTTCGAGATGTCGGCGAAACAATGCCGGATGTCGCCGGCGCGCGCCTTGCCCAGCAGGCGCGGCGCCAGTTCCGGCACCTGCATGGCCTCGGCGAGCATCTCGGCGATGCGGCCGATCGTGTAAGAGCGGCCGCTGCCGATGTTGATGACATGCCCGGCAGCCTCGGGTCGTTCCATAGCCAGGCGGAACGCGCGCGCGACATCGCGCACGTGCACGAAGTCGCGCTTCTGTCTGCCATCCTCGAACACCAGCGGCGACTGGCCGTTCAGCAGCCGCGCGCCGAAATTGGCCAGCACGCCGGTGTAGGGGTTGGAGAGCGCCTGACCGGGCCCGAAGACGTTGAACAGGCGCAACGCCACCGCCTCCATGCCGTAGGCACGCGCGACGATGAGGCTGTTGCGTTCCTGCACGAACTTGGTGACGGCGTAGACCGAGGCCAGATCGACCGGCTTGGTTTCGTCCGTCGGCCGCGGCGAGAGTGCGGCACCGTCGGTGTCGGTCGGATCCCAGCGCGTCGAGCCGTCCTTCAACACGCGCCGCACCTGGCCGTGCTCGCTGCCGTCCGGCCGGGCGTACATCCCTTCCCCGTAGACGCTCATCGACGACGCCACCACCAGCCGTCGCACCGGCCGCGCCACCAGCCGCTCCAGCAGGACCGCGGTGCCGAGATCGTTCACCCCGACATAGCGCGCGATCTCGTACATGCTCTGGCCGACGCCGACCTCGGCGGCCAGGTGGAACACCCCGTCGGTGCCGTGCAGGGCCTCGTCGACCACCCCGGCGTCGCGGATATCGCCGTGCACGAACTCGACCTCGGCGGCGATCTGCGACGGCAGCCGCCGCGCGGCGGGCCCGTGCACCTGGTCGATCAACGCGTCGAGGATACGCACGCGATGACCGTGCGCCAGCAGGTCCTCACACAGGTAGCGTCCGATGAAGCCGGCGCCGCCGGTGATGAGGTACGTCCCTGCCATGCCCGCGCGTCTCCCTTGAAGATGATGAAGAGTGATGCCGCACGACGGAGGCCGGCACAAGCTCCGGCCGCTCCACGAAGAGGAAGAAGATGAAGATACCGCATTCGAGCCAATAGCTCGCTGCCGGCGGGACGGCAGCGTCCGCGAGGCCGCGGGATGTCTGGGTCAGTCGCCGGGGCGGCGGCAGGATGCTCCGTGAGACGCTACGGCCGCAAGCCGGCGGCCTGGGCCGCGGGAGCGACCGCTCAGCCTGCCTTTCTCACCCGCGCGCCGTCCAGCGGCGTGAACCGCCAGGCTACTTCGGTCTCGCCCTTGTGCTGCGCCAGCGTGAGCTCGATAATGCTGCTGCCGTCATCGCCGCCGCCGCAGTTCTCGCACCAGAACTGGATCACGAGGCCGTCGCGCCGCATGCTCGGATTGCCGGAATCTACCTGTGCCACCAGCTGCACCGTCGTCTTGCCGACCTCGACGCTCGTCTTGAGCACCGTCTCGGCGTCCTCGCTGCGGTCGAAGGCCGCGACGCCACGATGGTGCAGGTAGTTGTTGCCGCAGCGCGGGCAGAGCAGGCTCGAGCCTTCGCCGTGCTGCCTGACGATGATGTGTGTGTCGGGCCTCAGCGGCTGCTTCTCGATCCCGGTTCGGAGCGGAACCATCGGCTCGCGAAGGTGGTTTCCTGATGCCGCAACGTTCTCGCTCATGATCATATCGTCCCTGTTCCGTGGAACCCCGCCTCGGCCACACCTGGCTGAAAGCCGGATCGGCACCGAAAGATCGAGGACAGCCGGCGCCGAGATCCTGAAATGTTCGTTACTTTGGCGGACCCGAAAGGATTCGAACCTTCGGCCTTCGCCTTCGGAGGGCGACGCTCTATCCAGCTGAGCTACGGGTCCAGGGTGCCGTCCATAGCCTGATCACCATCCTGTGCCAAGGCCCCGGCCCGGCAGCAGGGACCGCGGTCGCGGCCCGGCGTCAGTCCACCCCGGCACCCTCGTCGGGCGCCAGCCCGTCCATGCTGGCGGGCAGCCACAGCGGCACCTTGGCCTGCCAGGACCGGCCCCCCAGCCACGCGGCCTGCGCCACGTCGGCACCCGAGGGCAGCGCACGCTGCGGATCGCCGATCCAGCTCGCCACATCGCGGATCACCGCCTGTCGCTCGCGGTCGCGCATCAGCAGGTGGTAGCCCTCCGGATAGTAGGCGCGCCGCGCCTCCGCCGGCAGCCGGTTCCAGGTCGCGGCCATGGCGGATTGCGGCACCAGATCGTCATGCGCACCGTAGGCGACCAGCACCGGCCCATGCAGGTGCGGCGCCGCCGCCGCCGCCCGCGTCATCAGCGAGACCAGGCCGCGCAGCTCGGTGGTGCGCGTGCCCTTCAGGGTCAGCGGATCGTACGACAGCCGGTACAGCGCGTCGAGGTTGTCGCTTGCCTGCACGTGCAGCGGCAGCTCGCGGCCGGTGAGCTGCCAGTCCGGCAGCACTGTGGCCGCCGTCCACAGCGAGCCGGTCATCAACGGGCTCATCCGGTCGCTGCTCCACACCGCCGGCGCCAGCAGCACCAGACCCGACAGCGGCAGCGGTTGCGGCCGCGCCGCGAGGCACATCGCCACCGCCCCGCCCATGCTCTCGCCCATGATGTAGAGCGGCGAGCCGGGATTGGCCTGCGCGAGCAGGCGCACCATCGCCGCCGCGTCGTCCACCAGCTGGTCGGTGCCCGGCCAGTGCCCGCGCCCCGGTGCGGCGCCGAAGCCGCGCTGGTCCGGCGCGTAGACGGCGATCCCCTGGCCGGCCAGCACCGGCCCGGGCAGCTCCCACGCATCGCGGCTGTCGTTGATGCCGTGCAGCGCCAGCACCACCGCGCGCGGTGGCCCCGCCGGCATCCACGTCCGCACCGGAATGCGTGACCCGTCCGCGAGCGTCCACACCAGGTCCGGCGGCACCAGCCGACGATCCGCCTCATGCCCCTGCGCCACCTCGGCCGGTGCGCGGCGATCCGCACAACCGGACGCCGGCAGCATCAGACAGGCCAGCAGGGGCAGGCTGAGGCCCCGAGGGAGGCGGGAGCCCGGGAGCCGGGAGCCCGGGAGCCGGGAGCCTGGGAGGCGGCGGTTTGAAACCATGGCGATCCTGCGTATCATCCCGCGCGAACTCCGGCGAGCCGTGCCTGAGCCTACCACATCGAGGCGAATGCATGCCGTTCGGCGCGTCCACCCCTACCCCCCGGCTCGGCCTCGTGGAGACGCTGCTCGCGAGCAGCCGCGTCGTGGCGTGCGACGGGGGCGACGGCCCGCTCGGTCATCCGCGCGTCTGGCTGCGCATCGAGGGCACGCAGACCTTCTGCCCGTATTGCTCGCGCCTCTACGTGCTCGACCCGCAGGCGCAGGAGGCCGGCGATTCAGGACATTGACCTCGCCGCAGCCGCCTCCGGGGCGAGCGACGCACCGTCCCCGACCACCGGCACGCTGCGGGACGCCCACCTCGTCCTGATCGACGGCTCCGGCTTCATCTTCCGCGCCTTCCACGCGCTGCCGCCGATGAACCGGGCGGACGGCACGCCGGTCAACGCGGTGTTCGGCTTCACCAACATGATCGCCCGCTTCCTGCGCGACCATGTCGGCACCCACCTCGCGGTGATCTTCGATGCCGGCCGTCTCACCTTCCGCAACCAGCTCTACGGCGACTACAAGGCGCACCGGCCAGAGCCGCCGCCGGAGCTGGTGCCGCAGTTCGCCCTGGTGCGCGAGGCCACCGCGGCCTTCGGCATCCCGGCGATCGAGCTCGCCGGCTGGGAGGCCGACGACCTGATCGCCGCCTATGCCCGCGCGGTCGAGGAGGCCGGGGGACGCTGCACCATCGTCTCGTCGGACAAGGACCTGATGCAGCTGATCCGGCCCGCCGTCGGCATGCTCGACCCGATCAAGCAGAAGACCATCGGCGAGGCCGAGGTGCGCGAGCGCTTCGGCGTCGGCCCCGACAAGGTGGTCGAGGTGCAGGCGCTGATGGGGGATCCGGTCGACAACGTGCCCGGGGTGCCGGGCATCGGCCCCAAGACCGCGGGGGCGCTGGTCGCCGAGTACGGCGACCTGGAGGCCATCCTCGCCGCCGCACCGGCGATGAAGCCGTCCCGGCGACGCGAGATGCTGCTCGAGCACGCCGACAACGCGCGCCTCTCCCGCCGGCTCGTCATCCTGCGCGACGACGCGCCGCTGCCGCTGCCGATCGGCGAGCTCGGCTTCGCCCGGCCCGACCCGCAGCACCTCGCCGCCTGGCTGGATGGCATGGGCTTTCGCTCCATCACCCAGCGGCTCGGGCTCGAGGGCCAGGCGGCGCAGCAGCCCGAGGCCGCAGCCGTGCCGCCGGCGGGCGTCGCCTTCGCCGGCTACGAGACCGTCACCACCGCGGAGGCGCTGCACGGCTGGATCGAGGCTGCCCGGCGCACCGGCCTGTGCGCCATCGACACCGAGACCGACGGCCTGGACACGATGCGCGCCAACCTGGTCGGCTTCTCGCTCGCCCTGGCTCCCGGCCGCGCCTGCTACGTGCCGCTGCGCCACGAGGGCGACCTCGAGCATCCGGTCGGCAGCCAGCTCGAGGCCGCGATGGCACTCGGCCTGCTGGACCCGCTGCTGCGCGATCCCGGCACGCTGAAGATCTTCCAGAACGCCAAGTTCGACATGCTGGTGCTGGAGCACGCGGGTGCGGCGCGCGCGGTCGCGGTCGACGACACCATGCTGATCTCCTACGCCCAGGAAGCCGGTGCGCACGGCCACGGCATGGACGAGCTCTCCTCGCGCCATCTCGGCCACACCCCGGTAACCTACGACCAGGTCACCGGCACCGGCCGCAACCGCATCCCGTTCGCCCGGGTGGATCTCGCCAGCGCCACCCGCTACGCCGCCGAGGATGCCGACGTGACGCTGCGGCTGTGGCAGGCGCTGCGCCCGCAACTCGCCGGCAACCGCTCGCTCGCCCTCTACGAGCAGCTCGAGCGTCCGCTGATACGCATCCTCGCCGACATGGAACAGGCCGGCATCAGCGTCGACTCCACCGAGCTGCGACGCATGTCGGTCGACTTCGCCGCGCGCATGGCGGTGATGGAGACCGAGATCCATGCCCTCGCCGGCCGCAGCTTCAACCTCGGCAGCGCCAAGCAGCTCGGCGAGATCCTGTTCGACGAGATGAGCCTTCCCGGCGGCAGGCGGATGAAGACCGGCGCCTGGGGCACGGACTCCTCGGTGCTGCAGGGCCTCGCCGAGCAGGGGCACGACCTGCCGGCGCGCATCCTCGAGTGGCGCCAGCTGGCCAAGCTCAAATCAACCTACGCCGACGCCCTGGTGGACGAGGTCAACCCCGACACCGGGCGCGTGCACACCTCGTTCCAGATGGCCGTCACCTCGACCGGCCGCCTCTCGTCGAACGAGCCCAACCTGCAGAACATCCCGATCCGCACCGAGGAAGGCGGCCGCATCCGGCGCGCCTTCATCGCCGCCCCGGGCCACGTGCTGGTCTCGGCCGACTACTCGCAGATCGAGCTGCGCCTGATGGCCCACGTGGCCGGGATCCCGGCGCTGAAGGAGGCGTTCGCCGCCGGCCAGGACATCCATGCCCGCACCGCGAGCGAGGTTTTCGGGGTGCCCATGGCAAGCATGGACGCCTCCACCCGGCGCCGCGCCAAGGCGATCAACTTCGGCATCATCTACGGCATCAGCGCCTTCGGGCTCGGCCGCCAGCTGGGCATCCCGCCCGGCGAGGCGCGCAGCTACATCGACGCCTACTTCGCGCGCTATCCCGGCATACGCGCCTTCATGGACAGCACCCGCGAGGAGGCGCGCACCCACGGCTACGTGCTGACCCCGTTCGGCAGGCGCTGCTGGATCCCCGGCATCGCCGACAAGAACCCCGCGCGCCGCTCCTACGCCGAGCGGCAGGCCAGCAACGCGCCGCTGCAGGGCGGAGCGGCCGACATCATCAAGCGCGCCATGGTGCGCATTCCCGCCGCCCTGTCTGCGGCCGGGCTGAAGGCGCGGATGCTGCTGCAGGTGCATGACGAGCTGCTGTTCGAGGCGCCGGAGGCGGAGGCCGACACCCTGCAGGCGGTGGTCAAGACGGTGATGCAGTCCGCGGCCAGCCTGTCGGTGCCCCTGGTGGTCGAGACCGGCCACGGCAAGAGCTGGGCGGACGCGCATTGAGGCCCAGGGTGGCGCCGCTGCTCGCGGCCGTCGCGATCCTGCTCGCCACCGGCGGCGCGCTGCTCGCCACGCGCCCGTGGTCGCCGCCGGTGGCGGACGGCTCCGCGCCCGCCGGCAGCGTCGGCGGCCCGTTCCGTCTGCTCGGCTCGGACGGCCGCACCGTCACCGACGCCGACTTCCGCGGCCGCTGGATGCTGATCTATTTCGGCTACACGCGCTGTCCGGACGCCTGTCCGACGGCGCTGAACAACATCGCCAACGCGCTCGACCTGCTGAAGGCGGACGGGCGCCAGATCGCGCCGATCTTCATCACCGTCGATCCCGCGCGCGACACGCCGGCGGTGGTCGGCCAGTACGCGTCGCTGTTCGGGACGCGCATCACCGGCCTGACCGGCACGCAGGCGCAGATCGACCGCGCCGAGCGCGAGTTCCGCGTCTACGCCGCGCGGCATCCGACCAAGAACGGCGACTACACGATGGACCACAGCTCGATCATCTATTTGATGGACCGGCAGGGCCGCTTCGTCAGCTTCATCGACGGCGCGGCCAGCGCCGAGGACATTGCGGCCAGGGCCAGGGATCTCCTGCGCGGCACGCCCGCCCCGCGCGACGCCTCTTGAGCCCGGCGAGGGCGACGCTGCGCCGCTCGGTCCGGCTGCTGAGGGTGGGCCTCTGTCTCGTCGTGCCGGGTGCCGCCGAAGCCCAGGACCTCAGGGCACCCGCCTACCAGCCGGAGCATCGCGGCGGCACCCTGCGCCTGACCTCGGACGAGGCCGGCGGCACGCTCGATCCGCAGATCAACTACCTCAGCCAGACCTGGCAGATCTTCACCGTCACCAACGACGGGCTGACCGCTTTCGCCAAGCTTGACGGTCCGAGGAGCACGACGATCGTGCCCGATCTCGCCGACGCGCTGCCGGAGCCGCAGGACGGCGGACGCACGTACGTGTTCCGGCTGCATCCGGGGCTGCGCTTCTCCACCGGCCAGCCGGTGCGGCCCGAGGACGTCGTCGCCTCCATGCAGCGACTGTTCAAGGTCGGCAGCCCGACCGCCGGCAGCTTCTATGGCGGCATCGTCGGCGCCGAACTCTGCCTGAAGCATCCGCCGCGCTGCACGCTCGCCGGCGGCGTCGAGGCCGACGACCGTGCCGGCACCGTCACCTTCCACCTGGTGCAGCCGGACGGCGAGTTCTTCGATAAGCTGGCGATGGCGCACGCCACCATCCTGCCTGCCGAAACGCCCGCGCGGGATCTCGGCAACACGCCGCCCGCCGCCACCGGGCCGTACCGGATCGCCGCCTACGACCCGAACCACGGCATGATCCTGGAGCGGAACCCGTACTTCCACGTCTGGAACCCGCTCGCGCAGCCGGACGGCTACGTCGACCGTATCCAGTACGACTACGGGCTGACCGACGAGGCGCAGACCACCGCGGTGGAGAACGGCCACTACGACTGGATGTACGACAACAAGCCGCTAGACCGGCTCGGCGAACTCGGCGATCGCTACCCGGATCAGGTGCATATCCAGAACCTGTTCGCGCTCTTCTACATGCCGATGAACGTCAATCTCGCACCCTTCAACAACCTCGAGGCGCGCCAGGCAGTCAACTACGCGGTCAATCGGGCGGCGATGGCAATCTTCTACGGCGGTGCCGCGGTCGCGGATCCGCTCTGCGAGATGGTGCCGTCGGGCATTCCCGGTCGCGCCGACCGATGCCTCTACAGCAAGGGCGCGGATCCCGATCATCCGGCACGGCAATGGCAGAAACCGGATCTCGCGCGTGCGCGCGCACTGGTTGAGCGGAGCGGCACCAAGGGTGCGAAGGTCACCCTGATCGTGCCCAACCGGGCCGTCGACATGTCGATGGGCATCTACCTGCAGAACACGCTGCGCCAGATCGGCTACGACGTCAGCATCAAGTTCGTGACCTTCGCCATCTCGCTGAACTACATCGAGAACACCAACAACCACGTGCAGATCAGCCTGACCGACTGGTACGCGGATTATCCGGCCGCCTCGAACTTCCTCGACGACCTGTTCGGCTGCGAGAACTTCCATCCCGGTTCCGACTCCTCGATCAACATGTCGGGCCTGTGCGACCGCACCATCCAGGACACGATCGAGCGTGCCGTCCGCGTCTCCGCCACCGACAAGAAGGCCGGTGTCGCGCTCTGGTCCCGGGTCAGCGACCAGATCATGCAGATCAGCGCGGCGGCGCCGCTGATCCAGATGAAGTACGTCGATTTCGTCTCCAGGCGGCTGGGCAACTACACCTACACCAGCCTGTACCACCTGCTGTTCTCGCGGGTCTGGGTGCAGTGACCGGCGGACCGTGGAGCACCGCCGCCCGCGCCCTGCTGCGCGACCGCGCCGCGATGGCCGCGGTGAGCGTGCTGCTGCTGATCGTGCTCGCCTGCCTCGCGGCACCGTTCTATGCCCGCCATCTCGCCCACACCGATCCCTTCAGCTCGGACGTCGCGGCAACCGTGATCCTGGATGGGCACGAGGTCGCGGTGATGCAGCCCAACGCCAACCGGCTGCATCTCGGCCTCACCCCGCTTGGGCCCACCTGGCGCGCGTCGGCCTACCTGCTCGGCTCGGACGGCCAGGGCCGCGACGTCATGGCGCGTCTGCTGTATGGCGGCCGCAACTCGCTGCTGATCAGCGCGGCCGCCACCCTGCTCTGCATCGTCCTCGCGGCCCTGGTGGGCATCGTCTCGGGCTTCTTCGGCGGCGTCGTCGACGCCGTGCTGTCGCGACTGATGGACATCATGTGGGCGGTGCCGGTCTACCTGTTCGCGATCTCGCTCTCCATCGTCACCATCAGCCAGGGGCTGCGCCTGGGGCCGTTCACCATCGAGTCCGACAACCTGGCGCTGCCGATCTGCATCATCGCCCTGGTCTACGTGCCCTACGCCGCGCGTCCGATCCGCGGGCGCGTGCTCTCGCTGCGGCACAGCGAGTTCGTCCTCGCCGCGCGCGGGCTCGGCGCATCGCGCTCGCGCATCCTGCTGCGCGACATCCTGCCCAACGTCTCCGGCACCCTGATCGTGCTGGCGCCGCTGCTGATGGCGCTGGCGATGCTGGCAGAGTCTGCCCTTTCCTTCCTGTCGATCGGCGTGCAGGCGCCGGCGGCGAGTTGGGGCACCATCATCCAGGATGGCGAGGGCCTGATCTATACCCGCCCGATGGTGGCCTTCGCGCCCGGCCTGGCGATCGTGCTCACCGTGCTGGCGCTCAACCTGCTCGGCGACGGCCTGCGCGACGCGCTCGACGTGCGCGACGCCAACCGCAGGCAGGAATGATGGTGCGCGCGTGATGGCCGGGGCCTTCCTGCGACGCCTGAGCCAGACGGTCTTCGTGCTGTTCGGCATCAGCGTGCTGGTGTTCCTGGTGTTCTTCGCGACCCCCGGCTCCGACCCCACCGCCCGCATCGCCGGACGCAACGCCTCGGCCGAGACGCTCGCCTTCGTGCGCCACGAGTACGGCTTCGACCGGCCGCTGCCGGTCCAATACCTGCGCATGATGGACAAGCTGTTCGTCACCCGCGACCTCACCTCCTTCGTCGATCACGGCGAACGGGTGGTGCCGGAGGTGATACGCGCGGCCCCCGTGACGCTGTCGCTGGTGGTCGGCGCCGCCGTCGTCTGGGTGCTCGCCTCGGTCGCCATGGGAACGCTCGCCACCGCGACCCGAGGCTCATGGATCGACCGCGGCCTGATGATGCTGGGCCTGATCGGCATCTCCATGCCGGTGTTCTGGCTCGGCGAGGTGATCAACTTGGTCACCCAGAGCCGCCTGCACGACACCTGGCTGTTCTCCTGGGTGCCGGGGCTCGGCTACGTGCCGCTGAGCCAGGATCCCTGGGGCTGGTTCAAGGCGCTGGTGATCCCGTGGTTCACGCTCGCGGTGCTGTTCATCGGCATCTACGGCCGGGTGCTGCGCGCCGACCTGGTCGCGGCGTACAGCGAGGACTTCATGCGCACCGCGCAGGCCAAGGGCCTGTCGGCCAGCCGGGTACTGTTGCGGCACGGCCTGCGCACCTCGATGATCACCTTCGTTTCGCTGTTCGGGCTCGATTTCGGCCAGCTGGTCGGCGGTGGCGCGCTGCTCACCGAGGTGGTGTTCGGCCTGCAGGGCGTGGGACGGCTGACCTACCAGGCGCTGTCCAACCTCGACCTGCCGCTGATCATGGCGACCGTGATGTATTCCGCCTTCTTCGTCGTGCTGGCCAACGCCCTGGTCGACGTCCTCTACCTGTTCCTCGACCCGCGCGTGCGCGAGGGGCGCTGAGCCAGCCATGCACCTGCTCGAGATCACCGACCTCACCATTGCCCTGCCCAGCGCGCGCGGCCGCACGGTGCGCATCGTCGAGGAGCTCTGCTTCTCGGTCGGCGAGCGGGAGATCCTCGGCATCGTGGGCGAGTCCGGATCGGGCAAGAGCATGACCGCACTCGCCGTCATGGGCCTGATCGACGTGCCCGGGGCGCAGGTCACCGGCTCGGTGCGCTTCCGTGGACGCGAGCTGCTGGGGCTGCCGCCGCGCGCGCTGCGCCGCCTGCGCGGCCGCGAGATCGCGATGATCTTCCAGGACCCGATGACCGCCCTGACGCCGGTGCACACGATCGGCTGGCAGATCGACGAGCAGATCCGCGCCCACGAGCGCCTGAGCCACGCCGGTGCGCGCGCGCGCACCGTCGACCTGCTCGAGCAGATGGGCGTGCCCGATCCGAGGCGCGCCGCCGACCGCTACCCGCACCAGCTCTCCGGCGGCCTGCGACAGCGCGCGATGATCGCGATGGCGCTGTCCTGCAACCCGGCCCTGCTGATCGCCGACGAGCCGACCACGGCGCTGGACGTGACCGTGCAGGCGCAGATCCTGGAGCTGCTGCGCGACCTCAAGCGCGATTTCGGCTCGTCGGTGCTGCTGATCACCCACGACATGGGCGTCGTCGCCGAGACCTGCGACCGCACCCTGGTGCTGTACGCCGGCACCGTCGCCGAGCGCGGGCCGACCGAGGCGGTGTTCGCGGTCCCGGGCCACCCCTACACCCGCGCCCTGCTGGCCTCGATCC
The DNA here is from genome assembly GCA_964245755.1 of uncultured Acetobacteraceae bacterium. Lineage (GTDB taxonomy): Bacteria > Pseudomonadota > Alphaproteobacteria > Acetobacterales > Acetobacteraceae > Lichenicoccus. Next base: position 17,227 of record CAXTNV010000002.1, on the reverse strand, counting down.
CGCCGCTGCGCGGCCCGCGGCCGAACCGCCTGCCCTCGATCCCGGGACAGCCGCCGAGTCCTGCGGAGCGGTCCGACGGCTGTCCGTTCCAGCCGCGCTGCACCCACGCCCACGACGCCTGCTCGGTGCGCCCGGCGCTGCTGCGGCGCGGCGCGCAGGACATCGCCTGCGTGCTCGCGGCATGAGCGCCGGGGCGGCGGTGCCGCTGATCGAGGCGGATCGCGTGGCCAAGCGCTACCGCATCGGCGGCGCGCTCGGCCGCGGCCGGCACAGCCTGCACGCCCTGGACGGCGTGTCGCTGCGCGTGATGCCGGGCGAGACGCTCGGCCTGGTCGGCGAATCCGGCTGCGGCAAGTCCACCCTCGGCCGCTGCCTGCTGCGCCTGACCGACGTCAGCAGCGGCCGGATCCTGTTCGAGGGCGAAGACATCACCGACCGCGGCGAGCGCGCGCTGCGCCGCCTGCGCCCGCGCATGCAGATGGTGTTCCAGGATTCCTACGCCTCGCTGAACCCGCGCCGCCGCATCGCCGACCTGCTCGCCGAGCCGATGCGGGTGCACCGCGCACCGGACGGCGCGCCGTACCGCCGCCAGCAGATCGCGCACCGGCTGCAGGAGCTGCTCGCCCTGACCGGCCTGCCGGTGCGTGCGCTGGAGCGCTACCCGCACGAGTTCTCCGGCGGCCAGCGGCAGCGCATCAACATCGCCCGCGCGCTCGCCCTGTCGCCGCGCCTGATCGTCGCCGACGAGCCGGTCTCCGCACTCGACGTCTCGATCCAGGCGCAGATCATCAACCTGTTCACCGACCTGCGCGAGCGGCTCGGCCTGACCTACGTGTTCATCGCCCACGACCTGAGCGTGGTGCGCCAGATCGCGAGCCGGGTCGCGGTGATGTATCTCGGCGTCATCGTCGAGCTCGGCGACACCGACACCGTGCTGCACGCTCCGGCGCACCCCTACACGGCCGCGTTGATCTCGGCGATCCCGGAGCCGGCGACGCGTGACAGACCGGGCCGCACCATCCTCGGCGGCGACTTGCCGAGTGCGATCGCGCCGCCTCCCGGCTGCCGCTTCCACACCCGCTGCCCGATCGCGCAACAGCGCTGCCGCAGCGAGGTGCCGCCGCTGCGGGAGCTCGATGGCAGCCGCGCCGCCGCCTGCCACTTCCCGCTGACGTCGTGAAGGCTAAACTCGATCGGGCCAGTCGCGGAGAAACTCGTCATGCGCAAACCCGACTACCCCTTCGCCGATGCCGCACGCTGGAACGCGGTCGACACCTATCTCGCTGCCCTCCTGGCGCCGGACGATCCTGCCCTGGTCGACGCATTGATCTGCAACGTCGAAGCCGGTCTGCCTGCAGTCGACGTATCCGCCCTGCAGGGACAGATGCTCGCCCTCTTTGTCCAGATGACGGGAGCGACGCGCGTCCTGGAGATCGGGACGCTCGGCGGCTACAGCACGATCCGCATGGCGCGCAGCCTTCCTCCCGACGGCTCCATCGTGACGATCGAAATGTCCGAACACCATGCCGCCGTCGCACGGAGGAACTTCGAGCGCGCGGGCCTCGGGTCCCGCATCCAGCTCCATGTCGGAAAGGCGCTCGACATACTGCCGACCCTGAGCGGCCCTTTCGATCTGATCTTCATCGACGCGGACAAGCCGAACAACCCCGACTACATCCGGTGGGCCCTCGACCTGTCGCGGCCTGGAACGGTGATCGTCGGCGACAATGTCGTGCGCGGCGGCGCGGTGGCCGATCCGGCAAGTCCGGATCGCAGCGTCCAGGGGATACGCGGCTTCCTCGAGATCATCGCCGCCGAACCTCGCCTCACGGCCACTGCGATCCAGACGGTCGGCGAAAAGGGCTGGGATGGGTTCGTCCTGGCACGGGTCGCAGGCGACCGGCATGCCTGACCGGGCTCGGGTCGCAGGTCGAGACGCCACCGCGGCGTCACGTGTCACGGATACCGGGTCGGACAACCGCTCGCCGGTGCAGCACCCTCTCAGTCGGGCGCGACCCGGCGCAGCACCGGTGCCGGCCCGCGGCGGGCGCGGTTGATCGCGAGGTCGAGGGCGGCGAGAAAGGCCGAGCGGTCCTTGGCCGTGAACGGCCGCGGACCTCCGGTCAGCTGTCCCGCGGAGCGCAGGTCGTCCATCAGGTTGCGCGTCGCCAGCGCCATGCCGATCGCGGACTCGTCGAACAGCCGGCCGGTCGGCGCCAGCACCGCGGCACCCGCCCTGACGCAGCGCGCCGCCAGCGGCACGTCGGCGGTGACCACCACGTCGCCCGCACCGGCGCGCTCGGCGATCCAGCCATCCGCCACGTCCGGTCCGCTCTCTACCACTACGCGCTCGATCAGCGGCGAGGCCGGCACCGCCATCAGGCTGTTCGAGACCACCAGCACTCGCACGCCGTAGCGTTCCGCGACCCGGTAGATCTCGCTCTTCACCGGGCAGGCATCGGCGTCGACGTAGATGCGGGTGGTGGCGCCCGCGCCGGTCATCGAGGCTCAGGCCCCCGACGCATCCAGGCGCTCGAGGCCGGCGATCGCATCCGCGACCGTCTCCTCGATCGTGCGCTCCACCGGCACGATCAGCGCCGGCTCGTCATCGGTCGGGGTCTCCAGGATGCTCAGCTGGCTGGTCAGCAGCGAGGCCGGCATGTAGTGGCCACGCCGCCGAGCCAGCCGCTCCTGCAGCACCTGTTCCGATACCTTCAGGTAGAGGAACCACAGGCCCGGATTGCCTTCCCCGAGGCGCCGGCGATAGGCGTGCTTCAGCGCCGAGCAGGTGAGCAGCCCGCCCGTGCCGGCATCGGTGTGCGCGCGGATCCATCGCGCGCAGCTGTCGAGCCAGGGGGCGCGATCCTCGTCGGTCAGCGGGATGCCCGCCGCCATCTTCGCCACGTTCTCCTTGGAGTGCAGCTGGTCGCCCTCCTGGAACGCCCAGCCGAGCCTGTCGCGCAGGATCTCGGCGACGCTGCTCTTGCCGGAGCCGGACACGCCCATCACCACCAGCACGCGCGGCTTCAGGATGTCGCTCATGCTGCCTCGTACTGAATGATGCCGTGCGCGCTTCCGACCAGCGCCAGGGCCGCGCGCCCGATGAACAGGCCGCTCTCGATCACGCCGACGATCTCGCCGATCCGCCGCTCCAGCGCGGCGGGATCCTCGATCAAGCCGAAACTGCAGTCCAGGATCAGGTTGCCGCCGTCTGTCACGAACAGCGATCCGGCGACGTCGCGCCGCGGCGACACCCGCCCCCCGATCCGGCCCAGCCGTGCCGCGGCAGTCTCCCAGCCGAACGGCGTGACCTCCACCGGGACCGCGGTGTGCTCGCCCAGATGGTCGACCATCTTGCGGTCGTCGGCGATGATCACCAGCCGCCGGCTCGCCGCCGCCACGATCTTCTCGCGCAGCAACGCCCCGCCCAGCCCCTTGATCAGGTTGAGCGAGCCGCGCTCGATCTCGTCCGCACCGTCGATGGTGAGGTCGATCTCGCCGTGCGCGGCGAAGCCGGACAGCGCGATGCCGAGGGTCGAGGCCTGGGCGGCGCTGCGCTCGGAGGTGGCGATGGCCACGAAGCGCAACCCTTCGGACCAGCGCCGGCCGAGCGCCTCGATGACGAAGGCGGCGGTCGAGCCGGTACCCAGGCCCACCACCATGCCGTCCTCGACCAGGGCGGCGGCCTGCTCGCCGACCTGCCGCTTCAGGGCCTCGGCCGGATCATCCACCCCCGGCCGCCGCTTCGTCCAGGCCCCAGATCAGCTCGCCCTCGCTGCTGACCTGCGAAGCCGGCAGCGCCGGATCGCCGGCGCGCACCTTCGCCAGCACCTCCCGCTTGGAAGCGCCGGCCACCAGGAACAGCACGGTGCCGCTGCTGGCGATCGCCGGATAGGTCAGGGTCAGCCGCTGGTGCGGCGCATCGTGCGGCGTGCAGCTGCCGACCCAGGCGGTGCGCTCCTGCAGCACCGGGGTGTCGGGGAACAGCGAGGCGGTGTGTCCGTTCTCGCCGAGGCCCAGCAGCACCACGTCGAACAGCGGGCGTCCCGGGGTGAGACGGTCGCTGCCGTAGCCGGCGCGCAGGTCGCGCTCGTAGGCCCGCGCCGCCTCGGCCGGATCTCCCTCGGCCGGCATCCGGTGCACCCGCTCGGGCGGCACCTCGACCTGCGACAGCAGCGCCCGGTTGACCAGGTTGTAGTTGCTGGCCTCGTCGTCGGGGGCCACGAAGCGCTCGTCGCCGAAGAACAGCGCGGTGCGCGACCAGGGAAAGCGCTCCCTGAAGGCGGACGTCGCCAGGATCTCGTAGAGCCGCTTCGGCGTGGAACCGCCGGACAGCGCGACGCTGAACACCCCCTGATGCGCCAGCGCCCGCTCGGTCAGCCAGGACGCCACCCGCTGCGCCAGTGCCTCGGGGTTCGGCAGCACCCAGGCGGTGGCATCACCGACGCCGGTCACGGCGCCGCTCCCTCGACACCCAGCACGAAGCGCTCGATCCCCTCGGCGAAGCCCTCTTCCTCGGAGGAGGCGCTGACGTGGGTCGCCGCCGCCTTGACCTCGTCGCTGGCCTGCCCCATCGCGATCGAGACGCCGCCGCGCCGGAACATGAGCACGTCGTTGGGCTGATCGCCGAACGTCGCGATCGCGCCCTCGGCGATGCCCAGCATCTGCGAGAGCCGCTGCACCACGTCGCCCTTGTTCGCGTGCGGGTGGGTCACGTCGATGTAGTACGGCTGCGAGCGTGCCGCCGAGGCGCTGTCGCCGAGTGCCGCCTGCACTTCCTTCTCGCAGCGCACCATCAGCTCGAGATCGTCGCTGACGCCGACGATCTTGACCGCGGCATCCAGTGCGGCACCGAAATCCGCCGCGACCTTAGGCGGGAACTTCACCGTCCACTCCTCGCGGGCCACGTGCGGACCCTTGGCATCCGGCACCAGCCAGTCCTCGCCGCAATATACCCAGACGTCCACGCCGTGCTCGCGCAGCAGCGACACGGTCCGCTCCGCGACCTCGCGCGGCAGCGTCTTGGCCTCGATGATCGAGAGGTCGGGCTGCACGAACATGCCACCGTTGAAGCCCGCGATCGGCTCGCTGATCGCGAGCGGCGCGATCAGCATCTGCATGCCCTTGGGCGGCCGCCCGCTGGTGACGGCGAAGCGTATGCCGCGCTGCCGCAGCGCCTGCACCGCCCGGACCGCGCGCTCGGTCAGGAGCTTCTCCTTGGTGACCAACGTGCCGTCGACATCCGCCAGCACCAGCTTGATCGGCTCTGCACTCATCGTCTCGCTCCCGCTTCGGCCTCCTGGCTGCGCGGCAGCAGCAGCTGCTCGACCGCCAGTGCCCATCCCTCCTGCTCGTTGGTGTCGGTCACGTAGTGCGCCGCCTCGCGCACTTCCGCGGTCCCGTTGCCCATCGCGATCGCCAGGCCGGCGACGTCGAGCATGGCGATGTCGTTGCCCATGTCGCCGATGCAGGCCATCTCGTCGGCCGGCACGCCGAGCAGTTCCGCCAGACGCAGCGCGGCGTGGCCCTTGTTGGCCTGCGGGTGGGTCACGTCGAGATAGTAGGCCTGCGAGCGATGCGCGTTCACCCGGTCGCCCAGCATGGTCTGCAGGTTGATCTCCACCCGCTCCAGCAGGTGGTAGTCGGCGGTCGATCCCATGATCTTGCCGATCCGGTGGTAGTGGCCCTCGAAGCTCGGCACCGCGATCGGCTCGATGCCGACCGCGCGCCGCTCCTTCTCGACGTAGGCGCCGCCTGCCTGGCGCCCAGGCCCCTCCAGCACCAGCCAGTCGCCGCCGGCGAATACCCAGGGCTCCACCCCGTGCTCGCCGAGCGCCTCCACCACCCGGCGCGCCACGTCGGCATCGAGTGCCAGCTGCGCCAGCACCGTGCCGTCCGGCGCCAGGATCTCGCCGCCGTTCAGCCCCGCGCGCGGCGTGTCCAGGCCGAGCGGTGCGATGAACATGTCCATGCCGCGCGCCGGGCGGCTGCTGACCAGGGCGAGCTGGATGGAGGCCTCGCGCAGCCGGTGCACCGCCGCGAGCGCGCGCGGCGTCAACTGCTTGGTGCTGGTCACCAGCGTGCCGTCGATGTCGGAGACCAGCAGGCGGATCCGCGCGCTGGCGTCGCTGCGCGCCGAGTTCAGGGTCGGCGTCTGCAGCCCGGTCATGCGGTCAGCCTCAGCCAGTGCCGTCCGTCGCGGGTCAGAAGCGCGTCGGCCTCCTCGGGTCCGGGCTTGCCGGCGGCGTAGAAGCACAGTTCGCCCAGGCCGGCACCCCAGGCATCCAGCGCCGGCTGCACCACCCGCCAGCCGGCCTCGATGTTGTCGGCACGCTGGAACAGCGTCGCGTCGCCGATCAGGCAGTCGTAGATCAGCGTCTCGTAGCCGGTGCTGGGCCCTTCCTGGAACCAGTCGGCATAGTCGAACTTCATCCGCACGCCGCCCAGCTTGACCACCGGTCCCGGCATCTTGGCGGAGAACTGCATCGTCACGCCTTCGCTCGGCTGGATCTGCAGCACCATGATGTTCGGCGTCAGCTTGTCCACCGGGGTGTCGCGGAACAGCGCGTACGGAGCCTGCTTGAAATGCACCGCGATCTCGGTCTTGCGCTGGGTCAGCCGCTTGCCGGTGCGCAGGTAGAACGGCACCCCGGCCCAGCGCCAGTTGTCTATGTTGAGCTTCAAGGCGGTGAAGGTCTCGGTGCCGGAGTCCGGCGCGATATCCGGCTCCTCGCGGTAGCCGGGATAAGGCCGTCCGGCGATCATGCCGGCGGTGTACTGCCCGCGCACCGCATCGCGGCCGTCCAGCTGATGGATCGCCGCCAGCACCTTGGACTTCTCGTCGCGCACCGCGTCGGCGTCGAACGAGGTCGGCGCCTCCATCGCCACCATCGCCAGCAGCTGCATGATGTGGTTGGGCACCATGTCGCGCAGCGCACCGGTGCCCTCGTAGAAGCGACCGCGCTTCTCAACCCCCACGGTCTCGGCGGCGGTGATCTGCACGTGATCGATGTTCTGGCGGTTCCACAGCGGCTCGAAGAAGCCGTTGGAGAAGCGCAGCGCCAGGATGTTCTGCACCGTCTCCTTGCCGAGATAATGATCGATCCGGTAGATCTGGCTCTCCGCCAGCGAGGCCGCCAGCTTGACGTTCAGGGCACGCGCCGAGGCGAGGTCGGATCCGAACGGCTTCTCCACCACCACGCGCCGGAAGTTCTGCCCGGTCTCGAGCGTCAGCGCCGCGTCATCGAGCTGCGAGACGATGGTGCCGAAGAAGCGCGCCGCCACCGCCAGGTAGAACACGCAGTTGCCGGGGCCGCAGCTGGCCGCGAGCTGCTGGTAGGTGTGCGGGTCGTCGAAGCTGCCGCGCAGGTACGAGACGCGCTGGTTCAGCCAGGTCCAGGCCTCCTCCTGCAGGGTAGCGGCGTTGCTTTTGCGCAGTGCCACGAACTCGCGCATGGTGCGGTCGAGCTGCGCCCGCAGCGCCTCCGTGGTCAGCTCCGCCCAGTCGACGGCGACGATCGAGAAGCTCTCGTCGAGCAGGCCGCCGCACGCCAGGTTGTAGATCGCCGGCATCAGCAGCCGGCGCGTCAGGTCGCCGCCGCCGCCGAAGATGACCATCCGGCAGGGCGGGCTGCGCATCGGCCGCCCGGCATCGTCGTCGTCGTGGTTCAGCTCTCCGATGGCGTCGGTGCGCGCATCCATGCCTCAGCCCTTGACCTCCGAAACTTCGCCGCCGTGCTTCTTCTCCGTCAGGTGCTGCTCGATGTGGCCGCCGAACTGGAAGCGCATCGCCGACAGCAGCTTCTCGCCGTAATTATTGTCGGTGCGGCTGCGGAAGCGCGTGAACAGCGCCGCCGTCAGCACCGGCACCGGCACCGCCTCCTCGATCGCCGCCTCGATGGTCCAGCGCCCCTCGCCGGAATCCGCGACCTGTCCGGTGTAGTCCGACAGGCTCACGTTCTTGGCCAGGGCGGAGGCGCACAGGTCGAGCAGCCACGACGACACCACGCTGCCGCGGCGCCAGACCTCGGCGATGTCGGCCATGTTCAGGTCGAAGCGCTCGTCCTCGTGCAGGTCGTGCGAGCTCTTGTTGCGCATCACGTCGAAACCCTCGGCGAGCGCCTCCATCAGGCCGTACTCGATGCCGTTATGCACCATCTTGACGAAATGCCCGGAACCGGCCGGCCCGCAATGCAGGTAGCCCTGCTCGGCGCGCGGATCGAGCGAGGCGTCGCGCCCGGGCGTGCGCTCGACGTCGCCGGGTCCCGGCGCCAGCGCCGACAGGATCGGGTCGATCTGCTCGAACGCCACCTTGGCGCCGCCGATCATCATGCAGTAGCCACGCTCCAGGCCCCAGACACCTCCCGAGGTGCCGACGTCGACGTAGTGGATGCCCTTCTCGCGCAGCGTCCTGGCCCGGCGTATGTCGTCCTTGTAGAAGCTGTTGCCGCCGTCGATGATGATGTCTCCCTCCGACATCACACGGCTCAGCGTCTCCACGGCCTGTTCGGTGATCGCACCGGCCGGCAGCATCACCCAAACCACCTTCGGCGCGGAGAGCTTGCCCACCATGTCCTCGAGGCCATCGGCCGCGATGCTGTGCTCCGCCCGTCCCTGCACCTTCGAGATCACCGCCGGGTCGTGGTCGTAGAGCACGACCTCGTGCCCATGCCGCGACAGCCGCACCGAGATGTTGCCGCCCATGCGGCCGAGCCCAACTACGCCGATCTGCATTCTGTCTCTCCATTAGCAGGCGAGGTCACCGCCCAGGCGCGCCGTGCCCCGGTCCCCCGCGGGCGACCGGGGCGGCGGCCAAGGCTCCTGTCGAAACCCACCGGCCAGCGCCCTCACGGGGCCGGCGCGGCTCGCGCGGTCGCTATACCGCGCCGGCGATGGCGCTGCCCAGCCGCTCCAGCCCGGCCTTGAGGTCGCCCCTGACGTGCACCCGAAGCGCCCGCCGGCCACGCTCGGCCAGCACGTCGAAGTCGCCGCGCGCCTGCGCCGCCTTGACCACGCCGAAGGTGAACTTCTCGCCAGGCACTGCGACGTCGGCCGCATCGTCGGCGGTGATCTGCAGGAACACCCCGCTGTTGGGTCCCCCCTTGTACGCCTGCCCGGTGGAGTGCAGGAAGCGCGGACCGAACTCCGCGCAGGTCGCCAAATGCGTGGCGTCGCGTATCGCCAGCCGCGCAGTCTGCAGCCAGTCCCGCGTCTCCGGGTCACGCTGGATGTAGGCCAGCAGCGCCACGTAGTCGCCCGGCTTGGCGCGCGCCCAGTGCCCCCCCCGCCCCCCCTCCAGCGAACCGCCCTTGAGAGCTTCCGCATTGTCCTGATCGGCGAAGAAGCTGAAATCGCCGTCGCTGCCGAACGCCTGCTCCGGTGGCAGGGTGCCGCTCTGGTTGTAGGCGTCGGTCAGCTTGCGGGTGGCGATCTTGCTCGCTTCCACGTCCGGCTGGTCGAATGCGTCGATGCCGATGATGGCGCCGGCCACCGCCGTCGCGAACTCCCAGCGGAAGAACTCCTGGGCGATCTGCAACGGCGACGACAGCGAGATCGTCACCACCGGCTGCCCGGCCTGCTTCAGCGCCGCGACCGCCGCATCCTGGGCGGCATCCGGCGCGTCGGTCAGCCGCAGGTAGGCGAACACCCGGTCCGAGCCGTAATGCTCGGGCGAGGCCAGGGTCTCGCCATCCACCGGGATCAGCCCGTGCCCGTCCTTGCCGGTGGACTCCGCCATCAGCTGCTCGAGCCATGCGCCCATGTCCGCAATCGCCGGCGACGCCACGATCGTCACCTTGTCGCGCCCGTGCTTGGCGGAGATGCCGAGCGCCGTGCCGAGCTGCACGCCCGGGTTCTGCAGCGGCGGCGTGCCGGCGCCGCAGGCATAGGCCATGCGCTGGCCGCCCTCCAGGAACTCGCGCAGGTCGATGCCGGCGGCGGCTGCCGGCACCAGCCCGAAGTTCGAGAGCACCGAGTAGCGGCCGCCGATGCCCTTGTCGCCGTAGAAGATCTTCCAGAAACCGTCTGACTTCGCCACCTCCTCCATGTGCGATCCGGGATCGGTGACGGCGACGAAGTGCGCGCCGGCCTTATCGACGCCGACCGCCTTCTGCATCTTGTCGAAGAAGTACGCCTTGAGGATGTTGGGCTCGAGCGTGCCGCCGGACTTGGACGAGACGATCACCAGCGTCTTGGCCAGATCGACCTTGTGCTCGAACGCCACTACCTGCTGCGGATCGGTGCTGTCGAGCACCAGCAGCTCCGGATAGCCGCCGCGCTTGCCGAAGGTCTCCGACAGCACCTCAGGACCGAGGCTGGAGCCGCCCATGCCGAGCAGCAGCACGTGCGAGAACCCGCCCTCGTGCACTGCCTGCTGGAAGCTGCTGAGCTCTTCGAGGCCGGCCAGGCGCTCGTCGATGATGTCTAGCCAGGCCAGCCACTTGCCCTCGTCCCCGCCGGTCCAGACCGCGGCCTCGCGCTCCCAGATCCGGCGCACGGTGCCGTCCTTGCGCCAGCTCTCGAGGCTGGCCTTGAACGCCTCGTCGAGCTCGTGCGGCAGGCTGATCTCGGTACGCGTCAGCCGGTCGCCGGCCAGCGTCGCCTGCTTGGCCGCAACCGCGCCGAGCAGCTGGTCGAACGCGTCCGAGAACGACTGCACCCCCTCCACCACCAGCTTGGCGGTGACGCCGGGCAGGTCCAGCCCCAGCCGGTCGGCTTCCGACAGCACGTGCTTGGCGCCGTCGACATCCTCGAGCAGCGCGTCGCGCGGCGTGCCGTGGTCGCGGAAGGCGTCCATCGTCGCCGGCGGCATGGTGTTGACGGTGTCGGCTCCCACCAGCTCCTCGACGTAGAGGACGTCGCTGTACGCCTTGTCCTTGGTCCCGGTGCTGGCCCACAGCAGCCGCTGCGGGTTGGCGCCGGCCCGCCGCAGCACCTGCCAGCGCTCGCTCGCCGAGATCTCCAGGTAGTGCTGGTAGGCGAGCTTGGCGTTGGCGATCGCGACCTTGCCGCGCAGCGACTTCAGCGCCGCCGCCTCCGGATCCTCCTTGCTGAGCCGCGCGTCGATCTCCTTGTCGATCAGCCCGTCGATGCGGCTGACGAAGAACGAGGCGACGCTGGCGATGTGGCTGATGTCGTGGCCCTCGCCGTGCCGCGCCTCGAGACCCTGTATGTAGGCTTCCAGCACCTTGCGGTAGGCGTCGATCGAGAACAGCAGCGTGACGTTGATGTTGATCCCCTCGGAGATCAGCGTGCGTATCGCCGGCACCCCCGGCTCGGTGCCCGGCACCTTCACCATCAGGTTGGGACGCTCGACCGCCTGCCACAGCCGCCGCGCCTCGGCGATCGTCTCCTCGGTGCGCAGACCCAGATACGGCGACACCTCCAGGCTGACATAGCCGTCCAGGCCCTCGGTGCGGTCCCACACCGGCTTCAGCACGGCGGCGGCGGCGCGGATATCGTCGATCGCCATCGTCTCGTAGAGCGCGCTCACGGTGGCGTTGCGGTCCGCCGCCAGATGCTTGAACTGCTCGTCGTAGTCGGTGCCATGGCCCATCGCCTTCTCGAAGATGGACGGGTTCGACGTCACCCCGCGCAGGCCGTCATCGCGTACCAGCGCCTCCAGCTTGCCCTCGACCACGAAGGAACGCTGGATGAAATCCAGCCAGGGCGACTGCTTGAACTGCTCCAGCGCCTGCAGCGGGTTCGCCGCGACCGCGGCTCCTGGCGTCTTCTGCACTACGTTCATGTCCAGCTCCTATGCCGACCCGGAGGTCGTATGCTTGCGCCGACCGCTCAAGCTGCCCGCCTGGCCTGCTTGCGTGCCGCATCGAGCACCTTCTCCGGCGTGAACCCGAATTTCTCCAGCAACGCACTCAACGGCGCCGAGGCGCCGAACGTGCGCATGACTATCATGCTGCCGGTGGCGCCCGCGTAGCGATCCCATCCCAGCGCCGCCGCCTGCTCAATCACCACCCGGCCGGTCACCGACGGCGGCAGCACGGCATCGCGGTACTCCTGGCTCTGCTGCTCGAACAGCTCCCAGCACGGCATCGACACCACGCGGGCGTGGATCCCCTCGGCCTTCAGCGTCTCGTACGCCGAGACCGCCATGCCGACCTCGGTTCCGGTCGCCATCAGGATGACGTCCGGCGTGCGCTCGCTGTCGGCGAGCACGTAGGCCCCCTTGGCCAGTCCCGACGCCGCGGCATACTTGCTGCGGTCCAGCGTCGGCATCGGCTGGCGGCTGAGCACCAGCGCCGCCGGCTGCTCCTTCAGCGCCAGCACCACCCGCCAGGCTTCCGCCACCTCGTTGGCGTCGCCGGGCCGTATCGTCAGCAGCCCGGGCGTCGCCCGCAGTTGCGCCAGCTGCTCGATCGCCTGGTGCGTCGGTCCATCTTCGCCCACGCCGATGCTGTCGTGCGTGAAGATGTAGAGAACCGGCAGTTCCATGATCGCCGAAAGGCGGATCGGCGGCTTCATGTAGTCCATGAAGATCAGAAAGCCGGAGCAGTACGGCCGGAGGCCCGCCAGGGCGATGCCGTTCGAGATCGAGCCCATCGCGTGCTCGCGCACCCCGAAATGCAGGTTGCGGCCGCCATAGCTGTCTCGCTCGAAGCTGCCGGCACCCTGGAAGGTCAGGTTGGTCTTGGTCGAGGGCGACAGGTCGGCCGCACCGCCGATCAGCCAGGGCAAATTCGGCGCGATCGCGTTCAGCACCTTGCCCGAGCTCTCGCGCGACGCCACGCCCTTCTCGCTCGGCTCGAAGGTCGGGATCTCCTTGTCCCAGCCCTGCGGCAGCGTGTGCTCGTTGATCATGTCGAGCTCGGCCGCGAGCTCGGGGTACTCCGTGCGGTAGCGCTCGAACAGCTCGTACCAGTCACGCCTCAGGCCGGCGCCGCGCTTGCCGATGCCGGCGGCGAAGTTCTGCATCACCCCGTCCGGAACGAAGAACTGCTTGTCCTCGGGGAAGCCGTACGCGCGCTTGGCGCCGTTGATCTCGTCGTCGCCGAGCGGCTCGCCGTGCGCTTCCTTGGTGCCGGCCTTGTGCGGCGCGCCGTAGCCGATCTGGCTGTGCACGACGATCATGGTCGGCCGGTCGGTCACCGCCCGCGCCTCCTCCAGCCGCTGCTGGATCAGCGCCGTGTCGTTGGCGTCGGGAACTTCGGAGACCGCCCAACCATAGGCCTCGAACCGCTTGTGCGTGTTCTCGATGAAGGCGAGCTCGGTGGATCCCTCGATGCTGATCCGGTTGCTGTCGTAGATCCAGGTCAGGTTCGACAGGCCGAGGTGACCGGCGACCGAGGCGGCCTCGCTGGCCACCCCCTCCATCATGTCGCCGTCGCCGCACAGCACGTAGACGTGGTAGTCGTACAAGGTGAAGCCGGACTTGTTGTAGCGGTCCGCCATCCAGCGCTCGGCCATCGCCATGCCGACCGAGTTGCCGCAGCCCTGGCCCAGCGGGCCGGTCGTGGTCTCCACCCCGGAAGTGAAACGATACTCGGGATGGCCCGGCGTCTTGCTGCTCATCTGCCGGAACTGCTGCAGATCCGCCATCGACAGCGAGGCAGCACCCTCCTCGCCGCCCTCGTTCACCTCGCGCACACCGGTGAGGTAGATCAACGAGTAAAGCAGCATCGAGGCATGCCCGACGGACAGCACGAAGCGGTCGCGGCCGGGCCAGCGCGGCTCCGCCGGATCGTAGCGCAGCACGTTCTGCCACAACGTGTATGCCACCGGAGCCAGCCCCATCGGCGTGCCGGGATGCCCGGACTTCGCCTTCTGCACGGCGTCCATCGACAGCGTGCGTATGGTGTTGATGCAGAGCTGATCGATCCCGCCGCCCGGGCTGACGCCACCATCGGGCGCCGCGGCGAACGCACTACGCCCGAGATGATCCGTCATGGAACGCACTGATCCGCTCTCCGTCGTCGCACCGACCGGCCAGCGTGCCGACCGTCATGGGATGTCAGCACCGATAGCCCGGCGGGCCGGCCGCATGTCATGACTACGCCCCGATCATGAAACGCGTCGCCCTCGCCGGAAGCCACCATCATACGACCGCCGGGTGATCACGAAAGCTCGATCCGCTCGCCGCCTGCGAAACCGTGGCCGTACCGACATCGCCCGCCGCGGGATGCCGGTCAGGAGACCTTGCCGCCCGGCGGATGTTCCTGATGCGGCAGGGCGATCCCCAGTCGGCGGTGGAACCACTCGCGCATGGTCTGGAAGGTCACGTAAAGCATCGGGATGATGAAGATGCCGACGCCGCTCGCCGCCAGCATGCCGGCGAACACCGGTGTGCCGACGTCCCTGCGGCTCAGCGCCGCGGCACCGGTCGCGGTCACCAGCGGCAGCAGGCCGAGGATGAAGGCGAACGACGTCATCATCACCGCGCGGAACCGCATGTGCGCGCCCTGCCGCGCCGCTTCGCGTATGCTCTCGCCCGCCTCGCGCCGCTCCTTGGCGAACTCGACGATCAGGATGCCGTTCTTCGCCGACAGCGCGATCAGCACCACCAGCCCGATCTGCGCGTACAGGTCGAGCGACAGCCCGGCGATGCGTATGCCGATCATCGCGCCCAACACGCCGACCGCGACCGACATCAGCACCGGGATCGGGATCACCCAGCTCTCGTACAGCCCGACCAGGAACAGGTAGGCGAACAGCAGCGCCATCGCCAGGATGATCCCCGTCTTGCCGCTGGCCTGCACCTCCTGGTACGCGGTGCTGGTCCACTCGTAGTCGTAGCCGGTCTGCAGCGTCCTGCCCGAGATGGCGCTCATCGTCGCCAGCGCGGTTCCGGACGAGGTGCCCGGTGCCGGGCCGCCGTTGATGGTGATCGCGCGGTAGTTGTTGTATCGCGTGATCGCCTGAGGCCCGGTGATGATCTTGACCGAGGCCAGCGAGCGCAGCGGCACGGTGCCGCCGGTGCTGTTGCGCACGTAGATGCCCCACAGGTCGTCTATCCTGGAGCGGTCCCGCGCCTCCGCCTGCACGTTGACCTGCCACACCCTGCCGAACAGGTTGAAGTCGTTGACGTAGACGCTGCCCAGCGTGGTCTGCAACGCGGTGAAGATGTCGTTCACGTTGACACCCAGCGCCTGCGCCTTGGTACGGTCGATGTCGAGGTAGATCGAGGGGTTGGTGGCGGTGAAGGTGGAGAACACCCGCGACAGGCTCTTGTCGCTGTTCGCCGCCGCGATCAGACCCAGCATGGCGCTGCCGAGCTGCTGCGGATCCTGTCCCTGCAGGCCCTCGAGCTCGTACTCGAAGCCGCCGCCCGGCGACAGGCCGATGATCGGCGGCAGGTTGAACGGGAACACGGTGGCGGCGCGTATGCCCTGCGCCTCGCCGAACATCTGGCCGAGCAGCGCCTGCACGTGGGTGTTGGCGGCGGTGCGCTGGGCGAACGGCTTCAGCCGGGTGAAGGTGAAGCCGACATTCGGCTCCTGGACGGTGTCCAGGAACGAGTAGCCGATCACCGCGAAGCTGTGCAGCGCTCCGGGCAGCGCGCGGTTCATCTTCTCGACCTGGCCGACCACCAGGCTGGTGCGCGCGACCGATGCCCCGTCCGGCAGCTGCACGTTGGTGAAGAAGCCGCCCTGGTCCTCCTCGGGCAGGAAGCCCAGCGGCAGCGACCCCTGGATCACGAAGATGCCGAACGCGCACAGCAGCACCACCAGCACGCCGCCGAAGGCGAAGCGCAGCAGCCGCGCGACGATGCTGGAATAGCCGTTGCGGGTCTTGTCGATGCCGTTCAGCACGCGCCCCATGATGCCGCGCCGCGGCCCGGTGTGGCGCAGGAACACGCCGCACAGAGCGGGCGACAGGGTCAGCGCGTTCAGCGCCGAGATCAGCATGGCGATGCAGATGGTGACAGCGAACTGCTGGAACAGCACGCCCGACAGGCCGGGGATGAAGGCGATCGGCACGAACACCGACAGCAGCACCAGGGTGATGGCGATGATCGGGCCGGTGATCTGCTGCATCGCCTTGCGCGCCGCCTCCTTGGGCGGCAGCTCCGGCTCCTCCTCCATCACGCGCTCGACGTTCTCCACCACCACGATCGCGTCGTCGACGACGATGCCGATCGCCAGCACCATCGCCAGCAGCGACACCGTGTTGGCCGAGAAGCCCAGCGACACCATGCCGGCGAAGGCGCCGATCAGGCTGACCGGCACCGCAACGGTGGGAATGATCGTCGCCCGCACGCTGCCGAGGAACAGGAACACGACGATCACCACGAGCACGAACGCCTCGAAGATCGTCTTCAGCACCTCCCTGACGGTGTCGTGCACGAAGTCGGTGCTGTCGTAGGTGACGTTGTAGACCAGCCCCTGCGGGAAGCGGTGCGACAGCCGGTCGAGCAGGCCCTTGATCGCGGTCGCGGTGTTGAGCGCGTTCGCTCCCGGTGCGAGGTAGATCGCCAGCGCCACCGACGGCTTCTCGTCGAAGCGCGACTCGGAGTCCAGCGTCTGGGCGCCCAGCTCGATGCGCGCGATGTCCTTGAGCTTCAGGGTGGAGCCGTCCGGATTGGCGCGTATCACGATCTGGCCGAACTGCTCGGGCTTCACCAGCCGCCCCTGGGTCTGCACGTTGAGCTGGTACTGCTGGTCGGGGCCCGCGGGCCGCGCGCCGATGCGCCCCACCGCGGCCACCGTGTTCTGCGACTGGATCGCGCCGGTGATGTCGCCCGGCGACAGGCCGAGCTGCACCAGCCGCTTGTTGTCGAACCACACACGCATCGAATATTTCTGCCGCGACAGCAGCGACGCCTGGCCGACGCCGGTGGTGCGCGACACCTCGTCGATGATGTTGATCGTCATGTAGTTGGCGATGAACAGCGGGTCGTACTTGCCGCTCGGGCTGTAGAAGTTCACGAACATCAGGATCGCCGACGAGCGCTTCTGCACCGTCAGGCCCTCCTGCTGCACCGTGCTCGGCAGCTCCGCGTTCGCCGTCTGCACCCGGTTGAGCACGTTGACGGTGTTGATGTCGGGGTTGGTGCCGAGCAGGAAGCTGACGGTCAGGGCGTACGAGCCGTCGTTGCCGCTGACCGAGCGCATGTAGATCATCTTGTCGACGCCGACCACCTGCGCCTCGATCGGCTGCGCCACCGAGGCCTCGACAACGCTCGCCGACGCGCCGGGATAGGTCGCGGTCACCTGCACCTGCGGCGGCACGATGTCCGGGAACTGCGCGACCGGGATGCGCGTCAGCCCGACGA
>CAXTNV010000001.1:103252-151127 GCA_964245755.1 uncultured Acetobacteraceae bacterium | reverse complement strand
TCGAGCGGCCCGGGCTGCCCCGGACCTGCGGGTGCGGCCGAGGCCGAGGCCGAAGCCGAAGCCGAAGCCGAAGCCGAACTGGGGCGCGGACAGAGTGCCAGGGCAGCCATTCCGCCGCCGAGGCGCGTCATCAGGGTGCGGCGGTTCAAGCGCCCGCACCGTGAGGCAGCGGCGGCAGCGGCCAGCAGATCGGGCCACGACGCGCCTCGAACCAGCGCGCCAGCTGCAGCGCCTGCAGATCGGCGAAGCGACGGGTGACGATCTGCAGGCCGACCGGCGTGCCCGCGGTCGAGAAGCCGCAGTTCAGCGACAGCGCCGGCTGCTCGGACATGTTCCACGGCAGGGTGAAGGCGATGTGCTCGAACGGCCGCTGCGGGTCGTTGAGCGGCGACGGCCACTCGGCGGGAAAGGCGAGGTTCGGCGTGGTCGGCGACAGAACCGCGTCCACCCCGGCGAACAGGGTGGCGCAGCGTCGGCGCAGCTCGAAGGTGCGGTTGAAGCCATCGATGGCGTCCGGCCCGGACAGGTCGGCGCCCGGTGCCGCCCACCGCAGGATGTAGGGCAGCACCTTGTCGCGACGTGCCTGGGGGAGGCGGGCGATGTCGGCCCAGGCACGGGCGCGCCAGTAGATGTCGATCCCGTCCAGGATCTGCCGGCTCAGCACCGGCGGCACCGGCACGATCTGCGCGCCCTCCCGCTCGAACACGCCGGCGGCGCGGTCGACGGCGGCGGCGATCTGCGGATCCGGCGTCATGCCGCAGCCCGCATCCTGCATCAGCCCGATGCGCAGACCGCGCACCTCATGCAGCGGCCGCTCCCACGCGATCGCCTGCGGCGGCAGGCTGGTGGCGTCGCGGTCGTCGGGGCGGGCGAGGACGGCCATCATCCGGGCGGCGTCATCCACCGTGCGCGTCATCGGCCCGGCGCAGCGGCCGACATAGTAGGGATCGATCGGGACCCGGCCGAGCGTCGGCTTGAAGCCCACCAGGCCGCACCACGCCGCCGGCAGCCGCACCGAGCCGCCGATGTCGGTGCCGACATGCAGGGGCCCGTAGCCGGCCGCCGCCGCAGACGCCGCCCCGGCGCTGGAGCCGCCGGGATTTGTGGCGACGTCCCAGGGATTGCGCGCCAGCGCATGGAAGCTGGACAGGCCGGACGACAGCATTCCGTAGTCGGGGGCGGTGGTCTTGCCGAGCAGGATCGCCCCGGCCTCGCGCAGGCGCGCCGCCGGCGGGGCGTCCTCCGCTTCCGGCACCAGCTCGGACGCCGCGGTGCCGAACGGCGTCGGCGTGCCCCTGGTCGCGATCAGCTCCTTGAGGGTGACCGGGATGCCGTCGAGCGGCCCGCAGGGCGCGCCCTCCCGCCAGCGCTGCGCCGAGGCGGCGGCCTCGCGTCGCGCACGCTCCGGCTGGTAGGCGTAGAGCGCGTTGAGATGCGGCTCCCAGGCGGCGATGTGCGCGACCAATTCGTCGATGTACTCGACGGGGGAGAAGCTGCCCGACGCGTAGCCGGCGAGCAGGGCGCCGGTGTCGAGCTCGGTCAGGCTGGTCATCGGGTGGCTCCGCGTCCTGCTACGCCGTCAGAAATTCACCGAGGCGCGCACGCCCCAGGTCGCCGGCAATCCCGCCAGCGCCACGTCGTCGCCGGCGACGAAGAAGTTGCGGTCGACGTCGTACTGCTTGTCGAGGATGTTCTGGCCGAACGCCGAGAGGCTCCAGCGGCCGCCCTTCGGCGACAGCGTCACGTTGGCGTTCACCAGGGTGTAGCCGGCGACGTCGTAGAGGCTGCCGAACAGCGAGCGGTAGGTGCTGCGCAGGCTGTAGTCCGCACCGGTGAGCAGGTCGAAGCGGCCCAGCTCCCAACGATAGCTGATCGATCCGTTCAGCGTGATCTTCGGCGCCGGCAGGCTGTCGCCCTTGCGGTCGCCGAACACGCCGACGAAGACGCCGTTCACGCGCACCGCGGTCAGCACGGACTCGAAGACGTCGAACTGGCCGGTCGCCCAGCCTCCGCCCTGGGTCAGGGTGAGGTTGCGGATCGGCGACCAGCTGGCCTCGAACTCGCCGCCGTAGAGGTGGGACTTCGTCGCGTTCACGATGGCGCCCACCAGGCCGGTTTGCGCGTTGACTGTAGCCGACTGGATCTGCTGGTCGTGGTAGTCGTAGTAGAACGCGGCCAGGTTGAAGCGCAGGTGCTGGGCGGGCAGCTCCAGCTTGTTGCCCACCTCGTAGGCCCAGAGCCTCTCGGGCTTGAACGGCGCGGTGGAGGTTTCGGGCGAGCCGGAGTTGTAGGTGGTGAAGCCGCCTGACTTCACGCCGCGGCTGACCGAGGCGTAGATCATGTCGTCGTGCAGCGGGGAATACTCCAGCTCCGCCTTGCCCGAGGGCTCGGTGAAGCTGGTGCTCTGCGGGCCGACCGAGTTGTTCGGGTTGGTGATGGCGCCGTCGGAGATGAAGTAGGAGCTGAAATTGTTGAGGTCGCGCTGCTCGTGCTCGATGCGCAGGCCGCCGATCGCGGTGAGTGCCGGGGCCAGCTTGTAGTTGGCCTGCCCGAAGCCGCTGATGGTGTTGACGGTCTGCGAATACTGCACATCGCCGTCGAGCCCGTAGATGTCCTGGAAGCCCGAGCGGTAATTATCGTTCAGGTACTGGTTCGAGTAGTAGATGCCGCCGACCCAGGAGAGACGTCCGGCATCGAGCGAGGTCAGGCGCAGCTCGTTGGCGAACACGTTGGCGCGCGAGTTGTAGTAGACGTCGGCGACGCCGCCGGCGAAGGCGTCGAAATTGTCGTATTCGGTGCGCTGCGCGTAGTCGTAGCTGACCAGGTCGGTGAGGGTCGCGAAACTCAGCGCCTGGTCGGCGCGCACGCTGACGCCGCCGGTATCGAGGTGCCGGAACGGCTTGGTATCGGTCTGGATGCCGATCTCGCGCGCGAACGAGGGCGAGGCGCCCCAGGCGGTGGCGTAGCGGTCGCTGTCGGCGGGAAAGACCGGGTAGATCAGCGGAAAGAAGCCGTTCAGCGCGGTCAGCGGGGCGTAGAGATGCTCGCCGCTGCCGTCGGAGCGGTCGTGGCTGCCGTGCAGGTTGACCTCGAACTTGAGCGTGTCGGTCGCCTCGGCGTCCACGATCAGGCGCAGGCCGCTGCGGTTGACGTCGCCGAGCACGGAGCCGTCATCGTCGCGGTTGTGCTGCCAGGCGCCGCCGTGCTGGGTCTCGCCGGAGAGGCGGAACTGTACCCGGTTGCCGAGCGGGCCGGCGACGTAGCCATCGACCTTGGAGGCGTCGAAGCGGCCGTACTGCACGTCGAGGCCGCCGGTCAGCGTGCGGGTCGGCTTGTTCAGGATGTAGTTGATCGCCCCACCCGTCGTGTTGCGGCCGTAGAGCGTGCCCTGCGGCCCGCGCAGCACCTCGACGCGCTGGATGTCGAACATGGTGCCGTTGGTGGCGAACGGGACCGGGTAGGCGACCTCGTCCATGTAGATGCCGACCGTCGGCGCGTTGTTGCTGGCATAGTCGCTGAAGCCGAGGCCGCGGATCGCGAACGAGGGCTGTCCGCTGCCGAACTGCGGCGTCACCTGCAACGACGGCGTCAGGTACTGCAGGTCGAACACGTTGTTGACGTTACGTGCCGCGAGCGTCTTGCCGCTGATCACGCTGATTGAGCTGCCGACGCTCTGCGCACTCTGCGACCGCCGCTCCGAGGTCACGGTGATGGTCTCGAGGCCGCTCGACTGGCCCGGCGTGGCGCCAGGGGTGGTGCCGGTGGCGACGCCCGGCGTGGATTGCTGTGCCGCGACCGGCGCGTTGACCGCCGTCTGTGCCCGCGCCTGCACGGCCTCCAGCAGCAGGCACGCGAGGCCGACGGACGTGAGCCGGACGACGGGACGGCACGGCGGGATCGCACGGGCGCCGGAGTTTGCTACGTTCGCCGCTCTGGAGGCCGCCGGCACTGGGTTCATCGCGCTCATCTCGGCTGGAGGTTAGGGCTGGCCGCCAGTCATCCTTGGTCCCGCCCGATGTGGCAGGATCCGTATCCCGGGAGCAACCGCTTGATCCTCTGCATAAACAACGTTAACTTTTAGTGCAAATTCGGATGCACTGATCATGATTGCAGTTCCCATCGGAGGGGGTCGATGCAGCGGCCTCGCGCGGCCCGCCGGCATGGCCATCGTGGCGCTGCTGCTGCAGGCCGCGGCACCGGCGCATCCGGACGCCGTCGCGATCGGCCTGACGCTGGAGCCGCCGGTGCTCGACCCCACCGTCAACCCGTCGGAGCCGGTGGCGGACGTCACCTACGGCAACATCTTCGAGGGCCTGACGCGCATAACCGCGAACGGCTCGGTGCAGCCGGCGCTGGCCACCGCCTGGACGCGATCCGCCGACGGGCTGGGCTACGACTTCCGGCTCCGGCACGGCGTCCGCTTCAGCGACGGCACGCCGTTCGACTGCGCCGTCGTGCGGTTCAGCATCGACCGTGCCCGCGCGGACGGCAGCCGCAACCCGCAGCGGCCGTTCTTCGCCCCGATCGCCGAGGTGCTCTGCCCGTCCGCGGACGAGGCGGTGATCCGGCTGACGCAGCCCTCGGCGGAGCTGCTCTACCGGCTTGGCTGGGCCAGTGCGGTGATGGTGGCGCCTGCCACGGCTGCCGGCGACGACGTGCGGCCGGTCGGCACCGGCCCGTATCTGCTCGCCGGCTGGAAGCGTGGCGACAGCGTGACGCTGGTGCGCAATCCGCACTATTGGGGGCCGGCGCCGGCGATCGCCGAGGCGACGTTCCGCTTCCTCGCCGACCCGCTCGCGGCCGAGAACGCGCTGAAGGGCCACGCGATCGACCTGTTCACCAACATGCAGCCGGAGCAGCTCGGCGGCTTCGCCCACGACCCCGGCTTCCGCGTCCTGGTCGGGCGCAGCGATGCCAAGGTGATGCTGGCCCTGAACAACGCGCGCAAGCCGTTCGACGACGTGCGCGCGCGTCGAGCGCTGGCCTACGCGATCGACCGCGCGGCACTGGTGCACGCCGTCGACGACGGCTACGCGAGCGTGATCGGATCGCACCGCACGCCGGCCGACGCGGACTATGTCGATTTGTCGAAGCGCTACCCGTTCGATCCCACCCGTGCCACGCAGCTGCTGGCGCAGGCCGGAGTCGCGCCCGGCAGCACGCTGACCATCACGCTGCCGCCGACACCGTATGCGCACCAGCTGGGCGAGCTGATCGGCGCCTACCTGCCGCAGGTCGGGCTGCAGGTGACGCTGGTGCCGGTCGAGTGGGCGCAGTGGCTGCAGCGCGTGTTCGGCCAGGCGAACTACCAGGCCACGATCATCGCCCATACCGAGCCGGCCGACCTCGATATCTATGCCCGGCCGCACTACTACTTCAACTACCATGACCCCCAGTACGACGCGCTCTACCGGCAGCGCGAAGCTGCGCTGGATCCGGCGCAGCAGGTGGCGCTGTCGCAGCGCATGCAGCGCAAGCTCGCCGACGACGAGCCGAACGTGTTCCTGTTCAGCTTCAAGACCATCACGGTGGCCGACGCGGCACTACGCGGCGTGCGCGTCGACCGCACGCTGCCGGCGACGGTGCTGTCGGAGATGAGCTGGGCGGCGGCCCCAGCCGCGCCCTGATGCGCGCCCCGATAGGCACCCTCGCCTGGCTGCTGGCGACGCTGCTCGCTGCCTCGCTCGTCGTGTTCCTGGTGCTGGACGTGCTGCCCGGCGATCCCGCCGCGATCATGCTCGGCATGGACGCCGAGCCCTCGGCGCTCGCGGCGCTGCACCACCGGCTCGGCTTCGACCTGCCGCTGGCGACGCGCTACCTGCGCTGGATCGGTGGGCTGCTGACCGGTGACCTCGGCGTCAGCACCACCTACGACATCCCGGTCTCGCAGCTGCTCGGCAACCGGCTGGCGGTGACCCTGCCGCTGACGCTGCTGGCGCTGCTGCTGTCGGTGCTGCTCGGCATCCCGCTCGGCGTGGTCGGCGCCGCCTGGAGAGGACGGGCCGCCGGCACCGCACTCGACGTGCTCACACAGCTCGGCCAGGCGATCCCGGACTTCTGGCTCGGCGTGCTGCTGATCCTGATCGTCGCCCTGCACGGCCACCTGCTCCCGGCGAGCGGCTTTCCCGGCTGGGGGCACCCGCTCTCTGGATTCGCGGCACTGCTGCTGCCGGCACTCGCCATCGCCCTGCCGCAGGGGGCGGTGCTGGCCCGGGTGATGCGCGGCAGCGTGCTGTCGGTGCAGGACGAGGAGTTCATGCGCACCGCGCGCGGCAAGGGCCTGAGCCGGCGAGCCGCGCTGTGGCGCCACGCGGTGCCGAACGCGCTGATCCCGACGGTCACGATCCTCGGCATGCAGTTCTCCTTCCTGGTCGCCGGCACCATCGTGGTCGAGAACGTGTTCAGCCTGCCCGGCGTCGGGCGGCTGGTGTACGAGGCCATCACCCAGCGCGACCTGATCGTGGTCCAGGACCTGGTGATGCTGCTGGTCGCGGTGGTGACCGTGGTCAATTTCGCGGTCGAGCTGCTGTATGTCGGGCTCGATCCGCGGCTGGCCGACGCGGCCGGCCGGCGCGGTGCGTGAGGCCGCTTTCGAACCTCGGCGTCGGCGCCGCGCTGACCGGCTCGCTGGCGCTGGCGGCGCTGTCGTCGCTGGCCTGGACACCCTATCCGCCGGCCGCGATCGACATCCTGCACCGCCTGGCGCCGCCGGGTCTCGCGCATCCGCTGGGCAGCGATCCGTTCGGCCGCGACATGCTGTCGATGCTGATGGCGGGCCTGCGCAACACGAGCGTGGTCTGCCTGCTGTCGGTGCTGCTGGGCGCCCTCCTCGGGGTGCCGCTCGGGCTCGCCAGCGCCGGCCGCCACGCCGGCAGCGTCCCGATCCTGCGCCTGTGCGACCTGATCTTCGCGTTCCCGCCGCTGCTCACCGGGATCATGGTGGTCGCGGTCTCGGCACCCGGCATGCTCAGCGCGGTGATCGCGATCGGCGTGTTCGACATCCCGGTGTTCGCGCGCGTCACCCGCGCTGCGGCGCTGACGGTGCTGACCCAGGACTACATTCTCGCCGCCCGCCTCGCCGGACGCGGCTGGCCGAAGATCCTGCTGGTGCACGTGCT
This sequence comes from uncultured Acetobacteraceae bacterium, assembly GCA_964245755.1. Classification (GTDB taxonomy): domain Bacteria; phylum Pseudomonadota; class Alphaproteobacteria; order Acetobacterales; family Acetobacteraceae; genus Lichenicoccus. The sequence goes on along the minus strand of CAXTNV010000001.1, from coordinate 144,009 downwards.
GCCCAACATCGCGGGCGGGCTGCTGGTGCAGGCGACGCTGCTGCTGGGCCTGGCGGTGACGCTGGAGGCGGCGTTGAACTATCTCGGGCTCGGCACGCAGCCGCCGGCGCCGAGCCTCGGCCGCATGCTGCGCGACTACCAGACCTACATCCACCGGACGGCGCTGCTGGTGATCTGTCCTGGGGTGGCGATCGCGGCGCTGGTGCTGGGGCTCAACCTGCTCGGCGACGGGCTGCGCGACCGACTCGACCCGCGCGGACCGCGCGGCGGATGAGCGCGCTGCTCCAGATCGAGAGGCTGTCGGTGCGGATCGGACGACGCGGGCGCCACGCCACCGTGCTGCACGATCTCGACCTGCACGTCGAAGCGGGTGAGACCGTGGGGCTGGTCGGCGAGTCTGGATCGGGCAAGTCGATGCTCGGACTGGCGCTGATGGGATTGCTGCCCGGCGTCGCGCAGGCCTGCGGCGCGATCCGGTTCGAGGGGCGCGACCTGCAGGCGCTGAGCGAGGCCGAGCGCTGCGCCGTGCGCGGCCGCGACATCGCCATGGTGTTCCAGGAGCCGATGCGTGCGCTGAACCCGGTGCAGCCGATCGGCCGCCAGGTGGCGGAGGGCATGCGGCTGCAGCTGCGCCTGTCGCGCGGCGAGGCGGAGGCACGGACGCGCGTGCTGCTCGACCGGGTCGGGCTGCCGACGCACCGGTATCCCCCCGAGCAGCCGCCGCATCGGCTGTCCGGCGGCCAGCGCCAGCGGGTGATGATCGCGATCGCCATCGCCTGCCGGCCGCGGCTGCTGATCGCCGACGAGATCGCGACCGCGCTCGACGCCACCACGCAGGCGCAGATCCTAACGATGCTCGCGACGCTGGCGCGGGAAGACGGCATGGCGACGCTGAGCATCACGCACGATCTCGGCGTGGTCGAGCGCATCTGCGGCCGCACGCTGGTGCTCTATGCGGGGCACCTGGTCGAGACCGCGCCGACCGCGTTGCTGTTCGCGCATCCGCTGCATCCGTACGCGCATGGCCTGCTCGCGGCCTCGCTGCACGGGGCGCGGCCGGCGCCGGGCTCGATGCTGGAGACCATCGCCGGCCAGGTGCCGGATCCCTGGTCGCGCGGCGAGGGCTGCTGCTTCGCCGGACGCTGCCCACGCGTGCGGCCGGACTGCCTGCCGGCGCAGCCGCCGCTCGCTTCCCATGTGCCTGGGCGCGAGGTGGCCTGCCGCTACCCGCAGCAGGCGGCGTGAGCCGGCCGCTGCTCGAGGCCCGCGGCATCACCCGTCGCTACGGTGCCCGGCAGGTCTTGCACGGCATCGACCTGGAGGTGGCGGCCGGGGAGACGCTCGGCCTGATCGGCGAGTCCGGCTCCGGCAAATCCACCCTGTCGCGGATCCTGCTGGCGCTCGACCCGCCAACCGAGGGCCTGGTGCGCTTCGACGGCATCACGCTGACCCCGCCCCCGAAGCGCGATGCGATGCGCGCCGTGCGCCGGCAGGTGCAGGCGGTGTTCCAGGACCCCTATGGCTCGCTGAACCCACGCCACAGCGTCGGCCGCATCGTCGCCGAGCCGCTGCTGGCGCTGCGCGACACGGACGCGGCCGAGCGCCGGCGGCGGGTGTTGCGGGCCCTGGAGGAGGTCGGACTGTCTGCGGCGCAGGCCAGCCTCGCCCCGCACCAGTTCTCCGGCGGCCAGCGCCAGCGCATCGCCATCGCGCGGGCGCTGGTGACCCGTCCGCGCCTGGTGATCGCCGACGAGCCGGTCTCGGCGCTGGACGTTTCGGTGCGGGCGCAGGTGCTCAACCTGATGCTGGAGCTGCGCGCGCGACATGGCCTCGCCTACCTGTTCGTGAGCCACGACCTGGCGGTGGTGCGGCACATGGCGCACCGGGTGGCGGTGCTGTATCGCGGCCGCATCGTCGAGCAGGGGCCGGCGGCGGCGGTGCTGGACGCGCCGCGCCATCCCTACACGGCCGGGCTCACCGGCCACGTGCCTGCGACCGAGCCCGAGCGCGAGGCGCTAACGGGGGTGGCGGCGGGAACCGGCTGCCCGTTCGCCCGGGACTGCCCCGCGGCGCAGCCGGATTGCCGGCAGCAGGCGCCGCGGCTGCGTATCCTGGCTCCCGATCATCGCGTGGCGTGCCATCATGCCTGATCCGGAGCGCGCCATGACCAGCCTGAACCTGCTCACCGACGTCGCCGGCCTGCGGGTAGGTCAAGCGACCGACCACCGCCTGCGCTCGGGGGTCACCGCGATCCTGTTCGAGCAGCCGGCGGTCGCCGCCGTCTCGATCCTCGGCGGCGCGCCGGCGGTTCGCGAGACCGCGCTGCTCGAGCTGGAGATGGCGGTGGAGCGCATCGACGCGGTGGTGCTGTCGGGGGGTTCCACCTACGGACTCGACGCCACCGCCGGGGTGCAGGCCTGGTTCCGGCGGCAGTGGCGCGAGGCGCCTCCGGAACGGCTGGTCGCCGTGCCGATCGTGGTGCAGGCGAGCCTGTTCGACCTCGCCAACGGCGGCGACAAGGCGTGGGAGCTGCTGTCTCCCTATGCCGGCCTCGGCCACGACGCCGCCGCCTCGGCGCGCGGCGGCAGCTTCGCGCTCGGCTCCGTAGGCGCCGGCACCGGGGCCACGACCGCGACGGTCAAGGGCGGCCTCGGCTCCGCAAGCATGCAGACCGCAAGCGGGCACGCGGTGGCGGCGATCGTCGCGGTCAACGCGATCGGCAGCGTCACCGTCGGCGACGGCCCGCACTTCTGGGCGGCCGCATTCGAGCGCGGGGCGGAGTTCGGCGGCCTTGGCATGGTCGCGCGTCCCTCAGCGGACGAGCTGCGCCTGAGGCTCAAGCCGCCGACTGGACTACACGGCAGCGGATCCGGCACGGTGATTGGCCTGGTGGCCACGGATGCAGCGCTGACGCCGCCCCTGGCACGCCGCCTTGCGATCGCCGGCCAGGACGGCCTCGCCCGCGCGGTACTGCCGGCGCACCTGCCGCGCGACGGGGACACCGTGTTCGCCGCCGGCACCGGCCGGGTGGCACTTCGCGATCCGTTCGAGGAGATCTCCGGCCTTTGCCACGCCGCCACCCTGAGCATGGCGCGCGCGATCGCGCGCGGCGTCTGGGCGGCGCGTTCCGACGAGGCTCCGGATGGGCAGCGCAGCTGGAAGGATCGCTTCGGCGCCATGAGCCGGCCGGAGGCAACCGCGTGATCGCGTCGGCCGCCATGCCCGCTGCCGGAGTGGTGGCTGCGATCGGCGGCAGCCCGGTCGAGATCCGCCCGGGCCGGGTGCTCAGCGTCGCGACCCACCCCGGCGCCGGCCGCGCCGAGGCGACGATCTTCTTCTGCCACGGCGGCGGCGGCAACAAGGAGCACTGGCGCTTCCTGTGGGCCGCCGGCATCGCCGCCGGCTACGGCGTGGTCGCCTGGGACGCGCTCGGCCACGGCGCCAGCCCGCGGCCGCGATCGCGAGCCGACTACGGCAGCGCGCCGATGCTGGCCGACTACCGGGCGGTGGTGGCCCGCTACCGCACCGCGCGGACGATCCTGGTCGGCCATTCGTTCGGCGGCCGGCAGACGCTGCTCTACCTGGACGAGCTGGCACGACAGGGACGCCTGGGCGAGGTCGAGCGTGCCGTGCTGGTGGCCTCGGCCCCGGTCGAGCTGCACGAGGGAGGCGGAGGCGTCGCCTGGCTGTTCAAGAAGCTGCCGCTGCCGGTGCTGTCGCTGCTGCGCCCGATCCTGTCGCGCGGCTTCCGCAAGCGCGGCTGGCATCCCGATACCGATCCGGCGCTGGTCGCCGGCGAGGAGCAGGTGGCATCGGGCAACTCGATGTTCGTGCTGCGCGCCATGCTGACGCAGTCGGCGGCGCTCTCGATGGCCCGGCTGGCGGCACTCGACCTGCCGGTGCTGGTGCTCTGCGGTGCCGCGGACGGCATCGTGCCGCAGGTGGTGACCGACGCGATCGCCAGGGCGCTGCCGCGCGCCACCCGGCGGATCGTGGCGGGGGCCGCCCACCAGATCATGATGGAACAGCCAGACGAGACCGGGCGGGCGATGCTGGAGTTCATCGATGGGCGCTGACTTTTTCGGATCGCCGGTCGCCTCGGACGATCCCGCCGCCCTTTCGGCGATCGACGACATGGTGGTCGGCCTGCTCGGCTACGAGACCCGCGCGGTGCGGGTGCTGGCCGCAGCCGATGCCGCACCCGGCGAATGCCTGCTCAACGCCTATGCCGGGCTGCTCTGGATGCTGTCCGAAACCGGCGACGTGCCCGAGGCGGCGCGGTTCTACCTGGCGCGGGCCCGCGACGCGGCGGCTGCCGAGGCACCGCGCGAGCGGGAGGCGACCCTGTTCCTGTCGGCGATGATCGAGGGCGACATCGACGCGGCGCAGGCGGCCGCCCGTCGCGCGGTTGCGGCGGATCCGCGCGACCTGCTGATGGTCAAGCTGCACCACTACAACGACTTCAACCGCGGCGACTTCCCCGCGATGCTTCGGATCGCCCAGTCGGGAGCGGAGGCGCGCCAGGACATCGCGTTCCAGCACGGCCTGATGGCGTTCGCCTTCGAGCAGTGCCACCTGCTCGGGGATGCGGAGGACGCGGCCCGGCGGGCGCTGTCGATGCGTCGTCGCGAGCCCTGGGCGCAGCACGCGCTGGCCCACGTCATGCTTACGCAGGGCCGCATAGACGAGGGAGCGAGCTTCCTGGAGGAGATGCGCGACAGCTGGGCGGGCCTGAACTCCTTCATGTACACCCACCACTGGTGGCACCTGGCGCTGTTCTACCTCAGCCAGGGCCGGTCCGAGCAGGCGCTTGCCGCCTACGACGAGCATTGCTGGTCGTTGCAGAAGGATTTCTCGCAGGATCAGGTCGGGGCGATCTCGCTGCTGACCCGGATGGAGTTCGCGGGCATCGATCCCGGCGCCCGCTGGATCGAGCTCGGCTGCTACCTTGCCGCGCGCGCCGGTGACACCAGCCAGCCGTTCCTGACGCTGCAGTACCTATACGGGCTCGCCCGCGCCGGGCGGGCGGAAACCGCGACGCTGCACGACGCCGTACTCGCGCGCGGTCGCGGCGGCGACGCGTTGTGGCGCGATCTGGTCGAGCCGGCGGCGGAAGGCCTGCTCGCCCACGCCGCCGGCAACCACGAGCAGGTGGTGCGCCGCCTCGCCCCGGTGATGCCGCGCCTGTTCGAGATCGGCGGCAGCCACGCCCAGCGCGACCTGTTCGACCAGATCCTGCTGGACTCGCTGCTGCAGTCAGGCCGGCTGGTGCAGGCGCAGCAGGCGCTCGAGTTGCGCCGTCAGGCCGATCCGGACGGCGTGCCGGTCAATCGCGCGCTCGCCTCGGTCTATGGCCGCCTCGATCTCCCGGCCCAGGCTGAGGCGGCGCTCCGGCGTGCCGCGGCCACCGCGGCGCGACATGCCGGGGCAGGCGCTCGCTGAACGCAGCGGGCGGCGTCAGCGCCTTCGCGAGGAGACCGGCGCGGCCATCAGCACGCGCCGGGTCATGGTCAGCGAGGCGAACAAGACGAGGATCAGCGCCATGCCCCAATGCGGATAGCGCAGGTAGAACACCCACGCGAAGGCGTAGCCGGCCAGCAGCAGGAACAGCACCGACACCACGATGGCGGTGCCGATCGCCGGCTGGCCCAGGCGCAGCGCCACCACGCACAGTGCCAGGAACACGCAGTACAGCGCGACTGCCGCCGCGCGCACCACCTGTGCCATCGGGCCGTCCAGGCGGTCGATCAGGTTCTCGACCCGGCCGAGGGCATCCTCCAGGGCATGCTGCACCGGGTTCGGGCCGGCGAAGATCAGCAGGAGGGCGAGCAACACCCCGAGCACCCAGATCAGCAGGACGGTGTTGCGGTGCATGGCGAGGGTTTCTCTCAGCCGATCAGGAACCAGAGCCGGAACAGCAGGGTCTCGAGCCGGGTCCGGCGGATCAGCTGCGGCAGCCGGCGCATGGCGTGCAGCCGCGTCAGCCGGCTGCCCTGCAGCGATGCCAGCAGCAGCGCCAGATCCGCGCGGGCGCGCGGCGACAACGCGGCGGGTTGCGCTGCCAGCTCCGCGACATGCACCCGGAACAGCTGCATGAAGGCGTCCGGACCACGCCTGAGGGCCATCAACCCGCGGCGCAGCACCGAGTGCGGGGCGCCGACGGCGTTCTGCTGATGCTGACGGTAGAGCACGACCGGCACCGGATCGGCGATCAGCCTGCCGCCGGCCGCACCCACCAGCAGGTAGGACCACCAGTCGTGCAGCGTCCCCGACGGCGGTTGGCTGCGAATGATCAGGCCGACGGCGGCAGGGTTGAGCATCACCGTGCAGCCGGTCGCGATGTTCTGGGTCAGCGAGGCGGGGAAGTCCGGCAGCGCGTCGAGCCGCGGCGACAGCCCGAGCGGCCTGAGCGACCCGTCGACCAGGCGCTGGCGAGCGCAATACAGCGCAGGCCGCACGGAACGGGGATCGCCCAGCCCGATCAGGCCGCGTTCGAGCTTGCGCGGCAGCCAGACGTCGTCCTGGTCGGCGAAGGCGGCGACGTGACCGTGCGGAACCTGCCGCAGCAGCATGAGGAAGGAGGCGGTGATGCCCAGGTGGCTGCCGTCGGCGGACAGGCGCACGCAGCGTCCGGCGCCTGGACCCTCGGCGAAGCCGGTCATGATCGTCGCCGTGCCGTCGGTCGAACCGTCGTCGCGCCAGAACAGGGTCCAGCGCCGGTGGGTCTGGGCGAGCAGGCTCGCCAGCTGCTCCGCGAGGTAGGCCGAACCGTTAAAGGTCGAGAGCAGGATCGCGACCGGCACCGGCTCCGGCGCGACGGGCTCCCCGTGCCCGCGCGGACGCTCCGCCTCCGGCTCCGCTTCGGCCGCTTCCAGACGCACCTCGAGCTGATCCAAGCCGCAACCGATCCTAAGCCGGCATCAGCGCGGCCGGGGCATGGCGCCCAGGCTCGGCCGTCGGGGCTGAGCGGTGCATCACGGTGCTGATCATGCTCAAGGCGCGGGCGCCTCGAGCAGACGGTCGACGGTCAGTCCCAGGCTGCGGCGCCAGGCCGGCAGGCGAACCCCGAACACGCGCTCGAGCTTGTCGCAGTCGAGCCGCGAGTCGGCCGGACGACGCGCCGGCGTCGGCCAGTCCGCGGTGCGGATCGCGATCACCTCCGGCATCTTGCGGCCGTGCCGGGCGGCGGCCTCCAGGGCCGCGACCGCGAGGCCGTGCCAGGTGGTCTCCCCGGTCCCGGCCGCGTGAAAGATGCCGCCATAGGAATCGTTCCAGCCGCCGGCCTCGATCGCGGCCAGGATGTCGATGATCGCCGCCGCCAGGTCGTCGGCGCTGGTCGGTGCACCGCACTGGTCACCCACGACCTTCAGGGTCGGGTTCCTGAGTCCGGCATTGATCATCGTGCGAACGAAATTCTTGCCGGTCGCGGAATACACCCAGGAGGTGCGCAGCACGATGGTGCGTGACCATGCGGCCAAGGCCGCCTGCTCACCCTCGAGCTTGGTGCGGCCGTAGATGCCGGTCGGCGAGGTGGGATCGGTCTCCACGTACGGCACGCCCTTGTCGCCGTCGAACACGTAGTCGGTTGAGACGTGGATCAGCGGAATGCCGATGTCGCGGCAGAGCTCGGCGAGCAGCGCCGGACCATCCCGGTTCGCCCTCGCCGCACCTTCCGGATCGGCTTCGGCGGCATCGACCGCAGTCCAGGCGGCGGCGTTGACCACGGCGGTGGGGGCGATGCGGGCAAACAGCTCGCGGATGCCCTGTGGCTGGTCGAAGTCGAACGCCGGGCGACCGACGCGGTGGATCCGCGGACCGCCGCAAGCGACCAGCGACGAGGCGAGCTGGCCAGTGCCGCCGCTGACCAGGACCGGACCGCCCGGAGTGGAAAGTACCGCCATCAGAGGTGGAACCAGCCGTGCGCCTCGGCGAAGCCGGGCGCCAGCTTGTCCTTGTCGGACAGCACCGCCGCCGATGCGGTGATCGGCCAGCGGATGTCCAGCGTCGCGTCGTTCCAGATCACCGCGCGCTCGGCCTCCTTGTTCCAGACGTCGGTGCATTTGTACTGCACCACGCTGTCGTCGGTGAGCGTGCAGAAGCCGTGCAGGAAGCCGGGGGGCACCCAGAGCTGCGACCAGTTCTCCTCCGACAGCTCGGCGCCGACCCACTTGCCGTAGCTGGGCGAGCCGACCCGCGCATCCACCGCGACATCGTAGATCGCGCCCTGGACGCAGCGCACCAGCTTGCCCTGCGGATGCGGCGCCAGCTGGCAGTGCAGGCCGCGCACGACGCCGCGCTGCCGCGACAGGCTGTGGTTGTCCTGGACGAAAGGCAGCGCGATGCCGGCCGCTTCCATGCGTGGCAGGTTGTAGGTCTCGGAGAAGAAGCCCCGGCTGTCGCCGAAGCGGGGCGGCGTGACCAGGATGACGTCAGCAATCTCGAGACGCTCGACCTTCACGTCGTTCTCCTCAGCTATGCATGCCGTCCGCCAGCTCCAGCAGCAGGCGTCCGAGCTCGGTCTTGCTCAGGCGATGGGCGTGGCCGCGCAGGCTCTGCGCGTCGATGAAGCCCATGCGGAAGGCGACCTCTTCAGGGGAACCAACCAGCATGCCCTGCCTGGACTGGATGGTCTGCACGAACGTCCCCGCCTGCATCAGGCTGTCCGGCATGCCGGCATCGAGCCAGGCGCAGCCGCGGCCCAGCCGCTCTACCTGCAGCGAGCCCTCCTCCAGGTAGAAGCGGTTGAGGTCGGTGATCTCGAGCTCGTTGCGCGCGGAGGGCCTGATGCGGTGCGCGAACTCGCTGACGCGGCTGTCATAGAAATACAGCCCGATGATCGCCCAGTTGGATTGCGGGTTCGCCGGCTTCTCGACCAGCTCGAGCGCGCGCCCGGCCTCGTCGAAGCTGACGACGCCGTATCGTTCCGGGTCGCGTACTTGATAGGCGAAGACGGTCGCGCCTTCCGGCCGGGCGGCGGCGTTGCGCAACGAGATGCCGAGATGGTCGGCGAACACCAGGTTGTCGCCGAGCGCCAGTGCGCAGGGCGCGTTCTCCAGCCAGTCATCGGCGATCAGGAAGGCCTGCACGATGCCGTCCGGGCTCGGCTGCACGCGATAGGAGAACCGCACCCCGAGGCGACTGCCGTCGCCGAGCAGCCGCTCGAACTGCGGCAGGTCGTCGGGCGTCGAGATGATCATGATGTCGCGGATCCCGGCCAGCATCAGCGTGCTGAGGGGATAGTAGATCATCGGCTTGTCGTAGACCGGAAGCAGCTGCTTGCTGGCCGCCAGCGTCATCGGGTGTAGGCGGGTACCGGATCCGCCGGCCAGCAGGATGCCTTTCATCGGCTTCTCGGCAGCGAGCCGGTCCGACTGGGGAGCCTCGGCAAGTCTGCTCATGCTGCGGTTCCAAGCCTGTGGCCGGTGTAGCGCTTGCTGCGGATCTCCGACCACCAGTTCTGGTGATCGAGATACCATTGCACCGTGCGCCGTATGCCGCGATCGAAATCATGCGCGGCACGCCAGTCCAGCGCCTGCTGCGCGTGCGCGGCGTCGATCTCGTAACGGAAATCGTGGCCTGGCCGATCGGTGACGTAACGGATCAGCCGCTCGCGCGGTCCCGCGGGATCGGGACGCAACTCGTCCAGCACGCGGCAGATGGCCTGCACCACCTCGAGGTTGGAGCGTGGCTGGCGCGCGCCGATGGCGTAGGTCTCGCCGGGCCGGCCGCGTTCCACCGCGCGCACCAGCGCCTCGGCATGGTCCTCGACGAACAGCCAGTCGCGCTGATTGGAGCCGTCCCCGTAGACCGGGAGTTCACGTCCCTCGATGGCGTTGATCGTGACCAGCGGAATGAGTTTCTCCGGGAAGTGCCAGGGCCCATAGTTGTTGGTCGTGTTGGTGACGAACGCGGGGAACCCGTAGGTGTGGTACCACGCCCGCACCAGATGGTCCGAGGCGGCCTTGCTCGCGGAGTACGGGCTGCGCGGATCGTAGGGCGTCGCCTCGGTGAATGGCGGATCGCCCGCCTCCAGCGCGCCGAATACCTCGTCGGTGGAGATGTGATGAAAACGGAACGACGCGCGCGCCTCAGGCGAAAGATCCGCCCAGTATCCACGGGCGGCCTCCAGCAGCGTGAAGGTTCCGACGACGTTGGTCTGGATGAACACTGCGGGGCCGTCGATCGAGCGATCGACATGGCTCTCGGCGGCAAGGTGCATCACCGCATCCGGGCGGTGCGTCGAGAAGACCCGCTGCATCGCGGCGAGATCCGCCACGTCCGCCTCGACCAGCACGTGCCGTGAAGACCCGGCCGCCTCCTCGAGCGCTTCTCTCGATGCGGCGTATGTCATCAGATCGACGTTGACCACCGAATGATCGGTGGCCCGGATCAGGTGCCGCACGACGGCGGATCCGATGAAGCCGCACCCGCCGGTCAACAGAATCCGCATCGATCAATCCCCGTCCAGGCCGTGATTGCCATCCGCTTGGCCAACTTGACAGCGTGCGGGGCCGCAATCAACTGCCTCGGGTGCCCGCAGCAGCGCGGTCTTGTATCCGCCGGCGCTCGACCTGGTTCGGTGTCGCCGCGCTCTCGCAGCCGGTCCTCGGCGCAGCTTCTGGCGCCTTGCGGTGTTCGCGCGATCAGTCGCAGGATCAGGCGGAAGCGGGGCGGCTGCATGTTTGCGCAAGATCTGAACGTCCAGCTGCTGGCCGCACTCGACCGGCCGGATCTGCGTGTCGTCTCCGAGGCGCGCCGGATCCGCTTCGACGCGTCGCTGGACACCGCGTTTCGTGCCGATCCGGAGGGCGCGGTGGTACTTGGCGCCGCCTGCCTGGGCCCGGAGCGGGTATGCGCCTTCCATATCCGTCACGCGCTCGAGCTGTCGATGCTGCTGGACGTCGCGGCCGCTGCAGTGACACGGCCGGACTCCCCGGTGGTGCCGGGCGAGGTGATCGCCTGCGACATGCCGATCCTGGCCGGGCTCTGTGCCGCCCGTGTCGCAGCACTGTTCTGGCAGCTCGACGGAGCGCCCAACGAGGCGGATGCTCGACCGCTGGTCCCCGACTGGCTGGAGCCGATGGCGGCCGAAGCGGTGCCGCCGGCGCAGCGGCTGACCCAGGTCTGGTCGCGGGTCCGCAACCTGCAGGGTGCCTCGTACCGGTTGCTGCGAGCCGCCTGCCTCGGCACCGACGACAGCCAGGTGCCGGAGACCGTGCTACGGAGGCTGCAGGCGATCTGGGACCTGCTCGGTCCGGCCGAGGCGCTGATGGCCCGCGGCGGCGATCAGCGCCTTGCGGTCGATCCGCGCACCGGCCTGAACCATTACGGCTGCTCGCACCGCCCGCGACCCTGGGCGATCACCTTCGCCTCCTCGACTGCCTCCTCGCTGTCCGAGCGCGGCTTCGGCGGCGCCGAGGCATCGCGCCGGCGCATCGCGGCGGCCGCCCTGGCCGGGCGTTCGCCGGACGCGCTGGCCCGGGAGGCCCAAGAGGTGCGATCCGGCATCGCCGCGCATTACCGTCTGCTGCATGGCGACGAGGTGGTGCTCGCGGCATCGGGTACCGACTGCGAGCTGCTGGCCCTGGCGATGGCCGAGTGCGGCGGGCCGATGAGCACGATCCTGACGGCGCCCGAGGAGACCGGGACCGGCGTGCCGCTGGCAGCCGCGGGGCGGCATTTCGCCGATGATACCTCCGGACGGCGGCGAGTCCGCAAGGGTGGCGTGGTCGAGGGCTTCCGCGCCGACACCCGCGTGCTGTCGCTCGCAGTGCGCCGGGCCGATGGGACGCTGCGCCCTTCGGCGGAGATAGATGCCGAGTGCGAGGCGCTGGCCGCGACCGAGCGCCACGCGGGCAGGAGGGTGCTGCTGCACCTGCTGGATCTGTCCAAGACGGGCCTGCTGGCGCCTTCGCTCGGCTGCCTGCGACGCCTGCGGGCGATGCATGGCGATGGGATCGACGTCGTGGTGGATGCCTGCCAGGCGCGGCTCGATGGAGGGCGGGTGCGCGACTACCTGTCGCTCGGCTGGATGGTGATGACCACCGGGTCGAAATTCTTCACCGGGCCACCCTTCTGCGGCGCCCTGCTGCTGCCGAAGCGGGTCGCTCACCGTATGTCGCACGGCCTGCCCTCCGGGCTCTGCGCCTATGGCTACCGGTCGGACTGGCCCGCCGGCATGGCGGCGGCGTCGCATCTGCCGGGCGGGATCAATCTCGGCATGGTGCTGCGCTGGCAGGCCGCGCTGGCCGAGATGCGCGCTTTCGCTTCGGTATCGTCGGCAGAGGTGCGCACGCGGCTGGACTTCTTCCTGAACGGGGTGCGCGAGGCGATCCGGATGCATCCGAACCTGGTCCTGGTCGAGGTCCCAGCGCCGGATCGCGGCCCGCCGCTCGCACCGCGGCGTGGCCGGGTTGCGCCGGCCTGGGACCAGCTGCAGACCATCCTGAGCTTCCTGGTGCTCGAGCCGGAGCATGATCCGGGCCAGGGCGGGGATGCCGGGATGATCCCGCTGACCATGCAGCGCGCCCGCCTGCTCTACCGCTGGCTGAATGCCGACGTCTCGCGGGTCCTGCCTGCGGCCTCGGGCGCAGCCGCCGAAGCGGAGCATCGGCTGGCGAGGGTGCTCTGCCACATCGGCCAGCCTGCCCCGGTCTCGCACCAGGCGCTGGCCGGCGGGCCCGCCGGCGCCCTGCGTATCTCGGCCGGCGCGCGCCTGCTCTCCGGCGAACCCTCGCACGAGGGACTCGACGCGGACCGTCGGCTGGCACGGGAGGTTGCGGATGCGCGGCGGGTGCTGGACAAGATCGGCCTGCTGCTGCGCCACTGGAAGCTGCTGCAGGCCGCCGACCCGGAACCCAGCTATGCGCCGCTGACGGAGTGCTTGCACGCCCCAACTATGGATCCTTGATGAACGATCGTTCCGCCTTTCTCGACACGCCCGAACTCGAGCCGGGCATCACCCGGTTCTGGCTGATCCGCCACGCGCTGGTGGAGCAGAACGCACGCATGACGCTGTATGGCGCCATGGACGTGCCGCTGTGCCCCGAGAGCCTGGTGGCCCAGGTGCCGATGTATCGAGCTCTCGCCGGCCGCCTGCCGCTGACATCGGCCTGGTACACCACGCCGCTGTCGCGTACGCAGCGCACCGCGCACGCGATCCAGCAGGCGGGCTACCCCGAGACCTCGTGGCAGATCGAGCCGGACCTCATCGAGCAGCACATGGGGGAGTGGCAGGGCCTGCCACATGCCGCGCTACCGGCGAAGCTGAGGCTCCCGGCGCACGTGTTCTGGTCGATTGCGGCCACCGAGGTGCCTCCGGGCGGCGAAAGCATGCAGCAGGTGTGCGCGCGGGTGGCGAGGGTGCTCGAGCGGCTCGCCGATGGCCATGACGGGCAGGACATCGTGGTGGTCAGCCACGGCGGCGCGATCCGGGCGGCGGTCGCGCATGCGCTCGGCGTGGATGCGGAGACCGCGTTGCGGTTCTCGGTGCAGAACCTCTCGGTCACGATCCTGGAGCGCCACCCGGGCTGCTGGCGCGTGGTGGCGGTGAACGAGCTGCCCGGAATCTAGGCGATGGCGGTCGGGCTACCGAGCCATCAGCACGGTGAGCGCCGCATTCTCCAGGACATGGCGGGTCACGCCGCCCAGGATGAGCTGGCGCAGCCGCGAGTGCGAGTACGCCCCCATTCCGAGCATGTCGGCGCCGAACCTGGAGCAGGCGGCGAGCAGTCCCGCGCCGACCTCCTTGTCGATGGCGCGGAAGGATTGCAGTGTCGCGCGCACGCCGTGCAGCGCCAGGTAGTCCAGCAGCGCGCCGGCTTCCGGACCACGGCGCTGATAGTCTTCCGAGTGCAGCACCTGCACCGCCTCGGCGTCCCGCAGCCATGGCAGGATGGACAACACGGCGGAGGCCGACTCGCCGGTGCCGTTCCAGGCGATGCAGACCCGTTGCCCGACCACGGGCGGGCTGATCTTCGGCGCGATCACGACCGGCCTGCCGCTGTCGAACAGCACCGCATGCAATGCCTCGGAGGAGGAAACCTCCTCGCCGGAGTTCGCGTGCGGCACGACCGTGAGATCGGCAAGCCTGGCAGCATAGGAGACGATCTCGTGCTCGCGCCCGACGACGGTGCGAAAGCTGGCGCTCGGTCCGGCCGCCGCACCGGCAGGGTCGAGGTCAGTGGCGCTGCGCAGCTCCAGCCCGGCCTGCCCGATCAGGCGATCGAACCCCTCTTGCACGCTGAGCGAGCGGCGCGTGGCGTCACGCTCGGCGGCGGTCATCATCTCCTCGACCATCGCCCCGGACAGCCCCTCGCCGGCCAGTGGTGCAACTTCCCGGGTGTCGCTGCGGACGTGCAGGGCCGCGAGATGTGCATCGAAGCGTCTGGCCAGGATCAGCGCGGTCGCCAATGCCGCCTCGCCGTTCGGCGTGCCGTTCAGCGGCAGCAGGATCTTGCGGATGTCGCTCACGATGGTGATCCCCCGGTTCCGGCAGTGCACTGTATCATGGGGCTCTCACGGATAGAGCCGGCCGGTCTGCCAGCCACCGTCGGCGTCTCGGCGGTAGACCATGCGATCGTGCAGCCGGTACGGCATGTCCTGCCAGAACTCGAGGCGTTGGGGCAGCACGCGGTAGCCGGACCAATGCGCGGGACGCGGCACCGCCTCGTCGGGGAAGCGTGCGTCGAGCTCTGCGAGGCGGGCCTCCAGTTCTGCCCGTGAGGCGAGCGGGCGGGACTGATCGGAGGCGATCGCACCGAGGCGCGAGACCCGCGACCGGCTCGCGAAGTAGGCGTCGGCCTCCGCGTCGGTCACGTCCTCGACCGGACCCTCGACGCGGACTTGGCGTCGCAGGGTCTTCCAGTGGAACAGCAGCGCCGCCTGCCGGTTGGCCGACAGCTCGTCACCCTTTCGGCTCTGCTTGTTGGTGTAGAACACAAAGCCTCTCGGATCGATGCCCTTGAGCAGGACCATCCGGATCGATGGCAGGCCCTGTGCGGTCGCGGTCGCCACGGCCACGGCGTTAGGATCATTGGGCTCCGAGCCTTCGGCCTCGCCGAGCCACTGCCGGAACAGCGCCATCGGATCACCCTCCGGCCGCAGGGAACGCTCTGGCATGCGACGACCTCCTCGCGCTGTGATACCGGAACCGCTGGACGTAGGAGGGGTTCGCGGCGGCCCTTGTCGCCCCGTCCTGGCTGTGTCACGACGATACGGGGCTGCCGATCCGGGGCGCCTGGACCAGCATCAGTCGCCTTCGTGGTCGACGCGTCGATCGTGATCAAGGCCATTCTCAGCAGGACGACGCTTCATGCCGGACGGCGCTCCATCCCTACCCGCCCGCGGCACGCTCATGCAGGGCAAGCGCGGCCTGATCATGGGGGTCGCCAACAACCGTTCCATCGCCTGGGGCATCGCCGCCGCCTGCGCGGCGCAAGGCGCGGAACTCGCCTTCACCTTCCAGGGGGAGGCGCTGGAAAAACGGGTTCGGCCGCTGGCGGAGAGCGTCGGCTCGTCGCTGGTGCTGCCCTGCGACGTCGCCCAGGACGCGGCGATGGCCGAGGCCTTCGCGACCCTGCGGCGGGTGGGGGGAACGCGCGATTTCGTGGTGCCCGCCATCGGCTGGGCCGACAAGGCCTACCTGCGCGGTCGCTATGCCGATACGCCACGCGAAGCCTTTCTGCAGGCGCTGGACATCTCCTGCTTCTCCTTCACCGCGGTGTGCCAACGGGCAAGCGCGCTGATGAAGCCGGGCGGTTCGCTGCTGACGCTGACCTATCTCGGCGCCGAACGGGTGATGCCGCATTACAACGTCATGGGCATCGCCAAGGCTGCCCTGGAAGCCTCCGTGCGCTACCTGGCAGCCGACCTGGGCAGCGACGGGATCCGCGTGAACGCGATCAGCGCGGGGCCGATCAAGACCCTGGCGGCGAGCGGCATCGGCGACTTCCACTACATCCTCAAATGGAACCAGCTCAACGCGCCGCTCGAGCGCAACGTCTCGATCGACGAGGTCGGAGGCGCCGGGGTGTATCTGCTGTCCGATCTCGCCGGCGGTGTGACCGGGGAAGTGCATCATGTCGATGCCGGCTATCACACCGTCGGCATGAAGAACCCCAGGGCGCCCGACATCGCGGCGGTATCGGATTGACCGCCAGGGGGGCGGAGTGTCGCACAACAGCTTCGGCCACATGTTTCGCTTCACCAGCTGGGGCGAGAGCCACGGGCCGGGGATCGGTTGCGTGGTCGATGGCTGCCCGCCGCGCCTGACGCTCAGCGAGACCGATATCCAGCCCTGGCTCGATCGCCGCCGCCCGGGTCAGTCACGCTTCACCACCCAGCGCCAGGAGCCGGACCAGGCGCGTATCCTGTCCGGCGTGTTTGAGGGTCGGACCACCGGGACCCCGATCTCGATCATGATCGAGAACCTGGACCAGCGGTCGCGCGACTATGCCGAGATCGCGGATCGATACCGGCCCGGTCATGCCGACCTGACCTATGACCTGAAATACGGCATACGCGACCCACGCGGCGGCGGCCGCGCCTCGGCGCGCGAGACTGCGGTTCGGGTTGCCGCCGGCGCAGTCGCGCGGTGCGTGCTGGGTGCAAACATGATGCTGCGCGGCGCGCTCGTGCAGATCGGGCCGCACGCCATCGACCGCACCCGCTGGCAGTGGGACGAGGTCGGCCGCAACCCCTTCTTCTGTCCTGATCCGCAGATGGTTCCGGTCTGGTCGGACTACCTCGATGCGACGCGCAAGAACGGCTCCTCCGCGGGCGCGGTCATCGAGCTCGAGGCGCTTGGTGTGCCGGCTGGGCTGGGCGCGCCGCTCTACGGCAAGCTGGACGCGGAGATCGCCGGCGCGCTGATGGGCATTAACGCGGTCAAGGCGGTCGAGATCGGCGACGGCTTCGCCGCCGCACGCGCCAGCGGCGAACAGCACGCCGATCCCATGCGCCAGGAGGAAGGCCGCGTCGTGTTCGACAGCAACCACTCCGGCGGGATCCTGGGTGGGATCTCGACCGGCCAGCCGATCGTCGCCCGCTTCGCGGTCAAGCCGACCAGCTCGATCCTGACGCCGGTGCCGTCGGTGACATCCACGGGGGAGGCCGTGGCGGTGTCGACGCGCGGCCGCCACGATCCCTGCGTCGGCATCCGCGCCGTCCCGGTGGGCGAGGCGATGCTCGCCTGCGTGCTGGCAGACCATCTACTGCGGCACCGGGCGCAGAACCCGTCCTGAAAGCGCCACACTCCGGCCCTCGGATCCCGCTCACGGCTGCGTCCTGTGGATTGTTTCACGTGAAACGCAACGGTCAATGAAGACGCCTGCGGCGGTCCGGTGCTGAAGCGGTTGCTGCGCAGCCCGCCGGTGCGCTTCCTGCTCTGCCAGGTTATTGGCCTGTATCTCGGTTTCGCGCTGCGCAGCGGCCGCTGGAAGATCGAGGCGGATCCCGCGACCTGGTCGCTGTTGACCGGGCGGGGCGGGCACTCCGTGATCGTCGTGTTCTGGCACGAGTACCTCTCCCTGGTGCCGATCCTCTGGTGGCGTGCCCGTCGGGAGAACCCGTTGCTGTCGCTGACCGCGCTGATCAGCCGCCACCGTGACGGGCGGATGATCGCCGACATCATGCGGCGCTGGGATATCCACTCCGTCGACGGCTCCTCGGCCGATCGACGCCGGCCGGACAAGGGAGGCAGTGCGGCGCTGCGCCGCCTGCTCGGGCTGCTCGGCGAGCACAAGGTCGTCTGCCTCACGCCGGACGGCCCGCGCGGCCCGAGGCGGGTCATGCAACCGGGTGCGGCGTATCTCGCCGCCTACTCCGGCGCGTATGTCGTCCCGGTCGCCGCCACCTGCCGGGCGGCGCGCCGGATCGGCTCGTGGGATCGGATGATGCTGCCGCTGCCGTTCAGCCGCGGCAGCATCCTGTGCGGGACGCCGATCACCGTGTCGCGGCAGGACAAGCAGGCTGCCGCAGCGGCCATCGGTGATGCGCTGGATGCGCTGGATCGGCCTTGCGCATGACGAAGTCGCCAGCGCGCATACCGCTTGCGGCAAGGCTGTGGTGGCTGCTCGCGGTCATGGGTGAGCCCCTGATCCGCCTGTTGTTGCGGCAGCGACTGGCGCGCGGGCGCGAGTTGCCGGATCGGCTCGGCGAGCGGCGCGGGCGCGCCACGCTGCCCCGGCCGGAAGGCAGGCTGCTCTGGCTGCACGCAGCCAGCGTCGGTGAGACGGTCTCGGTGCTGGCACTGCTGGAAGCGCTCTGCGCCATCGACCCGGACCTGCACGTGCTGATGACGACGGGATCGGTCACGTCGCAGCGGCTGCTCGGGCAGCGGCTGCGAGCAGGCGACCTGGACCGGCGGGTGCTGCAGCAGTTCGCCCCCCTCGACGTGCCGCGCTGGCTGCGCCGCTTCCTGCGCCACTGGCGGCCGCAGGCGGTGGCATTGGTCGAGAGCGAGCTCTGGCCGAACCTGATCGCCTGCGTTCGCAATCACGACCTGCCGATCGCGCTGGTGAACGCCAGACTGTCGACGCGCAGCCTGCGCGGCTGGCAGCGGCTGCCTGCGCTGGCGCGCACGATGCTGCGCAGCTTCTGCTGGATCACCGCGCGCAGCGCGGAGGATGCGGATCGGCTGCACCGCCTTGGCGCTATCCACGTCGACTGTCCTGGCGACCTGAAGGCCGCGGCGGCGGCGCTGCCGGTGGACGAGCGCGAGCTCGACCGGCTCCGGCGGCTGCTGGCGGGACGGCCGCTGCTGCTGGCGGCATCGACCCATGCGGGAGAGGAGGCCGTCATCGCGCACGCGCACGCGATCCTGAGCCGGCGGCTGCCGACCCTGCTGACCATCGTCGCCCCGCGCCATCCCGAACGCGGCGCGGCACTCCCGGCTCCGCTCGATCGCGCGCCGCGACGGGCACTCGGCGAGGATCCGGCAGCCGACCAGGGATGCTGGATCTGCGACACGATGGGCGAGCTGGGCCTGCTCTACCGGCTTTCGCCGATCGCCTTCCTCGGCAACAGCCTGGCGCAGGCAGACCAGGGCGGCGGCCACAACCCGTTCGAGCCGGCACGCCTCGGCTGCGCGATCGCGACCGGGCCGCTGAGCTTCAACTTCAACGACGCCATCCGCGACCTGCGCGAAGCGGGAGCGGTCGAAATCACGCCGACGGCGGAGGCGATCGCCGACTGGGCATTCCGGCTGCTGACCGACCCCGCCATGCGGACGCGCCAGTCGGCGGCCGCCGAGCGCATCGCCGAGGCGGCCTCCGACCTGGTTCCCGACCTTGCCCGCCGCCTGCTGCGCCTGGCTGGGCCGAGATGATGCGGCCGCCCGCCTTCTGGCAGGATGCCGACGCCGGCGGCGCGGCATTGCTGCTCTCGCCGCTCGGCTGGCTGGCCGGCCGGATCACCCGCCGCAGGCTGAGCCGGCCCGGTTGGCGCGCGCCGGTGCCGGTGATCTGCTGCGGCAACCTGACCATCGGCGGTGCCGGCAAGACCACGCTTGCCCTCGACCTGCTGGCGCGACTGCAGGCCCGCGGCATACGCGCCCACGCTCTGACGCGCGGCTACGGCGGCACCGTGAGGAAGCTGCTGCGAGTCGATGCCGCGCATCACGACGCGGCCCTGGTCGGCGACGAGGCGCTGCTGCTGGCAGCAACCGCTCCCACCTGGGTCGGGGCGGATCGCGCGGCGGCGGCGCGTGCGGCGGTGGCGCAAGGCGCGCAGTGCCTGGTCCTGGACGACGGCATGCAGAACCCCGGGCTGTCGCACGACGCGACGCTGCTGGTGATCGACGGCGGGACCGGCTTCGGCAACGGACGCCTGCTGCCGGCGGGTCCGCTGCGGGAGAGCATCGAGCATGGCGCGGCCCGGGCGCATGCCGCCATCCTCATCGGCCCGGATCTTCGCGCTGCAGCGAGCCGGCTTCCGCCGCGGCTGCCGGTGCTGCGTGCGGAGCTCGTGATGGCGGCGCAGGCGCATGCCCTACGCGGGCGCAAGCTGGCTGCATTCGCCGGCATCGCGCGACCGGAAAAGTTCTTCGAGGCTCTCGAGGGCATCGGCCTGCAGCTGGTGCAGCGCACCGGCTTTCCGGATCATCATCGCTACCGCGCCGCGGAACTGGACCGGCTGATCGCACGCGCGCAGGCGGCGAACGCCCTGCTGGTGACCACACCGAAGGACGGAGTACGCCTGCCGTCGGACGTGCGGATGCAAGTCATGGTGTTGAGCGTGAGGCTATGCTGGCTCGACACGGCCGAGATCGACAGTTTTCTGGAGCGGGTCGTCGCCGGATCAGCCGGGGATTAAGTAATACTGGCGAAATCCCAAGACAAAATCCCATCCCGTGAGCCGATTTTCTTTAGACGAGGCGATTTCGTAACGGAGCATTGCAAATTTGCCACAGAAACGGCGGGTGCAGAACCGACTTGCCGACTCCCGTCAGAATCCCGTTGGCAGCATGGGTGGCGCCCGATTACGTTTTGCTCACAGAAATGCGAGGGACAAGACATGCCCAGCTCTGACGCGACGACGGTGTTCCAGGAGAGCTCTAACATCGTCTCCCTCCGCCTCTGCTTCCTGCCGCGGCACCGCGAGTATCTGCTGCGCTGGCTGCAGGCGGGAGCGTCCATGGGCATCTGCGACGCCGACATAACCCCCCGGCTCACGCCGCAGCGCGACAGCGTGCCGCTCGAGCACGTGCTGGTCTGGGTCCGGGAGAATGCCGATCCCGCCTACATGATCCGTCCCGAAGGCATGCGATGGCTGGTGATCGACCATGTCCGCAGCTACAAGCTCGGCAGTTTCTCCAGCTTTGAGGCGGCCTTGCACTGCATCCGTCCGGTGCTGTCGGTAGGCGCCACCGTCGCCGCCTGATCATCGCACTTGAGGGTGACGTCGCGTCAGCTCGCGGCGTCGCTCAGCGATCGCGGAGCCGGCTGCACGATCCTGGCGCCACCCCCGGGCTGGATCTGGAAGATCGCGAGTCCACGCCGGACATGACCGTCCGGCATCAGGGCGAAGACACCGTCCACCCCTGCGAAGCCGTCCGCTCGCGTGAGCGCCTGGGGACTGTATCCGCCCGAGCCTGCCAGGCTGCGGGCCAGGGCCGCCGCATCGTACGGGATGTCCGCCAGCGGCCGCGGCGCCTGGCCGAACTTGGCCTGGTAGCGCTGCGTGAAGCCGAGCCTATCCTGCGCGTCGGGAGCGGCGAACCAGGCTCCTTCCAGCGGACCCAGCTTGCCGGCAAATGCGCCCCATAAGCCCGGGCCCATGATGCGCACCTGGGACGCCGAGATGTCGTAGTAGCTCAGCACCGAGATCACTTCCTGCAGATCGGTGCCGGTGTCGGCCAGCAGCAGCGCGTCGAACGGCGGCGGCGGTATCGGGGTCTGGGCTAGTGCGGCGGCCTGCGCCCGAACCGCCGGATCCTGGCTCTCCTTGGCATCACGCAGCTTCTGCTCGATCGCGCCGCGCCGGTTCTCGAAGTCGGCCAGGCCGCGCATGGTGCTGTTGATGCTCTCCATGCTGTCGGAGTGGCGCGCGAGGTTCGGGGGCGCCAGGCCGGCATCCGCGCAGGCGCGGGTGAGGGCGTCCGCCATCGCGTTGCCGAGCGCGCTGTCGGGCAGCAGTGCGGCGATGCGGGTACGGCCATCCGCCTTGGCCGCCTCGACCAGACGGTGCACCTGCTGCTCCGGCGTCACGCCCATCACCCAGATCCCCGGCTGCGCCTGCGCCAGGTCGCTGGTGAAGGCCAGCATGGGCACGTTGGCCGCGCGCGCGACCGGGCTCGCCTCCGCCGTGTCGGCCGAGGTCAGCGGACCGATCAGGATGCCGTCGCCGCCCCCGACCGCGGCCTGCGCGGCGCGGGCGGCGCCGCCCGGCGCGGCCCCGGTGTCCTGAGCGTCGAGCGGCGGGGCGCCCGGCAGGTCGAGGGCGAGCTGCGCCGAGCGCAGCATCGCCTGGCCGAGCGGCGCGTTGCTACCGCTGAGCGGCAGCAGAAGGCCGACGCGGCTGGTCGGCGGGACCGGCGGCGTCTCGCTCGGGGGCGCCTGCACGCCCGCCGGCGGCGGCGGGTATGAGGCGGCCTCCCCGCCCAGGCCAAATCCCGACAGCGGTCCGGTGGTGCAGGCGCCGAGCAACAGCAGCGGCAGGATGCCGGAAAGCGGCCGCCATGGCGCGGAGGCTGGACGGAGCGCATCCGCAGGGGCCAGGAATATCCATGTCCGACGAAGCATCCGACTCTCCCCCCTCCTCGCCCGACGATGCATTCCAGCCGGGCAAGATCCCACCGAGCGGGCCTCTGCCCGCCGGACTTGTGCTCGTGTCGACGCCGATCGGCAACCTTGCCGACCTCACGCCGCGAGCCGCCGCCTGTCTCGCGCAGGCAGACCTGGTATTGTGTGAGGATACGCGCGTCACCGCACGGTTGTTCGCGGTGTGGGGAATCTCTTCTCGCATGGAGGCACTGCACGAGCACAACGAGCGGCAGCGGATCGCGAGCCTGCTGGACCTGCTGCGGCAGGGAAG
Organism: uncultured Acetobacteraceae bacterium; assembly: GCA_964245755.1. Taxonomy (GTDB): domain Bacteria; phylum Pseudomonadota; class Alphaproteobacteria; order Acetobacterales; family Acetobacteraceae; genus Lichenicoccus. The sequence goes on along the minus strand of CAXTNV010000001.1, from coordinate 121,476 downwards.
GCGCGTGGCCCTGGTCAGCGACGCCGGGACACCGCTGCTATCCGATCCGGGCTACCGGCTGGTGCGTGCGGCGATCGAGCAGGGCGTCTCAGTCACCGCCGCACCGGGCGCCAACGCCGCCCTCACCGCCCTCACCCTGTCCGGACTGCCGCCGCATCCGTTCCTCTTCGCGGGCTTCGCGCCGCCGCGCAGCGCGGCACGGCGCACCGGCTTCGCCACGCTGCGCGCCGCCGAGCAGGCGGGCTTGTCGGCGACCCTGATCTGGCACGAGGCGCCGCACCGCTTGGCCGAGATGCTGAAGGACCTTGCGGCAGTGTTCGGCGGCGCGCGCGAGGCGGCGGTGGCGCGGGAACTCACCAAGCGCTTCGAGGAGGTGCGGCGCGACACCCTGGACAGGCTGTGGTCGCACTACGCCGCGGCGGCGCCTCGCGGCGAGATCACGGTCGTGGTCGGACCCGCCGCACCCGATGCGACCGGATCGGACGATCTGGACCGGCAGCTTCGGCAGGCCCTGCTGACCCAGTCGGTCAAGGATGCCGCAGCACTGGTCGCGGGAGCGGCGAACCTGCCGCGCCGCACCGTCTATGCGCGCGCCCTGCAGCTCGCCCAGGAAGCGGCCGAGGATGCAGGCCAGAATGCGGCTGACGATGAACCGGGCTGAGGCAGCACCGGCCCTGCGGGCGGCACTGCATCTCCGCCCGACTCCAAACTGTTGCCCGGCACCCCTGGCCCGACACTGCGGTCTTCCACCGCGTGCTCTCGCAGATCACACGGCCTTGTCCGGCGAGTCCGCAACCTGCTGCAGCTTGCGGCTCAGGAAGGCGACCACCGCGACCTCTTCCGCCGTCAGATCGGCATGCGACGCGGCCGCCGGTTCCAGCACCGCCTCCGCACGCTGCTTCAGCGCCTCGGCGAGGCTGCCATCAAGGTAGCCGTCGAAGATCGCCGGGTGGATGTAGCACTTGCGGCACATCGCCGGCGTGTTGCCCAGCAGCTTGCTGACCTTCTCCACCGCGTGCACCAGGTTCTTCTTGGCCTTGGCCTGGCTGTCGAACAGCTCCAGCTCGTGCAGCGCCAGCGCCGCCAGATTGGTCGCCGCCCAGGTGCGGAAATCCTTTGCCGTGATGTCCTCGCCGCTGATCTCGTGCAGGTACTCGTTGACGTCCTGCGACGAGATGCCGTGGCGCTGCTCGTCGTCGTCGAGATACTGGAACAACTCCTGGCCATGGATGTCCTGCAACCGCTTGAGGATGCCGGCGAGGCGCCGGTCGCGCAGCTCGACATGCTGCTGGATGCCGTGCTTGGCGCGGAAGTCGAGCACCACCTCGGTGCCGCGTATGCGCGCGTGGCGGTTGCGCAGCGTGGTCAGGCCGAAGCTCTTGTTCGTCCGCGTGTACTCCTCGTTGCCGACGCGCATCAGCGTCTTCTCGAGCAGTGCTACCACCGTCGCCAGCACCTTGCGCCGCGGCAGTCCGGGCAGGGCCAGGTCGTGCTGCACATGGGCCCGGATCTCCGGGAGCTTCCGGCCGAACAGCAGCATCTTGCCGTATTTCGCCTCGTCGCGGATCGCCCGCCAATCGGCGTGGTAGCGATACTGCTTGCGGCCGCGGGCATCGCGCCCGACCGCCTGCAGGTGTCCTCTCGGATCGCGGCAGATCCAGACCTCGGTGTAGGCAGGCGGGATCGCGAGCTTGCGTATGCGCTCGATCACCTTCTCGTCGGTGATCTCGGCGCTGTCCGGCCCGCGATAGACGAAGCCGTCCGCGCCCTTGTCGCGGGTGATGCCCGGGCGGGCGTCATCGACGTAGTGCAGCCGGGCCGCCTTCGCCGCGGCGCGCGGGTCAGTCGCCGTCTCCGCTTCGACCGTCGTGCCGCCATCCGCCATGATCGTGCCCCCCGCGCTGCCTGCCGCCGACAACATCGGTCCGGAACGCGGGTTCCTCGTGGGGCGGATGGAGGCGCCCGCGTAACGTCCGCGCGCTAGGCCACGGCGAAGCGCGGCGCGATCGCGATCGGGCGCAGCGACTGCGGCAGCGGCAGACCGGCCACCCGTGCCCGGACCGCCTCGCCGAAGGCGGCGAAGATCGCGCGCGACAGCGGGTCGGTACGATGGTCGTACTCCGGATGCCACTGCACGCCGGCGGCGAACCCCGGCGCCTCCGTGACCCGAACCGCCTCGACTACTCCGTCCGGCGCCACCGCCTCGATCGAGAGCTGCCGCGACAGGCGGTCGATGCCCTGGTCGTGCAGCGAGTTGACCTGCACCCGATCGAGTCCGTCGGCCAGACGATGCAGCAAGCCGCCGGCGACGAGATCGACCGGGTGCGCCTTGCCGTGACGCAGGCGGATGTCGGCCTCCGCCGGCGCGGAATGGTCGAGCCGGCCGGGCAGATCCTGCAGACGCTGATGCAGGCTGCCGCCGAGTGCGACGTTCAGCTCCTGGAAGCCGCGACAGATCGCGAGCACCGGCATGCCCGCCGCGATCGCCGCGCGGCTGAGCGGCAGCGTCACCGCGTCGCGCCGCTGGTCCTCGGGCGTGCCGACGGCATGCGCGCACCCGCCATAGCGGTCGGGGGAGATGTTCGACCGGCTGCCGGTCAGGATCAGTCCGTCGAGCCGGCTCAGCAGGGTCTCGATGTCGACCGCCTCGCCGTTCGCCGGGATCAGCACCGGCACGCCGAGCACGATCCGGTCCGTAACCTCGACGTAGGTGTCGGAGGCAGCATGGTTCTCGAGCCGGTGGGGCCCAAACAACTTGCTGCAGCAGGTAATTCCGATCAGCGGCTTCATCGCCAGGTCATCTTGGACAAGAGCAACCAGAATTTGAAGAAAATCCTTCGGCGTCGCGCCTCAGCGATCCTGTTCGCCGATCGCGGTATCGAACAGGCTCTGCGGCAGGGCCCCGCCGAGCACGATGTCGACCAGGTCGACGCGGGTCTGCCGATCCTGTGCGTCGATCACGCGCCAGGAGCGCAGCGCCAGCGGCTGCTCGGAGAAGATCAGAGTCAGGCTGCCGTCGCCGGGCGACGCGGTGCGCACCAGAGTGAGCTGCAGCTCGCCGTCATCGTGGCGAAAGCCGGTGACCGTGACGTCGCCGGACAAGGTCAGCTGCGGGCGCAGCAGCAGCCCGAGGGGGGTCTTCTCCAGCGGCAAGCTGGTGGTCTGCTTCAGCTCGCTGTCGTTGAAAACCAGCTTGCCGCCGCCGGCGACCAGCAGCAGCGGGCTCGGCTTGTCGTACTCGAAGCGCATCCGTCCCGGACGATCGAGCCAGGCCCTGCCCTGGGTGGTGCGCCCGTCCGGGGCGATCTGCTTGAAGCGCGCGCGCAGCGTGGTGATCGCGTCCAGCGTAGCCTGCAGGCGCTGCACCCAGCCGCGATCCGCCGGCGACAGCGCCGCGGCCGGCGCCTGCGGCTGTTCCGGGACCTGACCCTGGGCGTGCAGCGCCGTCGGGGCCAGCGACAGGACGAGCAGCACGGCCCACGCGCCGGGCCCGCTCCGCCATTCAGCCATGTTCGAGCCGGCCGAGGTGACCCTCGATGCGCTCGCAGGCCTGCTCCAGCCGTTCGCGGCCGACCGCGAAGCACAGCCTCAGGCAGCCCTCGCCGGTCGGCCCGAAGGCGAGGCCGGGCGCCAGCCCGACACGCGCCTCGTGCAGCAGCCGACGCGCCAGCGCCACGCTGTCGGTGCAGCCCGCGACGGCGAAGAAGCAATACATCGCCCCGCCCGGAACCGGCACGCTGATCCCGGGGATGCCGCCGAGCCGGGAGCAGGCCAGGTCGCGCATCGCGCGGTAGCGCGCGACACTGGCCGCGATGAAGGGCTCACCCCCTTCCAGCGCCGCGATGCCTGCGTGCTGCACGAAGGGCGGCGCGCAGGAGACGTTGAACTCGCTGATCTTGCCGAGTGCCGCCATCAACGGCACCGGCGCGGTGATCCAGCCCAGCCGCCAGCCGGTCATCGCCCAGCTCTTGGAGAAGGAGTTGATCCCGACCACACGGTCCTCGGCCGCGGCGATGTCCAGGAACGAGGGCGACGCCGGTCCCTCGAACACCAGCCGCTCATAGACGTCGTCGGCCAGGATCCAGATGCCATGGCGGCGGCAGTGCGCCAGCACGATCTCCTGCTCGCGTCGCGTCAGCATCCAGCCGGTCGGGTTCGCCGGCGCGTTCAGGATCACCATGCGGGTACCCGGCGAAAGCGCCGCCAGCAGCACGTCCATGTCGATCGACCAGGCGGCACCGGCGTCGAGCTGCAGCGGCACGGTGACGATGTGCGCACCCATCACCCGTGGGATGCCGGCGAGGTTTGGCCAGAAGGGCTCCGGCAGCACCACCCGGTCGCCCGGCTCGAGCAATGCCTGGCAGACCAGCATGACCGCGTTCACGCCGGACGCGGTGACGCAGATACCCTCGAAGGCGGCGCGGCGTCCCAGCGCCGCCTGGTAGGTGGTGATCGCCTCGCGCAACCGGGCGATGCCAAAGTTGGAGTTGTAAAAGGTCTGCCCGTCATCCAGCGCCCGCTTCGCCGCATCGCGGATGAAGCCGGGCGTGACCTCGTCCGGCTCGCCGAACCAGAGCGGGATCACGTCGGGCATCCCGCTACCTTCGGTGGACACCACGCGGATCAGCGAACCCTCCAGCCCCTCCATCGCCGGACGGGCTGAGGTCGGGAACCGGGTCGGCGGCGCCGCCACGGGCTGGTCGCGGGTCAATGCCGGAAATGCCGCATGCCGGTGAACACCATCGCGATCCCGGCCTCGTCGGCGGCGGCGACCACCTCGGCGTCGCGGATCGACCCGCCCGGCTGGATCACCGCGGTGGCGCCGGCAGCGATCACCACCTGCAGACCATCCGCGAACGGGAAGAACGCGTCCGATGCGGCGACGCTGCCGTGGCTGAGCGGCTCGGCAAGGCCCGCGGCCTGCCCCGCCTGCTCGCTCTTGTTGGCGGCGATGCGCGCGGCGTCCACCCGGCTCATCTGCCCCGCCCCGATGCCGACGGTGGCATCGTCACGGGCGTAGACGATCGCGTTCGATTTCACGTGCTTGCACACCCGGAAGGCAAACACGAGGTCGGACAGCTCCCGGCTGCTCGGCGGCCGCCGCGTCACCACCTTGAGCATCGAGCCGTCCAGCCGACCGGCGTCGCGATCCTGCACCAGGAAGCCGCCGGCCAGCGAGCGCAGCGTCAGCCCGCCGGCGGCGGGATCGGCGAGACCTCCGGTCAGCAGCAGGCGCAGGTTCTTCTTCCCGGCGAGGATGGCGCGCGCGCCCTCGGTGGCGTCCGGGGCCACGATCACCTCGGTGAAGATCGCGGCGATCCGTGCTGCGGTCGCCTCGTCCAGGGTGTGGTTCAGCGCTACCACTCCGCCGAACGCCGATACCGGATCGCAGCGCAGCGCCAGCTCCCAGGCTGCCTCCAGGCTGGCGGCGGTGGCGACACCGCACGGGTTGGCGTGCTTGACGATCGCCACCGACGGCTGTTCGAACTCGCAGGCGAGCTCGAACGCCGCGTCGGTGTCGTTGAGGTTGTTGTACGACAGTGCCTTGCCCTGCAGCTGCCGCGCGGTGGCCACCCCAGCGCGATCGCTGCCGTCGGTGTAGAAGGCCGCGGACTGATGCGGGTTCTCGCCGTAGCGCAGGATCTCGGCGCGGGTCCCGGACAGGCTCAGGCGACGCGGCAGCGGGTCGCCGCGCTCGCGCGCGAACCAGTTCGCGATCGCGCCGTCATAGGCGCAGGTGCGCGCATAGGCGGCGCCGGCCCAGGCCCTGCGGTCCGCCCGGGTGGTGCCGCCGAGCGCCCCCAGGGTCTCGATCAGGGCGTCGTACTGCGCGGGGTCGGTGAGCACTGCGACGTGCGAGTGGTTCTTGGCTGCCGCCCGGATCAGCGCCGGGCCGCCGACGTCGATGGTCTCGATGCACTCGGCCGAGGCGGCCCCCGAGGCCACCGTTGCCTCGAACGGGTAGAGGTTGACGCAGACGAGGTCGATCGGCGCGATGTCGTGCTCCGCCATCTGCGCCTGATGCGAGGCGAGGTCGCGACGGCCGAGGATGCCGCCGTGGATCTGCGGCACCAGGGTCTTGACCCGCCCGTCGAGGATCTCGGGGAAGCCGCTATGCTCGGACACCTCCTTGACCGGCAACCCGGCCTCGCGCAGCGCCCTGGCCGAGCCGCCGGTGGAAAGCAGCTCCGCGCCATGGCGCAGCAGTGCCGCGCCAAGCGCCGCGAGCCCGGTCTTGTCGGAGACCGAGATAAGGGCGCGGCGGATCGGCACGATGTCGGAGTCGGGGGCGGAGCTCATGCGGGCAGGCCTTCCCGGGGCAGAGGATCGAGCCGATCATGCTCCAGCTGTCGGTGCGTCTGAAGTTCGGGCTGCCATCTACCCCGGCAGCCACGGACGCACAAATCCCGCCCGCGGAACGCGCTCCTCGGGCGCTGCCGGGCTAGCCGAAGGTAAAGGTGAAAGCCTGCAGGCCCGCCTGCGCGATGGAAAGGTGCAGCGCGTGATCGCCGTAGTCGGTGCTGTCGAACAGGGTGTAGAGGCGGCTCTCCCGCACCGTCACCGGCGGCTGCGGCCGCCCGTCGACGGTTACCGACAGGGTGACCGGGGTAGGACTGCTCGCCACCATGAACACCTTCGCCGCGCGGAACTTCAGCGCGACCTCGCCCGGGCCCTGCGCGAGCGTCGCGGTCTCGTCGGACAGGTCCCAGGTTCCCAGCAGGGCGAAGCGGTTGCCCGGCAGCGGCGAGGGCACGGTGTAGCGCCCGGCGCCGCGGCGCGGCGGCTCCGGGCTCGCCAGCATCTGCACCCGCGCGAGGCCGAAATACATCTCCGGCGTGGCGATGCGCGACAGGTCGGCGCCGTTGTCCGCGGCGACTGCGGGACCGGCAGCGAGCAGCGAACGGATCGCGTTCTCGGTATCGTCGTAGCGGCCCTCGCCGAAATGCTTCAGCACCACGTGGCCGTTGCGGTCGACCAGATATTCCGCCGGCCAGAACTGGTTCGCGTAGGCACGCCAGGTGGCGAACCCGTTGTCCTGGGCCACCGGGTAGCGGATGCCGAACCGCCCGATCGCGGTGCGCACGTTGGCGGCGCTGCGCTCGAAGCCGAACTCCGGCGTGTGCACGCCCACCACAACGAGCCCGCGCGCCCGGTAGCTGTCGTACCAGCGCGTCACGTAAGGCAGGGTGCGCAGGCAGTTGATGCAGGAGTAGGTCCAGAAATCGATCAGCACCACCTTGCCGCGCAGGCCGGCCATGGTGAGCGGCGGCGAGTTCAGCCAGCCGGAGATGCCGGCGAACTCCGGGGCGGCGCCGTAGTCGGCCAAGCCTTCGCCGCCGGCTGCTTCGCCGCCGGCGCGGGCAGGCCCGATCCAAGGCACCCCGCCCGCGGCGGCGCTCAGCAAGGCGTTGCGTCGCGTCAGGATGCGCATGTCATAGTCCGAGGTTGGCGGTGGGGTAGAAGTTGGCGAGCCATACCGTCACCACGGTGTCGTACTGGTAGTAGAGCGCCACCGCGATCAGGATCACGGCCACGCCGAAGGCCTGCTGCAGCCGGTGCGCGTATCGGACGACCCGGCGCACCCGCGTGGTGACGTACTGGCCGCCATAGGCGATCGCGAGCATCGGCACGCCTGCCCCGATCGCGTAGGCCACCAGCAGCACCGCCGACCAGCCGAGCCGGTTCGAGGTCGCGACGACGGTGAGGATGGACCCCAGCACCGGACCCGCGCACGGCGTCCAGACCACGCCCAGCGTCATGCCGAGGATGAAGCCGCCCCGATTTCCCGTGCCGGCGCGCCTTCCCACCGCATCGGCCCGGTTGATCAGGCCGCCCATGCGGGCGGCAAGCAGCTCGAACGGGCGCGGCGAGATCATCAGGGCGCCGAACAGCAGCAGCAGCACGATCGCGGCCTGCCGCAGCACCTCCTGCGATGCACCGAGGCTTTGCGCGAAGACACCGAACAGCAGCGCCACGACGGAGAAGCTCAGCACGAAGCCCAGCGTGATAAAGGCCGGGCGGGCGCGGCTGGTCTGCCCCACCGAGGCGCCGAGCAGGATCGGCAGCATCGGCAGGATGCACGGGGCCGCCACCGTGAGCGCGCCCGCCGCCAGGGCGAGCAGCAGCGCAGTCATCGCGTGACGCCGCAGCGTGGCTCGGGCGGCCAGCCTCGCCGCGGCGGCGCGGCTGTCATCGGTCTCATCTGGTTCACCTGCATGGCTGGAGGATATTCGCGCCTCGCCCTGCCGGGTTACGGCGCAGGCGGTGAAAAGGCGGCAGGTGGTCCGCAGCCGTGCAGTACGGTAGGCCATGCGCATGATAGGGATCGTTCTGGTCTGAATGAGCATCGCCGTGGCAGGGCCGGCGGTTCGGGCATCCTCCGGGCCACGACCGGTCGACGTCGTCGTGATCGGGGGCGGCCTCGCCGGCGCCGCCTTCACGCTGCACCTGCTGCGCGATCACGACCCGGCGGCGCGGATCACGCTGATCGAGCCCGCGGCCACGCTCGGTGCCGGGCTCGCCTACGCCACCACCGACCCGGTGCATCGGGTCAACGTCGCGGCGGCGCGCATGTCGCTGTTTCCCGAACTGCCGGATCATTTCGACGCGTGGCTGCGCGCGTTCGGCATGCCGGAAGCGGATCCCGAGGGGGTGCTGCCGGACGGGCGGCTGTATCCGAGGCGGCCGCTGTTCGGCCAGTACGTGCATGCCACCCTGCTGGCGGCGATCCAGGCGGCGCGCGCCGAGTTCCGCCACCTGCGGCAACGCGCGGTCGCGGCACTGCCGGCGGGGGACGGCTTCGCGGTGCGGCTGGAGGACGGCCAGACCCTGCGGGCCGACCGGCTCGTGCTCGCGGTCAGCCACATCGCGCCGGACCTGCCGCGCTTCCTGCACCCGCTCGCCGGCGATGCGAGGCTGGTCGCAGATCCGTGGCAGCCCGGGGCGCTGGATCGGCTGCCGCGCGACGTTGCAGCCCTGGTGGTCGGGACCGGGCTAACCGGATGCGACGTCATCGCCGGCCTGCGCGCACGCGGACATCGCGCCTGCATCCACGCCGTCTCGCGACGCGGCCTGCTGCCGCGCCCGCGCACGACGCAGCCGGTGGCCGGATACGGCAGCTTCGATCAGCCCGCGTCGGACACGGCACTGGCGCTGCTGCGTCGGGTGCGCGTCGCGATTGCCGATGCGGCGCGGCTCGGCCGCCCCTGGGAGGACGTGATCGACGCGCTGCGCACGCAGGGGCGGGTGGTTTGGGGCAGCCTGCCGGTGGCCGAGCGTCGACGCCTGCTGCGTCACCTTCGCCCGTTCTGGGACGTGCACCGTTACCAGTCGGCGCCGCAGATCGACCGCGTCGTGCAGGGCGAGCTGGCGAATGGCGGCCTGATGCTGCTGGCGGCGACCCCACTCTCTGCGGCACCGGCTGCCGGCGGCCTGCACGTGGTCCTGCATCCGCGCGGCGCGCCGCCGGCGAGCCGGATCTCGCTGGAGGTCGCCGCGATCGTCAACTGCACCGGCCCCGGTCATCGCTCGGTGGTCGAGCGGCATCCGGTGCTGCGGTCGCTGCACGAGGCCGGGGCGCTGGAGGCGGATCCGTTTGCGCTCGGGATCTCGGTCGATCGGCACGGCCGGGTGATCCGCCCGGGCGGCGGCGCCTGGGAGCAGCTGTTCGTGGTGGGTCCGCTGGCACGCGGCACCTACGGGGAGCTGATGGGTCTGCCGCAGGTCAGCATCCAGCCGCGCGAGGTCGCGGCCGACCTGGCTGCCGGCCTCGTCCCAGCCTGAAGCTACCGCGCCTTGGAGAACTCGGCGACCAGCCTGGCCACCGATTCCGGATCGGTCTGCTCGCTCACCCGCCGTGCGAAGCGCCGGCACTCGTCGAGGTTGAGGGCGCGCACCGCCTGCTTGACCCGCGGCACTGCCGACGCGTTCATGCTGAACGAGCGCAGCCCGAGACCGAGCAGCAGCGGCATCAGCAGCGGGTTGCCGGCCATCTCGCCGCAGCACGATACCGGCCGGCGCAGGCGCAGCGCCGCCTCGGTGGTGCCGGCGATCAGCCGGATCACCGCCGGGTGCAGCGAGTCGTAGAGCGCGGAGACGTCGGCCGAGGCACGGTCCACCGCCAGCGTGTACATCGTCAGGTCGTTGGTGCCGATGGCAAGGAAATCCGCCTCCAGCGCCATCGCGTCGGCGCCGATCGCGGCCGCCGGGGTCTCGATCATCACCCCGAGCGGCGGCAGCTTGTCGGGAAGCTTGACCCCCTTGCGGCGCAGCCGCCTCGCCACCCGCTCGTAGATGGCGCGCGCCGCGCGCAGCTCGCCCAGGATGGTGACCATCGGCAGCATCACCCGCACCGGGCCGGCGCTCGAAGCGCGCAGGATGGCGGCGAGCTGGGTCTCCAGCACCGCGGGATGACGCAGCAGCAGGCGCAGGCCGCGCAGGCCCAGCGCTGGGTTGAGGTCGCCGCCGCCGGGTGCAAAGCCGATGTTGCCGAGCGCCTCGCTCTGCTTCTCGCCGCCCCAGTCGAGCACGCGGATGGTGGTGCAGTCGGCGCCCATCGCCTCGATCACCTCGCGGTAGACCGCCTCCTGCGCCGCCTCGTCCGGCAGGAACTCGGCGTTGATGAACAGGAACTCGGTGCGCAGCAGGCCGATGCCGGCCGCACCCGACTGCGCGATCAGCGGCAGCTCCGTCGGCAGCTCGAGGTTGGCCTGCAGCTCGATCTGCTCGCCGCTGGCGAGCTCCGCCGGCAGGCGGCGCAGCCTGGCGAAGCGCTGCCGCTCGCGGCCATAGGCGGCGACTCCGCTGCGCGCGTTCGCCAGAGTGGCCGGCGTCGGGTCGACCACCACCGTACCGGCGGCGCCGTCCACGATCACCAGCGCTGCCGAGCGTGCCGCCTCGGTCACTCCTGCCACGCCCATCACGGCCGGGACGCCGAGGGCGCGGAGCATGATCGCGGTGTGGTCCGCCTCGCCGCCCTCGTCTGTGACCACCGCAGCGACCCGGGAAGGGTCGATCAGCGCCGCGTCCGCCGGGCGCAGCTGCTCGGCCAGCAGCACGGCGCCGGTGGGGATGGCGGTGAAGGAGCGGAACGGAGCGCGGGTGAGGTTGCGCACCAGCCTGCGGCCGATCTCGCGCACCTCCTCGGCGCGCCGCATGGCGGCGGCTGCGTCCTCGGTATCGGAGGCGCCCCCGGATTGGTCGCGCAGCCGCAGCGACAATGCCTCCGCCTCTTCGGCGACGGCGGCCTCGGCGTTCAGCCGCTCCTCCTGGATCCGGCGCGCGGCGCCGCGCAGCAGCCGCGACGGGCCGAGCATCTGCCGGTAGGCATCGAGCAGCGGCGCGATCTCGTGCTGCGTCTCCTCGGGAAGCAGTGCCAGGCGGGCATTCAGCTTCTCGAGCTGCCGCAGCGAGCGCGTCACGGCGTCCGCCAAGCGGTCGGCCTCGGCCTGCTCGGTTCCAGGCTCGATGCGGTGCGCGGTCACTGCCACCGGCGCTTCGCTGGGAGCCGCGGGGCGACCGATGGCGATGCCGGGAGAGATGCCGACGCCGGCGAAGCTGCGCTCCGGATGCTGCCTGCCAGGGCCCGAACGAGATCTGGCTCCGGTCCTGGCCTCAGTCCTGCTCATGGAAGCCAGCCTCGACGAGGCCCGAAAGCGCGTCCAGCGCCTCGCGCGCGTCCCAGCCATCAGCAATCAGTTCGATCTGCGTGCCGCGGCCGGCGCCGAGCATCATCAAGCCCATGATCGACCGGGCCGCCACGATCTCGCCCTCGCGCGCGACCTCGATCGACGCGCCGAATTGCTCGGCCATGGAAACGAACTTTGCCGCGGCACGCGCGTGCAGCCCGCGCTGGTTGACGATGGTGACGACACGGCGGACCGGATCGCCGCCGGGCGGCTGGCTGCCGGAGGACTGGTTGTCCGCTGAAGTCAGCGCAGCGTCGCCTCGTCCAGCACGCGGGGGCTGAGCGGAGTGCTACCGTTGCAGCACATGGCGCCACCGAGGCAGCTCGACGGCAGGTGCGACGCCGCCGCGATGTATTTGCGGCCGGCCGTTTCGCCGATGTGGGCGCACTCCGCCAGCGTGCGCTGCGACCGGGTCTTGGCCAGCTTGACCAGCATCGGCAGGTTGACGCCGGCGATCACCTCGACCCCGCCGCGTTCCATGGCGGCAATGGCGAGGTTGGAGGGCGTGCTGCCGAACATGTCGGTTAGCAGCATGACGCCGTCACCGGTATCCACCTGATCAATCTGCTGGGCGAGCGCCCGGCGGCAGGACGGGATCTGGTCGTCAGCGCCAATGCTCAGGGTGGCAACCTGCTTCTGTGGGCCCACCACGTGCTCCATCGCGGCACGAAGCGTCTCTCCGAGCTCGCCGTGGGTGATCAGGACCATGCCGATCATGACGGCCGCCCCGCGCGCGCGAGTTCACGATGCATCACGATGACCGAAAACCTGACACAATGCAGAGCCTCATCCCCATTCGAACCCGAGACCGCTCCTTCGAGCCGCCGCGCCAGCGCTTCCACCAGCGTCACCGAGCGGTGCCGCCCACCGGAGCAGCCGACAGCCAAGGTAACATATTTCTTACCCTCGGTAACGAACCGCGGCAGCACCAATCGCAACAGATCATGGATCCTGTCCAGGAACGCGAAGTAGTCAGGATCGGATGCGACGTGCTCCGCCACCATCCGGTCCAGCCCGGTGGATGAGCATAATGTAGGGTCGTAGAACGGGTTACGGAGGAATCTGGCGTCAAATACCATGTCGGAATCGCGTGGCAGACCTGCGGGGAATGCAAATGAGATCAGCGACACGGTCAGCCTCGCCACATCCTCGCCGCCGCCCCCGTAGCGCGCTTCCACCAGACGACGCAGTTCCGCCGGCAGCAGCTCGGAGGTATCGACGACCAGGTCGGCATCCGCGCGCAGCGGCGCGGTTAGCCCGATCTCGTCGTCGATGCCGTCCGACACCCGCCCGCTGCGCGCCAGCGGATGCCGCCTGCGCGTGGCGGTGTAGCGACGCAGCAGCACCGCCTCCTCGGCCACTGCGAACAGCAGCTCGACGCGCAATCGGGGATCGCGGCGCAGCCCGGTCAGCGCCTGCAGCAGCGAAGCTGCGTCGAACCCGGTGGTCCGGACATCGACACCGATCGCCATCGGCGCGTCGCTGCGCCGGATGATCTCGCCGATCATCGGAAGCGGCGGGTTGTCCACCGCTTCGTGGCCAAGATCCTCGAGGATGCGCAGGATCGACGACTTGCCGGCGCCGGACAGGCCGGTGACCAGCAGGATGCGCCGCGCTCCGGTCATGTCACCGGGCTCATGCGAAGGCGCCGGCATGCATCGCCGTACGCCGCTGCACGCAATCCAGTGCGTGCGCCACCAACAGAGCGGCCGAGGCCGGTCGAGGATCGAGCCGCAGCAGCGGCAGACCGAGTGCATGCCATGCCGGCTCAGGCAGCCGGGTCGTGGCTTGGCCGAGTTCGCAGGCGAGCATCAGCCGGACCGGTGCCCGGTGGGCGAGGTGCAGGATGCCGAGCCCGCGCATCTCGACCAGCCCCTCCTGTCCCGGCAACGGCGTCGCCAGGCCAAGCTCGAGCTCGACCCGGTCATCCGCTACCAGCGCGAAGCCGCGGTCGATCAGCCGCAGCAGCAGATCAGACTTGCCGCAGCCGGGAGGACCGAGCAGCAGCACGCCGGCTTCATCGCGCGCCGCACAGCTTGCGTGGATCCGGGTCCTCACCGGACAATCCTAGAGCAGGGAAGACACGATTGGAATCGATCCGATCGGCCGACGTCGCTTTCCCGAGCGGCGTCCGAACATGTTGCTGCCATGTTAAAAAAGATTGAGTTTCCGCAAATTGTGACGCAACTGTGGCCTGCACAGGCCGGGGACGTCCTTAAGATGCTCGCCACGCAGAGACCGGCCCAGGAGGAAATTCAGGATCGTCTGCTCCGCGGCGCAAGGGCGTCCGTCACGATCGAGCGCCGGCAGACCCGCGGCCGCCATCCCGAGGTGCGCCTGCGCCGGGTTACCGGGTTTGACCCCGTGCGCGGCCGGTTCTCGCGTCACCTCGCGGAGCAGTGCCGGCAGGCGCTGCGCAACGGTGCGGCGTCGCTGGCATCGGCCGGACTGTCGATGCAGGATGTGGTGCGCGTCACCTACCTGATGCAGGACGCGGACGGCTTTCCGGCCTGTTTTCCGCTGCTTCGCGATGCATTCGGCGATGCCCGTCCGGCCGCAACCCTGTACCTGGTCAGCAGCTTCGACGCGGTGGACATGCAGATCGAACTCGAGTTGCTGGCCTGCCGCGCCGGCGCGTGATCGATCAAGCCGGCCGTCGATCGAGCCTCGGTGCCGATACGGCCGGACGCTGCCAAACCCGCGTTGACGCAGCGGGGGACGGGACGATAGAAGCGCCCCCTTGAGCAACGGCCTTGATCGGCCGGCAGATGACGCCCGTCCATCGCCGACCGGCCAGGACGGCTCAACCGCGATGTAGGCACCGGCATGGATGTGGTAGCGCCGATGAAAAGCGGCAGGGTTCGGGCGCGGGCGGATGGGGCTCCCGGCGGGCTCGACGTCCAGGTGTTTCGCATCGAGGATGAGAGCGGCCGGGTGCTGCGCCGGGTGCGTGGCGCGCGTCATCCTCAGGAAGCCGTCGCCCTGTACTGGCGGGCGGTCGGCGCGGCCGCGCCCGGAGCGACGATGAGCAAGGATCTCGAGGGACGTATCGGCCGCGCCCGTGCACGCCTCTCGCGTGGCGCGCTGCAGACCGAGGAACTGCCCTTCGGATCGGATCCGGCGGCCTCGAAGGCCGAGGGCGCGGCGGCGGAAGCCGAGGCGGCCCCAGATGGAGACAGCACGCCGGTGCGGCGCATGCGTGCGCGGCCGGCGCCGGTGCCGCAGGAGGACCTGTTCGAGGGGGCGCAGGCGGCTCCAGACGACGACCCGTCCAGAGACGACCCTGCCAGATACGATCCGCCCGAGGACGAGGCGACCGCCCCTGAAGTGCCGGCAGCGCCGACCGCCGCCGCGACCATCCCGGAGCCGCCGCAGCCTGACCCGGAGCCGCGCCTGCTCGGTCCGCACGACGTGCTGCTGCAGCGGGTCGATCCGCGCAACCTGCGCGCCACCGATCGCGCCGACGCCTATCTCTACCACGTCACGAACGGTCCGGATGCGGAGCTGGCGCTGAAGCAGGGTCTGCTGGTCAGCACGTCGGATCCGATGATCCTGACCGAGCGGCAGGGGGTCGGCTACTGGCTGTCGGTGCTGGCCGAGGATTACGACTACATCCTGGATGGACCGGCCGACTTCGTGGTGCTGCGGTTGCGTCGCATGGCCGTGGAAGAGCTGCTCGAACCCGACCCGCACGCGTCGCGCAGCGCCGGCTGTCCCTGCTACCTGCTGACCGGGCGCGGCTGAGCCGGAGCCGGCCGACGCGGGATCAGCCCAGGAAGCTCTGCTCGATCAGCGCCAGCACCCGCGCCGGGTCGACGCCGGTGCACACATATTGCGACGGGTGCGGATCCCAGGCGGGAGTCGGGAAGGGCGGTCGCTCCGGCTTCTGGATGGTCTGGCCGGAAGCCAAGCCGCCACAGATCACACGCACCGGGCCTTCACGCAGGGTGAACAGGGTCGGATCGACCGCGTAGGCGACCGCCAGGCTGTCATGCGCGAAGATCCCGTCGAGCTTGCGGGTGCGCTGATGGAAGCCGAGATAGGTCTGCGACAGCTCGTGCAGCAGCCGTCCCAGCTCGCCGCCGGCGTCGCGCAGCCGGTCGAGCAGGGCCGCGCCGAGCACCACCTCCTGCGTGACGTCGAGGCCCACGATCGTGACCGGCCAGTGCGCCGTGAACACCGCGTCCGCCGCGTCCGGATCGCCGGCGATATTGGCCTCGGCCACCGGGGAGACGTTGCCGGAGTGGCCGTTGGTGCCGAATGCGCCGCCCATCACGATCACGCCCTGCACCAGCCGCGCGATCTCGGGATCCTTGTCCAGCGCCCGGGCTAGGTTGGTCATGCGGCCGACCGCGATGATCGTCACCTCGCCCGGGAAGCTGCGGATCAGGTCGATCATCATGCGATGGCCGCGCCGGCCGTCGACGCGGCTGGACAGCGTATGCGGAATGCCGATGCCGCCCAGCGCGTGCTCGCCATGCACGTGATGCGCATGCTGGCCGTGCTTGCCGAGCAGGGTGACGCCCGAACCCTGTGCCACCGGCGCCGAGAACCCCAGCCGATCCTTGAGGAACAGCGCGTTGCGGGTCACCGTCTCGATGCCCGCATTGCCGAGCACGGTGGTGACGCCGATCAGCTCGAGCTCCGGCCGCCGCGTCAGCAGGGCGAGGGCCATCGCGTCATCCACGCCCGGATCGGTGTCGAAGATGACCTTGCGCATGGTGGTCCTCGTTCTCAGGAGCTGGTCCGAGCAAACCGCGATGCGGCGGCAAAGGCAACCGCAGCTGTGGTGCTATCGCTGGTTGTCGGTGCGGCGGATGAAGTCCGCGGCGTTGTCGTGCAGCTGCCGCAGCGACGCCTCGTGGGCGTAGACCATGTGGCCGGACTCGTACTGCCGGATCTCGATGTTGCCGGCGAGGCTCTTGGGGATCGGAAGGTGGCGCATCTCCCAGACACCCTCGAAGTAGGGCGTTCCCAGATCGAAGAAGCCCTGGTTGAGCTGTATTCTCAGCTTCGGATTGAGTTTCATCGCGTTGGCGAGATCGGGCAGCACGTTGGGCACGCCGCGCACTGGCCGCTCCGCGTTGGGCGGCTGGTGCGTGAAGCTCCACTCGCGGATGTTGTGGGCGCTCACCTTGTACTCCATGACGCCGTCGCCGGCCGGATCGCTGTCGCCGTAATGCAGCACCTTGCGCGCGTAGTCGTTGAAGGCGGAGATGTAGGCCGACGACATCGCGGCACCCTGCGGATCGTATTCCGAGCGCTCCGCCAGAGGGTCGAGGGCAGGTCCGGAGAAGCGGCTGTCGAGCCGGCCGGTGTTCATCGCTTCGGGACCCAGCAGGGTCTGCTCGAAGTCGCCGCCGTTGACGCGCAGGTCGGCCTTCTTGATGTAGTCGACCGGCAGTCCGGTATAGTCGTGCAGCCTGGACGCGACCCGATCGCGTTCGGCATCGTCCAGTGCGGTGCCCTGCTGCAGCGCGCTGGTGTAATCGGTCAGGGCGAAACGCTCCACCTCGCTCAGGAAGCGGCGCAGGTCGCCTGGCTGGTCCCGTGCCTGGGGCAGCTTGTGATGGTAGAAGGCGGTCGCGGCGAAGCTGGGCAGCGCGAGGATGTAGGGCTGGTCGACGCTCGGGTTGTACTGCGGCCCGTCGATGCTGTTGTCATAGTCGAGGATCTGCGAGAGCAGCATCACGCCGTTCAGGTCGATGCCCTTGTCCTCCTGCAGCCGGCTCGCGACGATCGCGGAGCGCGTGGTGCCGTAGCTTTCGCCGAATAGGTACTTCGGCGAGTTGAAGCGGCCGAAGCGCGCCAGGAACTGGGCGATGAAGCCGGTGAAGGCGTCGGCATCGGGATCGGTGCCGTAGAACGCGTGCTCCTTTTCGCGGCCCTCGATACGTCCGAAGCCGGTCCCCGGCGCATCGATGAAGACGAGGTCGCTGGCGTCGAGCAGGCTGTCGTCGTTGTTGATGAGCTGGTACGGCGCCGCATCGGTGTGGGTGGCGTCGGCGGTGACGACGCGCCTAGGCCCCAGCGCGCCCATGTGCAGCCAGACCGTGGCGGAGCCGGGACCGCCGTTATAGACGAACGTGATCGGCCGATCCTCCGGTCGGACGCCCTTCTTGAAGTAGGCGACGTAGAACATCTCCGCCTCCGCCGTCGGATTCTTGGCGTCGGGCCTAGCGGCATCGGAGGCATCGGCAGGGTCGGCGTCGTCCCAGTCCTTGGGATGCACGACCAGCGTGCCGGCGACGGCCTGGTAGTCGATCCTCTGGCCGCGCACGGTGACCGAGCCGTCGGAACTCTTCTGCTGCGGCGTGAAGTGCGGCGCCCTCGCCGCGGGTCCGCTTTTCGCCGTCGGCATCGCTGCGCCGTCATCGGCCGCGCGCGCGGTGGGCGAGCCGGCGAGAGCAAGGGCTGCCAGCATGGCGCCAAGTCGGGCTCTGTGGTGCGGCATGGTCGATCTCCCGGTTGTCGAGGCGCGAGCGGATCGCGGAGGCAGCGCGTCAGCTCGGCTGCCAGCCATCCATCTTGAGCACC
>CAXTNV010000001.1:70696-103152 GCA_964245755.1 uncultured Acetobacteraceae bacterium | reverse complement strand
GCGGATCGCGGAGGCAGCGCGTCAGCTCGGCTGCCAGCCATCCATCTTGAGCACCTCGCCCGCCAGGTAGAGGCTGCCGCAGATCAGGATCCGCCCCGGAGGGGGGTTCCCGGCCACGATGGCGGATAGCGCCTCCGCGACCGTCGGGCCCGGGATCGGGCGGCCTTCGCCGGCCTCCACGATCGCCGCCACCGGCAAAGCCAAGTGCTGGCCAGGCTCAGCCACGGCATGGACGGTGTCGGCGCGGCCGAGCAGGGGACCCAGGAAGCCGCGGGCGTCCTTGCTCTGCTTCATGCCGATGACGAGGTGCGTCGGCCGATCGGTCCAGTCGTCGAGCACGGTGCGCAGCACCGTCGCGGCGCCGGGGTTGTGGCCGCCGTCGAGCCACAGCTCCCAGCCGGCCGGCAGGCCGTCAGCCAGACGTCCGGAGAGGCGCTGCAGGCGCGCAGGCCACGCCGTCGCGGCGATGCCGGCCCAGCCGTAGGCAGGTACCGGCAGGGCGGCGGCACGAAGTGCGGCCACCGCCAGCCCTGAATTCTCGATCTGGTGCGCACCGAGCAGGCTGGGCTGCGGCAGGTCGAGGGCGCCATGCGCGTCGGCGAAACGCAGGCCGCCTGGCTGCGGGTGGATGCTCCACTCGTGGTCGCGGCGCAGCAGCGGAGCGCCCGCGTCCGCGGCCGCCCTGGCGAGCACCGCCAGCACCGGCGCCGTCTGACGCGCGCTGATCACGGGCGTGCCCGGCTTGATGATCCCGGCCTTCTCCGCCGCGATCTGCTCGATGCGGTCGCCGAGAAACGCCTCGTGATCCATCGAGATCGCGGTGATGACGCAGGCGGCGGGTGGCGGCACCACGTTGGTGGCGTCGAAGCGGCCGCCGAGCCCGACCTCGATCACTGCGAGGTCGGCCGGCGCGCGCGAGAACAGCAGGAAACCGGCCGCGGTCAGCACCTCGAACACGGTGATCGGCGCGCCGGCATTGACGCGCTCGATCTCCTCCAGCGCGCCGGTAAGGGCGACCTCGGAAACCAGGCCACCGGCGATGCGGAAGCGCTCGCGGATATCCACCAGGTGCGGCGACGTGCCGACATGGACGCGCCAGCGCGAGGCCTCGGCGATGGCACGCAGGCTGGCGCAGGTGCTGCCCTTGCCGTTGGTGCCGGCGACGTGGATCACCGGCGGCAACAGTCGCTCAGGATGGTCGAGCTTGGTCAGCAGGCTCTGCAGCCGGCCGAGCGAGAGGTCGATCAAGGCGGGATAGAGATGGTGCAGCCGCTCCAGCACCGCGCCCGGTCGGCCGACGAACTCCGGACTTGCTGCTGCGGCACTCATGCCGCGTGTTCGAGCGCTCCGGGCTCCGGCTCGCTCGCAGGAAGCTCCGCGCACAGCAGGGCGATCAGCCGGCCCAGCGTGTCGCGCATCTCGGCGCGCGGCACCACCATGTCGAGCATGCCGTGCTGCAGCAGGTACTCGGCACGCTGGAAACCCTCGGGCAGGGTCTCGCGCACGGTCTGCTCGATCACCCGCTGCCCGGCGAAGCCGATCAACGCGTTCGGCTCGGCGATCTGGATGTCTCCCAGCATGGCGAAGCTCGCGGTGACGCCCCCGGTCGTCGGGTCGGTCATCACCACGATGTAGGGCAGCCCGGCATCGCGCACCATCTGCACCGCGATGGTGGTGCGCGGCATCTGCATCAGCGAGATCATGCCTTCCTGCATGCGCGCACCGCCGGATGCGGTGAACACGATCAGCGGCGCCTGCTGCAGCACCGCCAGCCTTGCTGCGGCGACGATGCCCTCGCCGAGTGCCGCTCCCATGGTGCCGGCGAGGAACTCGAAGGCCATCACGCCTACCACCGCCTTGCGGCAGGCGATGGTTCCGTGCGCCACCACCAGCGCCTCGTCGAGATGGGTCTTGGCGCGGTTCTCCCGAAGCCGGTCGGTGTAGCGCTTCTGGTCGCGGAAGCCGAGAGGATCGGCCGGCGCGCGCGGCAGCTCGATGCGGGTGAAGCTGCCGTCGTCGAAGGTCCAGGCCAGCCGCTCCTGCACCAGCGCTCGCATGTGGTGGCCGCAATGCGGACAGACCTTGAGCGTGCGCTCCAGCTCCTTGGCGAAGATCATCTGGTTGCAGGCGCTGCACTGGGTCCAGAGGTTGTCGGGCACCTCACGCTTGCCCAGCAGGTTGCGGATCTTGGGGCGTACATAGGTGGTGAGCCAGCTCATGCGCTCATCTCCGCGCTCTCTGGCGATCTGGCTCCGCGCACGGCGCGAGCGAGGCCCGATACCTGGTTCAGCACGCACCGGACGGTGTCGGGACCGGCCCGCCCCTCGGCGTCCAGCGACGCGGCCAAGGTCTGTATCAAGGCGGAGGCGACGACAGCGGCGTCGGCGACGCGCACTGCCGCGGCAGCCTGCTCGGGCGTGCG
The DNA here is from genome assembly GCA_964245755.1 of uncultured Acetobacteraceae bacterium. Classification (GTDB taxonomy): domain Bacteria; phylum Pseudomonadota; class Alphaproteobacteria; order Acetobacterales; family Acetobacteraceae; genus Lichenicoccus. The sequence continues at coordinate 100,730 of CAXTNV010000001.1, read as the reverse complement.
CACGCCGAAACCGATCGCCACCGGCAGCCGGGTCGCAACGCGCAACCGGGGCAGGGCCGCGGCAAGATCGGCCTCGCTGGCCGAGCGGGTGCCGGTGATCCCGTTGATGCTGACGTAGTAGACGAAGCCGGAGGCGCCGCGCAGCACGATGGGCAGGCGCTGGTCGCTGGTCGTGGGCGCCACCAGGCGGATGATGTCGAGGCCTTGGGCTTTGGCCGGCGCCTCCAGCAGGTCGGCCTCCTCCGGCGGCAGGTCGACCACGATCAAGCCGTCGACGCCGGCTGCCGCCGCATCCGTGCAAAAACACGCGGCGCCGTAGCTCTCGACCGGGTTGAGGTAGCCCATCAGCACCACCGGCGTGGCCGAGTCAGCCTCGCGGAAGCGGCGCACCATCTCCAGCACGCGGCCGATGGTGGCGCCGGCACGCAGCCCGCGGACTGCGGCGGCCTGGATGATCGGGCCGTCCGCCATCGGGTCGGTGAACGGCATCCCGATCTCGATCAGGTCCGCACCCGCGGCGGGCATGCCGCGCAGGATCGCCAGCGCGCTGTCGAAGTCCGGGTCGCAGGCTTCCAGGAACGGGATCAGCGCCCCGCGCCCCTGACGCTCCAGCGCCTCGAAGCGGTGCCTGATGCGGTGGGCGTGACCGATCACAGCGTTACGCCCAGATGCCCCGCCACGGTGAAGATGTCCTTGTCGCCGCGTCCCGACAGGTTCATCAGGATGATCTGCTCGCGACCCATGCCGTGCGCGATCTTGGCCACGTGGGCCAGGGCGTGCGCGCACTCCAATGCCGGAATGATGCCCTCGCTGCGGGTGCAGAGCTGGAACGCCGCCAGAGCCTCGTCATCGGTGATGCCGACATATTCGGCGCGGCCGATCTCGTGCAGCCAGGCATGTTCCGGGCCGATGCCTGGATAGTCCAGGCCGGCGCTGATGCTGTGCGCCTCCGTGATCTGGCCCTCCTGGTCCTGAAGCAGGTAGGTGCGGTTGCCATGCAGCACGCCGGGGCGGCCGCGGCTGATGCTTGCAGCCTGGGCGCCGCTGTCCAGTCCGCGGCCGGCAGCCTCGACGCCGATCAGGCGCACCGACGGCTCGTCGAGGAAGGGATGGAAGATCCCCATCGCGTTGGAGCCGCCGCCCACCGCTGCGACAACCGTGTCCGGAAGCCGGCCCTCGGCTTCCTGCAGCTGGGCACGCGCCTCGTCGCCGATCACGCACTGGAAGTCGCGCACCATCGCCGGATAAGGATGCGGGCCGGCAACCGTGCCGATCAGATAATAGGTATCGGTCACGTTGGCGACCCAGTCGCGCATCGCCTCGTTCATCGCGTCCTTCAGCGTGCCGGCACCACTCTGAACGGCATGCACCTCCGCGCCCAGCAGTCGCATGCGGAACACGTTCGGCTGCTGCCGCTCGACGTCGGTGGCACCCATGTAGACGACGCATTTCAGGCCGAACAGAGCGCAGACGGTCGCGGTGGCGACGCCGTGCTGACCTGCCCCGGTCTCGGCGATGATGCGTGTGCGGCCCATGCGCCGGGCCAGCAGGATTTGGCCCATGACGTTGTTGAGCTTGTGCGAACCGGTGTGGTTCAGCTCCTCGCGCTTGAGATAGATGCGCGCCCCGCCCAGCTCCTCGGTCAGGCGGCGGGCGAACCAGAGCGGGCTCGGGCGGCCGACATAGTCCTTCAGGTGGTAGTCGAGGTCGCGACGGAACTCCGGATCGGCACGCGCGGCCTCGTATGCCGTCTCGAGCTCCAGGATCAGCGGCATCAGCGTCTCGGCGACGAAGCGGCCGCCGAACATGCCGAAGCGGCCGCGATCATCCGGGCCCTGGCGCAGCGTGTTGGCTCGTTCGGCCAGCAGTGCAGTTACGGCATGCGGCGCGACAGGATTCTCGTCGATTTGGAGTGCACTCACCTCAGACCTCCCTTGGCCGCCGACTTCCTAGCGCAGCGGGCCGCACAGGTCACGCCCGCTCCGCGGGCCCGAGAAGGCGCTGCGGAATCATCACCGGCGACCGATCGAAGGAGACGGGCGGTTATGCTGTTGTAGGCTCGTTCACCCGATGCGGAGGTCTCATGTTCCTTGCCCACGCGCCCGGCCGGGCGCCCGTTCCGGTCAGGGACGAGCGCGATTCGGAACTCGCGAGCTGGCTCGACCTGATCGAGGCGACTGATGCCGAATACGCCCTCGCGAGCCAGGTCTCGGGTCTGCGCATCCCGACGCGCGAGCAGCTCGACGAGATCGAGACCTCCAGCCGGCTGCAGATGGAGGATGGCGTGTTCTACCTGTCGACGCCGCTGGTGCGCCGGCTCGACGACGAGGCCTCCCTGGTCACGCCGATCGGCTTCGTGCTCAGCGCCGACCGGCTGATCACGATCCGCTACACCGCGTTCAAGACCTTCGACACGGTGGCCAAGCGGGTGAGCGAGCAGAAGGGCAGCTGCGGCGCCGACGCCACCCTGATCATGCTGATCGAGGCGATGGTCGACCGCCTGGCCGACACCCTCGAGCGTCTGGGCCTCGACCTGGACGGGCTCTCGAACCGCATCTTCCGAGCCAGCACACGCGAACACGGCGACATCGATCGGGCGCTGCGCGACCTGCTGCGCCATGTCGGCCGTTCCGGGGACCTGTTGTCTGACGTGCGGGAGAGCCTGTTGGGGCTCGGCAGGATCGCGCTCTACGTGGGCGAGAACGCGGTGCACATGCCCCGCGGAACGGCAGGCGCCCAGCTCGCCACCATCGGGCGCGACATCAACAGTTTGAACGACTTCGTGGCGCAGATGAACAACAAGGTGCAGTTCCTGCTGGATGCTACGCTGGGCTTCATCAACATCGAGCAGAGCAACGGTATCCGACTGCTGACCGTGGTCAGCTTCATCGGCGTGCCGCCCACCCTGATCGCCAGCATCTACGGCATGAACTTCAAGTATATACCGGAGCTGAACTGGACCTACGGATACTTCTACGCGCTCGGCATGATGGCCGCGACGGTGATCGGGCCGCTGCTCGTGTTCTGGAGGAAGGGGTGGCTGGGAACCCGCTGAGCGGCCGGATGTGGTGCTCCGGGCACGGCGAATGGGCTATTGACGACTGCTGACGAGCGGCCTTAAGGTCCGCCCGTTCTGGTTGCAGGCACCTTCGTCTCTCGCCAGGCTGCTCTCCGTTCGGAACGACGTTGGAATGAAGGCCGGAAGCCACTTCCGGTAGATCCGACAGACGCCCCGCTCAGGTCCGCGCACTCGTGCCGATTTCCTGACGCGGCTCGTTCCCTCTCCTTACCCGACCTGCCACTCGAGGCGTCCGAATGCACCTCGCCGAACTTAAGACCAAGTCGCCCTCGGATCTGCTGTCCTATGCGGAGTCGCTGCAGATCGAGAACGCATCCTCCCTGCGCAAGCAGGACATGATGTTCGCCATCCTGAAGAACCTTGCGGAGAACGACCAGGCGATCCACGGCGAGGGAACCCTGGAGATCCTGTCCGACGGGTTCGGGTTCCTGCGCTCGCCCGAGGCGAACTACCTTCCGGGACCGGACGACATCTATGTCAGCCCCAGCCAGGTGCGGCGTTTCGGCCTGCGCACCGGCGATACCGTCGAAGGCCAGATCCGCGCTCCGCGCGACGGCGAGCGCTACTTTGCCCTGCTCAAAGTCAATACGATCAACTTCGAGCCGCCCGAGGCGGTCCGTCACCGGATCAATTTCGACAACCTGACGCCCCTCTACCCTGAGCGGCGCTTGAAGATGGAGTTCGAGACCGCAGCCATCCCAGGCAAGGGTCAGAACAAGGACTTCACCTCGCGGGTGATCGACCTGGTGTCGCCGATCGGCATGGGACAGCGCGCGCTGATCGTGGCACCGCCGCGCACCGGCAAGACGGTGATGCTGCAGAGCATCGCCACCGCGATCTCGACCAACCACCCGAACGTGTTCCTGATCGTCCTGCTGATCGACGAGCGGCCCGAGGAAGTCACCGACATGGCCCGCTCGGTCAAGGGCGAGGTCGTCTCGTCGACCTTCGACGAGCCGGCGACGCGCCACGTGCAGGTGACCGAGATGGTGCTCGAGAAGGCCAAGCGCCTGGTCGAGCACAAGCGCGACGTGGTGATCCTGCTGGACTCGATCACGCGCCTCGCACGCGCCTACAACACCGTCGTGCCATCCTCCGGCAAGGTGCTGACCGGCGGTGTCGACGCCAATGCACTGCAGCGGCCGAAGCGCTTCTTCGGCGCCGCCCGCAATATCGAGGAGGGCGGGTCACTGACCATCATCGCAACCGCTCTGATCGATACCGGCAGTCGCATGGACGAGGTGATCTTCGAGGAGTTCAAAGGGACCGGCAACTCGGAGCTGATCCTCGACCGCAAGCTCTCGGACAAGCGCACCTTCCCCGCGATCGACATCACCAAGAGCGGCACCCGGAAGGAAGAACTGCTGGTAGACAAGGCGTCCCTGTCAAAGATGTGGGTGCTGCGGCGCATCCTGTCGCCGATGGGCACCATGGACGCGATGGACTTCCTGCTCGACAAGCTGAAATACAGCAAGACCAACCAGGATTTCTTTGACGCGATGAACACCTAAACGAGCGGAGCACGATCACGACGATTCTGCTCCGCCCGCGAGCTAGCCCGTTATCAGCACCGTGCTGCCGGTACTCGCGCGGCTCTCCAGAGCCCGATGCGCGTCCGCGGCGCGGCTCAGCGCGAAGCGCTGCCCGACCTGGATCTTGACCGCGCCGCTGGCGACCACCTCGAACAGCTCGGCGGCGGCGGCTTCCAGCGCTTCCCGCTTGGCGATGAAGGTCATCAGGGTAGGACGGGTCAGATAAAGGCTGCCACGCGCGGAAAGCAGGCTGAGGTTGACCCCCTGCACCTCGCCGGATGCATTGCCGTACGAGACCATCAGACCACGGGGCGCCAAGCTGTCCAGACTGGCCATGAAGCTGTCCTTGCCGACGCTATCGTAGACCACCGGCAGCATCGCGCCATCGGTGAGGCGCTTCACCTGGGCCGGAAGATCAGTCACGCCAATGATGGTATGGGTAGCGCCGTTCGCCCGTGCCACCTCGGCCTTCGCCTCGGTCGAGACGACGCCGATCACGGTGGCACCCAGTTGGCTGGCCCACTGGCAGAGCAGCAGGCCGACACCTCCCGCCGCGGCATGGACCAGGATGGTCTCCCCTGCCTGTAGCGGACGCACCTGACGCAGCAGCGCCTGCACGGTCAACCCACGCAGCATCATGCCGGCAGCGGTCACGCTGTCGATCGTATCAGGCAGCTTGATCAGACGATCGGCCGCCACCACCCGGCGTTCCGCATAAGCTCCCATCGCGGAACTGTATGCGACCCGATCCCCAGCGGACAGGCCCTCGACATGGGCACCGACCCTCTCCACCACACCGGCACCTTCCATCCCTGGCACCGCCGGGAAGCCGGGCAGCTTGTACAAGCCGGTCCGATAGTAGATGTCGATGAAGTTGACGCCGATCGCCTCCTGCCGGATCAGGACCTCGTTGCCTGCCGGCTCCGGGAGGGGCACATCCTCCCAGCTGAGCACATCCGGGCCGCCGTAACCGTTGATCCGGATCGCCTTGGTCATCACTGACTTCCCTCATGGTCGAGCAGGAACCGCTTGATGGTGACGCCCTCGTGGCTGGTGAACCCGCCAATCCCGTTGCGGGCGACGACGCGGTGGCACGGGATCAGGATCGGCAGGGGATTGTAGCTGCTGGCCTGCCCGATCGCGCGAGCGCATCCACCCACTTCGTGGGCGATCTCCCCGTAGGTGCGCGTATTGCCGAACGGGATGTGCTGCACCGCCGTCCAGACCTTCAGCCGGAACACGGTGCCGAACGGTGCCAGAGGAAGGTCGAATGCTGCCAGCTGCCGATCAAAGTAGGCGTGCAGCTGTTCGCGGGCGCATCGAAGCAGCGGCGTCTGTTCCTGAGCGCAAGCCCACCCCCAGTCCAGGGCTACCAGTGCTTCATCCTCCTGCGCGACGGTGAGTGCCCCTACGGGGCTGTGCAGAGATAACTGTGGCACTCCGAGCTCCGATGCTGCACCCATCGCACGGCACAAGACGACGGGTGTCAAGAACAGCTCTGGGCAGCCCAGAGCGTGATCCACCGGAGCACGCCGGCAGCGCGATCGGAGGCGGAAGGGACAGGCCCGTGACAGAACACACGATCTTCGCCTTGGCGACCGGAGCCGGTCGGGCGGCGATCGCGATCATGCGACTCAGTGGCCCCAGCTGCGCGATGATCCTCGATCAGCTCTGTCGCGGCGCCCGACCAGTGCCTCGACAGGCGGCATTGCGCAGCCTGTGGTGGTCGGATGATCTGCTTGACCGTGCCCTGGTGCTGTGGTTTCCGGCACCGAACAGCTACACCGGGGAAGACACTGCGGAGCTTCATCTGCATGCAGGGCCCGCGGTTATCGAGGCTGTCGCCGACGCCTTGGTTTCGCTTGGCGCTCGTCCTGCAGAACCTGGGGAGTTCACCCGCCGCGCCTTCGCACACGGTCGTCTCGACCTGCTGGAAGCGGAGGGTGTGGCCGACCTGATCGATGCCGAGACCCAGTCGCAGCGGCGTCAGGCGCTGCGGCAGACCGAGGGCGCACTGAGCGCGCTGTATCAGGACTGGGCGCATCGTCTTCGCTCGGCACTCGCCCAACAGGAAGCACTGATCGATTTTCCGGACGAGGACCTGCCGGTGGAAGTCGAGGATCGTCTGCAGCGCGAGCTGAGCGCGCTGATGTCCGAGATGGATGCACATCTGGCCGGCGGAGGTCCCGGCGAGCGGCTGCGTCGCGGCCTCGTCTTCGCAGTGACGGGTCCCCCCAATGTCGGCAAGTCGAGCCTGGTGAACGTGCTCGCACAGCGCGAAGCCGCGATCGTGTCGCCCGTTCCCGGAACCACCCGCGACGCGCTCGAGATCCGGATCGTGCTGGGCGACGTCCCGGTCACGCTGGTCGACACAGCGGGCCTGCGCGACACCGAGGATGCCATCGAGGCGGAGGGCATCAGGCGAGCGCGATACCATGCCGAACAGGCCGACCTCGTGCTGCGAGTGATAGATCCCTGGTGTGGGGCTTCGGCGGAACTCGCGAGCGATCTGGTCATCTGCAACAAGATCGACCGCGCGCCGGCGCCGCCGGCGACCATCGGCGTCAGCGCAATCACCGGCGCCGGTCTCGCGCACCTCATAGACATCCTGTCCCGGCAGGCGCGTACGCTTACCGCGGGTGGGGGATCCGTCCCCCTGACCCGCGCCCGGCATCGCGCCGGCATCGTCGAGACAGCCGCTCGCCTGGCGGATGCGGCAAGGACGCCCTGGCCGGAACTGCGCGGCGAGGAACTACGGCTGGCGATGCGGGCACTCGGCGGATTGACCGGAGCGGTAGGAGTGGAAGACCTGCTAGACACCGTGTTCGGACAGTTCTGCATCGGCAAGTGAGACGAGGCGCGTGATCGATGACCAGCCTGCATGACGTGATCGTGGTGGGCGGAGGCCATGCCGGCTGCGAGGCGGCAGCGGCTTCCGCCCGCATCGGGGCCAGAACCTTGCTGCTGACCCACGATCTTGAGACCGTCGGTGTGATGTCCTGCAACCCGGCGATCGGCGGTATCGGCAAAGGCCACCTCGTCCGGGAGATCGATGCACTCGACGGATTGATGGGCCGCGCCGCCGACCGCGCCGGGATCCACTTCAAGCTGCTGAACCGCTCCAAGGGTCCGGCGGTGCAGGGCCCGCGTGTGCAGGCGGACCGCTCCCTGTATCGCGCCGCGATCGGCACGCTGCTGACACAGACGAGCGGGCTCAGCCTTGAGCGCGGTGCGGTCGATGATTTTCTGATCGACGCGGATGGAGGGGTCTGCGGCGTCGTCTGCAGTGACGGACGGCAGATGCGGGCGGGCGCAGTCGTGCTGACGGCAGGAACCTTCCTGCGCGGCACCATCCACGTGGGGCGGCACAGCCAGTCGGCCGGGCGCTTCGGCGAGACCCCGGCGATCCGCCTGGGAGCTCGTCTGCAGGCGCTGGGGCTGCCGATGGGACGCCTGAAGACCGGCACACCGCCGCGGCTCGCCCGCGACAGCATCGATTGGGACGGTCTGGCGGAAGACCGTGGCGACCTCGTGCCGGAGCCGTTCAGCCGCCTTACCAGCCGGATCGACACGCCGCAGCTGTCGTGCCGGGTCACCGCGACCGGCACGCGGACGCATCAGGTCATCCGCGAGAACTTGCAGCTTTCCGCGGTCTATTGCGGGTCGATTGCCGGTCGTGGACCACGCTATTGCCCCTCGATCGAAGACAAGGTGGTGCGGTTCTCGGAGCGCTCCAGCCACCAGATCTTCCTCGAACCGGAAGCCTTGCCAGGTAACCTGGGGGGTGACCTCGTCTACCCGAACGGCATCTCCACCAGCCTCCCCGAAGCTGTGCAGGCGCAGTTGATCGCAACCATCCCCGGCCTGGAGCAGGCACGCATCGTCCGCCCCGGCTACGCGGTCGAGTACGACTTTGTCGATCCGAGAGCCCTGCTGCCCACCCTGGAGCTCCGCGCGATGCCGCGCCTGTTCCTCGCTGGGCAGATCAACGGCACGACCGGCTACGAGGAGGCGGCGGCACAGGGCATTCTTGCCGGCATCAACGCGGCGCGGCTCGCCGGCGGCGGCCTCCCCGGCACCGTCGATCGCGGCGCCGGCTATATCGGGGTGATGATCGACGACCTTACGACACAGGGGGTCAGCGAGCCATATCGCATGTTCACGTCTCGAGCTGAGTTTCGCCTGAGCTTGCGCGCCGACAACGCCGACCTCCGCCTCACCCGGATAGGAATGGCATGGGGATGCGTCGGCTCGCAACGTGCCGAGCTGTTCCAGGCAGACGAGGCCAGCATCGCTGCCGCAACACAGCGCGCCGAGCAGGAAAGCTTCTCGTCGGAGTCGCTACGGCGGCACGGGATCGCCTCGACCGCTGACGGTCGTCGCCGGTCGCTATTCGAGGTTCTCGCCGGCGACGCCGAGGCCGAAGCTTTGGGCGGCCTCTGCCCTTGGCTCCTTGAGCTACCCACTCGAGTGCGCCGACATCTGATGATCGAGGCCCGCTACAGCGGCTACCTCGGCCGGCAGGCGCGCGAAATCCGGCAGCTCGCCACGGAGAGTGCGATCGCGTTGCCGCAGGATCTCGACTACAGCACAATCGGCGGGCTGAGCACCGAGATGCGCGAGCGCCTGTCGGTCGCACGACCGGCCAGCTTCAGCGCGGCGCAGAGAGTATCCGGCGTGACGCCATCCGCCCTGGTCGCCCTCCTGGTGCATGTGCGCGCCTCACCCTGTGGATAGTTTCACGTGAAACATGGGAGGGACGAAGCAGACGCTGCGCTTCCTCCTGAAATCCTGGTGCGGCTGCAGCAGTTCGCTGACCTGCTGACGCGCTGGAACCGCCGGATCAACCTGGTTTCCTCCACTGACCTGCCGAAGCTCTGGCCACGCCACATAGACGACAGCCTGCAGCTGGCGGCGCATGTTCCGGCGGATGCGCCCATCATCGATCTCGGCTCCGGGGGGGGATTCCCGGGACTGATCCTCGCGATCCGCACAGGCAATCCGGTAACCCTAATCGAGGCGGATACGCGCAAGGCGGCCTTCCTCCGCGAAGCCGCACGGGCGACCATGACGCGCGCGACCATCCTGAACACCCGGATCGAGGACGCAACGCCTCCCGCGGCGCCCATCGTCACCGCACGGGCATTGGCGCCGCTGCAAACGCTGCTGCACTGGGCTGCGCCGCTGCTGCTGCCATCGGGCGTCTGCCTGTTTCCCAAGGGCAGGTCAGTGGAGGGTGAATTGACCGACGCCGCGACGAGGTGGCACATGACGATCAAGCGGACCCCAAGCCGGACCGATCCGGACGGGGTGATCCTCGCGTTAAGCCACATCCGGCGGATCGGAGCGCATGAAGGCTCGCCGGACGCCTGATCAAGAGGGCATCATTCCCAACATTATCGCTATCGCCAATCAGAAAGGCGGCGTGGGGAAGACGACGACGGCAATCAACCTCGCAACGTCGCTCGCGACTGCCGGCGAGCGAGTCTTGCTGATCGACCTCGACCCACAAGGCAACGCATCGACCGGCCTGGGCCTCGAATATGGCGCGCGCCGCGCCGGCAGCTACGCGTTGCTCGCGGAAAACCAGCCCCTCGTTGCGCTGGTCCGAGACACGATGATCCCGGGATTGTCACTCCTACCGGCTGATACAGATCTGGTGGGTGCGGAGGTCGAACTGGTCAGCTACGAGCGGCGCGAGTTCCTGTTGCAGCAAGCCTTAACCGCTGACGACGACGCGGCACTTCCCTACGACATGGTGCTGCTCGATTGCCCGCCCAGTCTGGGCTTGCTGACGTTAAACGCCCTGGTTGCGGCAGATGCCGTGCTGGTCCCGTTGCAGTGCGAGTTCTTCGCCTTGGAAGGGGTCAGCCACCTGGTGCGCACGATCGACCGTGTGCGGCGCGCGTTCAACCCGAGCCTGCAACTGCAGGGCTTGGTGCTGACGATGTTCGACCGGCGCAACAACCTATCGGAGCTGGTCGCAGACGACGCGCGCGGCTTCTTCGGCGAGCAGGTGTTCGAAACGATGATCCCGCGCAACATCCGGATCTCCGAGGCGCAGAGCCACGGCAAGCCGGCGCTGCTGTATGATCCACGTTCCAGCGGATCTATCGCTTACGTGAAATTGGCGGAGGAACTCGTCGGGCGCTTGGGTCGCGGCGTCGGCAGGAAGCCAAGTGCATGACCAAGAAGGAGCCGCCGCCTTCGAGGCTGGGGCGAGGGCTCGCGGCGCTTCTGGGCGATGCGCCGCCGGCTCTCGCCAAGCAGACCGGCGAGGCTGCCACGGTGGTCCACAGCTTGCCGGTCGAGGCGCTTGAGGCCGGCCCGTTCCAGCCGAGACGTTCGATGCAGCCGGAGGCGCTGTCCGAACTTGCCGCCTCCATCCGCACGCGCGGGGTTCTGCAGCCGATCCTGGCGCGCCCGCATCCGCAACGCAGCGGGTTCTACCAGATCATCGCCGGAGAACGCCGATGGCGTGCGGCGCAACAGGCCGGGCTGCACGACGTGCCTGTGCATGTACGCCATCTCGACGACGGCGACGCGATGGCCGCCGCATTGGTCGAGAACCTGCAGCGCGAGGACCTCGATCCGATGGAGGAGGCGGAAGGCCTGCAACGGCTGATCACCGACTTCGGACTTTCGCACGATGAACTTGCGGGCGCGATCGGCAAGTCGCGCAGCCACGTGACCAACACAGTGCGCCTGCTGCAGCTTCCGGCGACGGTGCGCAAAGAGGTGCGGAACGGTGCCCTCACCGCCGGTCATGGCAGAGCGCTGCTTGGCCATCCCGATCCCGCTAGGGCTGCTCTCGCGGTTATCGCGCAGCGCCTGACGGTGCGTCAGACGGAGGCGCTGGCGCAGCAACACGCGGCTCGCGTTGGCCTTGCACCAGCCTCCGCACAGTCGAAGCCGGAGGTTGCTGCGCGTAAGGATCCCGAGATCGCCGCATTGGAACGGAGCCTGCGCACTAGGCTGGGCTTGCGCATCCAGGTGCTGTTCGACGGCAGGGGCGGCAGCCTGCGCATCCACTATGACAATCTTGATCAGCTCGACGGCGTGTTGGCCCTGCTTAACAGTTAAGGCATAGCGCAATGCGCCCTTGCGCTCGCGACAGGCCTGCCCTACTTCCGCTGCGTCCGGCCCGCTGCTATAGGCCGGCACCCGCGAGACACCGTGGGCGCATAGCTCAGTTGGTAGAGCAGCTGACTCTTAATCAGCGGGTCGTAGGTTCGAATCCTACTGCGCCCACCATTTCCATGACCGGTAGCGACGTGCAGCACCACGGTCTCCCGGTCAGAATGGCTGCACGATCGCCATGACGACGATCACCAGCATCAACGCCGTGGGGATCTCGTTCGCGGCCCTGTAGAAGCGCTGCGGTCTCGTGTTGCGGTCCTCAGCGAAGGCGCGGCGCCACCCCGCGCACGCGCCGTGGAAGCCCGCCATCAGCAGCACGCCGCTCAGCTTCACCCACCACCAGCCTGCGTGCCAGTCAACCGCACCCGGCGTCAGCACCAGCATCAGGCCAAAGAAGAAGCTGGAGATCATCGCGGGATTCATGATCTGCTTGAGCAGCCGGCGCTCCATCACCTTGAACAGCTCGCTCTGCGGTGAGCCCGCCGCTGCCGTGCAGTGATAGACGTAGAGGCGCGGCAGGTAGAACAGGCCCGCCATCCAGGCGATCACCGAGATCACGTGCAGCGCCTTCTCCCACAGCAGGTAGGGACCGAGTGCGTCGATCATCTCGCGGTCTCGGATCGCATCGCCGCCACGACCAACGGCCGCAGCGCCCGCAGATGATGGATCTGCGTTACCGCCGCCGCATGTTCACCTGCCGCCGGCATCACAGGATGCGCCCCCTGCGCACGCAGCACCGCGCAGGCCATTCCGGCCGCCTGTGCTGCCAGCACGCCGGTGTCGGAATCCTCGACGACCAGACAGCTGCGGGGATCCACGCCCTCGGCTGCCGCGGCGATCAGGAACAGGTCGGGCCACGGCTTCGGGCGCGCGACATCGCGCGCACTGTGCAGCCGGCCTCGCAGCAAATGATCCAAACCGGTCCTGCGGAACTTCACCTCCATCTCCTCGTGCGAGGAGTTGGACGCGACCCGCACCGGCAGTCCGAGCCTGTGCATCGCCTCCAGCATCTCCCGCGCACCGTCGATAAGGACCGCCTCCTGCTCGAGCATCGCCATCAGCCGACCATGCATCCGTCCAGACCAGTCCAGAGGCAGCTCGATCCGATCATCCAATTGAAGCTCTGCCGCGATCTGCTGCAGCGCCTTGCCCGCGAAGCGAAGCATTGCCTGCCCGTCGGTGATGGCCAAACCCCTGGCACGGCACTCCTGCGCGATCAGACGGTTCGACGGCGGCTCACTATCGATCAGCACCCCGTCGCAGTCGAGGATCAGCAGACGCAGCGGTGCACGCGTCAGGCCCGTCTCAGGCAAGCCTCACCCGATCGACCAGCTCCCCGACATGCTCCGGCGGGGTCTGCGGCATGACGCCATGCCCCAGGTTGAAGATATGCGGCCGTCCGCGCATCACCGTGCGGATGGCGTCCGCTTCACGCGCGAGGGCTGCACCGCCCGCGATCAGGCAGAGCGGGTCGAGATTGCCCTGCATGGCAATCCCGTGGGGAAGCATATCCATGGCCACCTCAAGGTCTGTGCCGGTATCGAGGCCGATCGCCTGCACGCCGGTTTCCGAAGCGTAGCTTCCGATCAGCAGGCCGCCGAGGCGCGGGAAGCCGATGATCGGGACATGGGGATGGCGGGCGCGGATCGCCAGCACGATGGCGCGGGTCGGCGCGATCACGTAGCGCCGGAATTGCGATGGCGGCAGCAAGCCTGCCCAGCTGTCGAACAGCATCACCGCCTCCGCTCCGGCCTCAATCTGAGCGCAAAGCATATCGGCGGTGCTGCGTGTCAGCAGCTCGATCAGCCGCTCGAACAGGACCGGCTCGGAGAACGCCATGCCGCGCGTGATGGCGAACTCGCGCGAGCCTCCGCCCTCCACCATGTAGCACGCCACCGTGAATGGCGAGCCGGCAAAGCCGAGCAACGTCGTCTGGCCCCCCGACGCGGCGCCGAGCTCGCCGGGCGCGTCGAGACTGCTGCGCAGGCGACGGAGCGTTTCCATGACAGGCGCAGTGCGCTCGGCCACGCGGCCGGGATCCAGCCGCGCGAAGTCGGCACTGCTACGAACCGGTTCCAGCACCGGGCCGGTGCCGTCGACGAACTCGAGTTTCTGCCCCATCGCCCAGGGCAGAATGAGGATGTCGCTGAACAGGATCGCGCCATCCATGCCGAAGCGACGGATCGGCTGCAGCGTGATCTCAGTGGCGATGTCGGGAGTCATGCAGCGCGTGATGAAGTCCGCCTGCGCACGCAGCGCCCGGAACTCCGGCAGGTAGCGGCCGGCTTGTCGCATTAGCCACACCGGCGGCGGCCACACGGCCTCGCCACCCAGCACACGCAGCAATCGCTTCGTGCTCATGCCTTCACCTTCGTCCTCGACGAGCCCACCTCTAAACATGAAAGAAGAAGAAAGAAATGGAGGTGTAGGTGTTGATGCCTGTGGATGACGGGGTACCCGGGTTTCGCAAAACGTACCCCGCTTTTCCCACAGCGTGTACAACCTCCGACTCCTGAGCAGATCAGGTGTTTTCGTATCCGTCCAGTTTCTGTCTACAGCGTGCTGTGTACAACTCCCCGTACCGTCGTACGGCCGCTTCGTCCCCACGACTCGGTACTGCTTCCCCGAGCCGGGCTGACCATCCCCGTGTACCCCACTATCCTCACGCGGATGCGCGCATCCGACTCACATCCCCCCTCCTCGGTCATCGTGCCGCCACCCTTGCAGGCAGCGTCGCCGCCGCTGATCCTCGCCAGCGGTTCGCAGACCCGTCTGTCGCTGCTGCGCGACGCGGGGGTGAGCGTCACCGTGCGAGCCGCCCTGATCGACGAGGCGTCAGTCAAGCGCGCGGCCCGCGAGGAGCGCCTCGGCCCGGACGCGACCGCGCAGCGGCTCGCGGACCGCAAGGCAGGATGCATCGACGACCCTGACGCGATCGTCATCGGCGCGGATCAGCTTCTGGTGTGCGGGGAAACCTGGTTCGACAAGCCCCACGACCTGGCCGAAGCGCGCGTGCAACTGCTCGCACTGCGCGGGCGGCCGCACCTGCTGCACACGGCATTCGGGCTCGCGCGCGGAGGCTGCGTGATCGGTCGTCATGTCTCCCGGTCGCGCCTCGTCATGCGCGCCTTTTCCGAGGCGGCGCTTGATGCCTATCTCGCGCTGGAAGGCGAACGGGTGCTGCCGAGCGTCGGCGCCTACCGGCTGGAAGGTCCGGGGATCCAGCTGTTCGAGACGGTGGAAGGCGAGCATGCGGCGATACTCGGCCTGCCCATGCTGGCATTGCTGGAGATGCTGCGTCGCCTCGGCGTGCTCACGCTATGACCAGCGGGTCGCCGGAGCGAGGGCGGATCGGCACTTGCCACCCCAGGACGGCCGGACTATACGGCCGCCTCTCATGAGCCTCTCGAAGAGGCTGACGAGGCGCGGGGCCGTAGCTCAGTTGGTAGAGCGCCTGAATGGCATTCAGGAGGTCAGGGGTTCGATTCCCCTCG
Source organism: uncultured Acetobacteraceae bacterium (assembly GCA_964245755.1). Classification (GTDB taxonomy): domain Bacteria; phylum Pseudomonadota; class Alphaproteobacteria; order Acetobacterales; family Acetobacteraceae; genus Lichenicoccus. Next base: position 85,485 of record CAXTNV010000001.1, on the reverse strand, counting down.
GCTCCACCACCGAAGCGGGCACGTTCACCGCGAGGCGACGAAAGATGGTGATGCCTCGGAACCGGTGGTTGGTGCTCTTCCACATGCCGATCGTCGCCTCGACCGAGAACATGTTGCCGCGGTACATCGGCAGCACCTGATCCAGCCATACCACGTGCGTACCAGGTGACAGCCGATACAGCGCCCTCATCACGCGCTTTCGCTTGACCATGCTGGTTCCGTAATGTTCGCAGTCCTCGACCGAGTAGGGAGGATCCGCTAGCACGAGGTCGTACTGCTCGAGCGGCACGTGCAACAGCGTCTGGGCATCGTCCAGATAGGTCGGCTTGAGCAGCGGATTGCAGTCCACCGTGTCGCCGGGAAACTCGTTCAGATCTACCCTGCCGCTGAACAGGTGCAGCACGCGCGTCTTCTCGGGGAACAGGGCACGGATGCGACGCAGGTAGGTGGCAGGGTAGCCGCCGTGATAGGTCGATTTGACGCGGTAGTCGTTCCCCATGATCCAGGTGCCGACCACGCGACCGTCACCGCCGATGAAGAGGTTGCGGGGGAAGCCCGTCGCCAGGGTGTAGTTGTCGATCCGGTCCGACCAGTCCAGCTCGGGAGCGTGCGCGACCAGATGATTCATGATCGTGCCAGTACGCCCGCGGCTGCGGCGGTACCAGCGTTTTCACTTCCGGCTCGAATTTTTGACGATCCGTTGCGACCGGCTTCATCGCTTCGGGCAACGCGGCCCATCCGCGCCTCGATCTGCATGACCATGTCCAGGTGAGGCCAGTGGCGACGTCAGCGCGCGCTTGGATCGGGAGGCGGCGCGCGCATCAGCGCCCGAACATGCGCGGCCGTCGACTCCGCCAATGCGGCGAGATCGTAGCCGCCCTCGAGAAGCGATACGATGCGGCCATCGCAGTGACGATCCGCGATCTGCATCAACGCCGTCGTCAGCCAGGCGAAGTCATCCGCATCCAGCTGCAGCTGCGCCAGCGGGTCGTCACGATGCGCATCGAAGCCGGCAGACACCACCAGCAGCTCCGGCGCGAAGCGGTCGAGCGCCGGCAGAATGGTCTCCTGCCAGCCACGGCGGAACTCGGCCGAGCCGCTGCCGGGCGGCAGCGGCAGGTTGACTACGTTGCCGGCGATGCCGCGTTCGCGGGCATCGCCGGTGCCTGGGTAGCAGGGGTGCTGATGCGAGCTGGCGAAGAACAGCGCCGGGTCGTCCTGCAGCATCGCCTGTGTGCCATTGCCGTGATGCACGTCGAAATCCGCCACTGCCACCCGTCGCAGGCCCCAACGCGCCCTCGCATGCATCGCCGCCAGCGCCGCGTTGCCGAACAGGCAGAACCCCATGGCGCGATCAGGTTCGGCGTGATGCCCGGGCGGCCGCACCGCGGCGAACGCCGCGTCGGCTCGGCCGGTCAGCACCGCGTCGACCCCCGCGCAGGCGGCGCCGGCGGCACGCAGCGCGGCCTCTGCGCTGCCAGCGCTCATCAGGGTGTCGGTGTCGAGCGCCTGCAGATGTGGCGCCGGCGGCCGGATCGACAGGATGCGGTCCACATAGGAGGCCGGATGAACCAGCTCGAGCTGCGCGCGACTGGCGGCCGGCGCCTCCTCCCGATGCAGCGCCCGGAAGTCCGGGTGCGCCAGCGCGCGCCAGACCGCGCGCAGCCGCTCCGGGCGTTCCGGATGCCCGGGACCGGTATCGTGCGCGAGGCACGCGGCGTGGGTTAACAGCGACAGCATCCGGCGGATGGTGCGAGACAACCCCCGGCGTGGCAAGCGGGTCCTGGATCGCTGTCGCGAGCAGCCGAGGGTGCCGTCTATCCCGCAGCCGCAACCTCCGGCAGCCCCAGGACGAGGTCGTCGCGGTCCGAGCCGTAGATGAAGCGGTCCGGCCGGATCAGCAGGCCGTGGGCGCGATGGCGCCGGAACTGGATCCGCAGCCTGCCCTCGATGTCGATGAACTCGTGCTCCGCCAGCCCATTCCAGGAACGCCCGGATCCGTGCGCCACGAACTCGCGCACGCCCGCGTCACGCAGATGCGCCGGCATGTTCGCCCTGCGCCACGACAGATAAGCCCAGCCGGCGCCGAGCAGGTCATCCAGGCGCCGGCGATAGCCTGAGGCCGGCATGACCCAGGGTTGCCAGACTAGCTGCCCGGCCGGGCTGCGCCAGGACCGTGTCGAGGTCAGCAGGCCGGGGCCGGACACCCAGTCCGGCTTGATCCGGAAGTCACGGATGCGCCTGCCGAGCCAGGGCAGCCGAACCGCGATCCGGCAGGCGATGTCCCGACAGGCAGCGAGCAACGGGCTCTGCACCATCACCAGCGCACCGATACGCAGTGAGAGTTTGGTGAGTGCGGCGACGTTGGGCCGCCTCTCGCTCTCGTAGCTGTCAAGCAGCGAGGCAGGCGCTCCGTGCACCACCGCGGCGAGCTTCCAGCACAGGTTGCCTACGTCGCGCACGCCCGAACTGACGCCCTGCCCGGCGAAGGGCGGCATGATGTGCGCGGCATCGCCGCAGAGGAAGGCGCGGCCGCACTTCCAGCGCTCGGCCTGCCGGACGTGGAACACGTAGGCCCAGCTTCTCAGGATCTCGACCTGGTCGGCATCGACGCCGCGGCTGGCGAGCAGCGCGCGCAAGCCGTCCGGGGTCTGCGCGGCATCCGGATCCTCGCCGTGGCGCAGCCGGAACTCCCAGCGATGCTGTCCCATCGACGCGTAGCAATCGACCCCCGGTCGGGCAGGATCGGCGATGTAGTTGAAGTCGAGGCGGCCGGCCGCATCGTGCGGGAAGCGCGCGCGGGCCTGGATGTCGACCCAGGGCTCCTCGATCGACCGCCCCGACAGCGCGATGCCCAGCAGCTTGCGCGTGGTGCTCGACCCGCCGTCGCAGCCGACCAGGTAGCGCGCCCGCACCAGCCGGGTCGGCGGCAACACGGCGCCGTCCGCCTGCAGGTCGCGAATGCCGACGGTGACGCCGAGCGGGTCCTGCTCGATCGAGACCAGCTCGTGGCCTCCTCGCAGCTCGACCTGGTCGGCGCGGGCCGCAAGGCCGTCGCGCAGCACCTGTTCCACCTGCGGCTGATGGAAGAAGCACATGCCGGGCAGGCCCTGACGGCCACCGCCGCGCAGGTCGCAGCTTAGGAAGATCCTGTCGCGGTGGTGGAAATGCAGCGTGACGTGCGTGCTCATGTGCGCGATGACCGGTTCCAGCAGTCCGATCCCCTGCCAGATCCGCAGCGCGTCCTCGTCGATGGCGATCGCGCGCTGACGCGGGTAAATCGCCATCTCGCGCTCCACGACGAGGGTGCGGATGCCGCGCGCCGCGAGCAGGTTGGCCGCCGTGGCTCCGGTCGGTCCGAAGCCTACGACGACGACGTCAGCGTCGTAGGCGAGCCGGTTGCTCATGTCGGGGGGCGTCCATCGGCTCAGCCTATCTTCTCGACGCAGAGGCGGAACATCGGCGTCCAGCGCACCCGTGCCGCGACGTCGGCACGCGCGAGCAGCTCGCGCCACTCGTGCGCGCGAAACCCGCGCGCCACCGAGGTCTGGCCGTCGCGGCGCACGATCCGGTGCCAGCCGGCGGCGCGCGCGGCGATGCCGAAGCCGTAGTAGGCGACCGCGTGTCGATGCAGGTCGTTGACAAACCAGCCGCGCCTCGCGTGGCGCTGCATCCAGCGCAGGAAGCGGACCACCTGCGCGTCGGTCAGGTGATGGGCGAACAGCGAGCTGACCACTAGGTCGGTATCTTCCGTGTGGTCGAAGATGTCGCCGGTCAGGTAGTCGATCGCCGTCGAAGGCGAAGTCCTGGCCTGCGCGGCGACTGCGCTGCGCGGGTTCAGGTCGATCCCGGTGAGCCGAGCCCGCAGGCCGCGTCCGTCGGCCCAGCGGCGGATCCGCCGCAGCAGGTCGCCCTCACCGCAGCCGACATCGAGGATCCGGATCGTGGTCCCCCGCGGCAGGCTGCGGGTGGCGCGGTGCAGGAAGCCGATCGTGGGGCCGTAGGCCAGCATGACCCGGCTGACCGAGGCAAGATCGTCCATTACCTGGGCGAAGGTGTGCGGCCCGACATCCTCTCCATCCAGGATCTCCGGTTCGGCGGCGCGCGAGCAGAGGTCGATCATGCGGCGCGGGAGAAGCGGAAGGTCTCGGCGACCATGCCGGGCCCGAACGCCATGCCGAGCCCCCGCCGTCCCTCCTGCTCGGCGAGCATGCGTGCCAGCACGAACATCACCGTCGCCGAGGACATGTTGCCGCAATCATGCAGCACGCCGCGCGAGTGGCGCAGCGCGTTCGGATCCAGACCGAGGCTGATCTCGACCGCATCGAGCACCGTGCGGCCGCCGGCATGCACCGCCCACAGGTCGTATGCCTGCGTTCCTTCTCCGGCCAGCAGACCGGGGCCAGCACCGGACGCATCGCCGAGGCGCTCCGCGCGCAGCACCGTGGCGATTCGTCCCGGTACCTTGCCGGACAGGTGCATGTCGAAGCCCCGGTCGCCGATGCGCCAGGTGATCAGCTCTGCGCTGTCCGGCACGATGACGCTGCGGAAGCCGTCGACGGCGAGGCCGACCGGGTCGGCGCTGACCAGTGCGGCCGACGCGCCGTCGGCGAACAGCATGAAGGAGAGCACGGTCTCCAGGTCGGCGCTTTCCTGCAGGTGCAGGGTGCTGAGCTCGCAGTTCACCACCAGCACGCGCGCTTGCGGATCGGCCCGCACCGCGTCGCAGGCCACCCGCAGCGCCGGCACCGCCGCCGAGCAGCCCATGAAGCCGACCAGGGTACGTGCCACAGAGGACGGCAGGGCCAGCGCCCCGACGAGCTGCAGGTCCAGTCCCGGCGCGGTGAAGCCGGTGCAGGAGCCGACCACGATCTGGGTGATGCGGTGCCGCTCGGCACCGAGATCGAGCGCCTCGACGGCGCGCAACGCCAAGCGGCGCGCGAACGGCTCGTACAGGCGCATCCGCGCTGCGGTGCCCGGGAAGTCGCCCCTCCGGTAGAAGCCGTCCGCATCGACCTCGCCGTGCTGCGTCCGGCCCGGGCGCAGCACCGAGTAGCGGTGCGCGATCCCCGAGCGCTCGGCCATGCGGTCGAACACGCTGCGTGCGCGGTCGTCGGTCAGCAGCGTGCGGGCGAAGGCGAGAAATGGGGCGTGCACGTCGTGCTCGGGCACGGCGGTGCCGATTCGGTTGATGTGCGGCGTCATCTGGCGGCGGCCCGGATCATGGTATAGCTGGCCGCCCTAGTGACGGTGCGGAAGCGAGGAGGCGCGGCGCACCACCAGGGTCGCGTTGAGGCCCCCAAAGGCGAACGAGTTCGACAGCGCGATCTCGACCGAGGCTTCCCGCGCGGTGTTGGGCACGCAGTCGATGTCGCAGTCCGGATCCGCTGTGGTGAAGCCGATGGTCGGCGGCAGTACGCTGTGACGCAGCGCCAGCACCGTGGCGACGAGCTCGAGCGCGCCGCTCGCGGTCATGCAGTGACCCAGCATCGACTTGGTCGAGGAGACCGGAACGCGGTCGAGATGGGCGCCGAGCACCGCGCGCAGCGCCGACACCTCGATGCGGTCGTTAAGCCGGGTGCCGGTGCCGTGGGCATTGACGTATTGCACCGCCTGCGGCGGCAAGCCTGCATCATCCAGCGCCGCACGCATTGAGGCGGCGGCACCGAGCGCGTCGGGTGCGGTGATGTTGCCGGCGTCGGCGGAACTGCCGAACCCGATCAGTTCGGCCTGTATGGTGGCGCCGCGCGCCACCGCCGCGTCCCATGCTTCCAGCACCAGCATCGCGCCGCCCTCCCCGATCACCAGGCCGGCGCGGTTGGCGGAGAACGGCCGGCACACGTCCGGGCTGAGCACGCGCAGCCCCTCCCACGCCTTGAACACGCCGACGACGACCGAGGCGTCGGCGCCACCGGTCACGGCGACGTCCAGCATGCCGGCGCGAATCATCTGGAAGGCGTGTCCGATGGCGTGGTTCGCCGACGCGCAGGCCGAAGCCATCGCCACCGTCGGACCGAGCAGGCCGAACTCCATCGAGACGTGGCTGGCCGAGCCGCTCGGCATGATCCGCGGCACCGAGAAGGGATGCACCCGGCTGGCGCCCTCGCCGTAGAGGGCGTGGTAGCACGAATCGATGGTCTCCTGGCCGATCGCCGCACCCAGCACGACCCCGCCGCGGCTGCCTGCCGCCCGGGTGTCGATCCCGGCGTCGCGCACCGCCTCGCGTGCCGCGACCAGGGCCAGCTGGGCCGCGCGGTCCAGCAGCCCCAGCCGCCGCGGGTCGAAATGCGCCAGCGGCTCGAAGCCGCGTATCTCGGCGGCCACCCGCGCCGACAGCCGCTGCGTCGGGATGTTGGCGATCGGTCCGATGCCGGAGACACCGCGCTTGATCGCGTCCCATAGGCCAGGAACGTCCGCTCCCGTCGAGGCGATCGCGCCGAGGCCGGTGATGGCGACGCGACGCCTCACCCGGTGGCAGCTCCCGGAAGCCGTCCGCCATCCGCCGGCGCGCCGTCGATGGCGCGCAGCACATGGGCGACGAGATCGCCGATGGTGCTGAACTCGGCGCCGGCACGGTCGGAAACCACCGGGATCTCGACGTCGTAGCGGGCCTCGATCTCGAAGATCGTCTGCACCATGTCGAGCGACGGGATGCCGAGCCCCTCGATCGATGCATCCAGGGTCAGGGACCCCCGGTCGAGCTGCGTCTCCTTGGCGATGATGTCCAGGATGGCGGACGTGCGTGGATCGTGAGCCGGGTCCGGCACCGGCGTGGCAGGTTGCGACATCTTTACCCCTGGTTGAATGCAGGGGCATCGCCCCCGGCCCCTTCGGATGCAGGGCCTCTTAAATCCGTTGCTCTGGAAATGGGGTCTGGGGCCTCCGGCCTAAAGGGGTCAAGGACAAAGCCCCTGGTAGCCCTCGCGGACGCGTCAGGCCATACCGTAGTCGTGGAACCACGCCAGCATGCGGCGCCAGCCATCCTCCGCCGCCGCGCGGTCGTAGCTCGGCCGGTAATCCGCATGGAACCCGTGCCCGGCCCCGGGATACATGACGATCCGCACGGTCTTGCCGGCCTGTCGCGCGGCGGTCGAGGCCGCCTGGACCTGATCGGCGGGGATGCTCTGGTCCGCAGCGCCATACAGACCGAGCAGCGGGCAGCGCAGGCCGGGGGCCAGCTGCAGCGCCGTATGCGGCTGGATCTTGGTCTGCGCGCCTCCCACAGGACCATACCAGGCCACGGCCGCCCTGAGCGCCGGGTTGTGCGCCGCGTAGAGCCAGGTGTCGCGGCCACCGCGGCAGAAGCCGGTGACCGCGAGCCGTGCGTCGCCGCGCCCGTGCGCCCGTGCCCAGGCGGCGCTGGCATCCAGGTCGCCCATCACCGTCGCGTCCGGCGCCTTGCTGATAACGTCGCGCACGATCTGCTGCGGGTCGGTCATCTTCGACAAGTCGGCGAGGCGTGCGTAGAGTTCGGGCGCCACCGCAAGATAACCCGCGCGGGCCAGGCGGCGGCACACGTCCTTGATGTAGTCGTGGACGCCGAAGATCTCCTCGATCACCAGCACTGTCGGATACGGTCCGGCCCCGTCCGGGCGCGCGGCGTAGGCCGGGATCTGCCCGTCCGCGACCGGGATCGTCACCTCTCCCGCATGCAGGCCCGACAGGTCGGTGTGGATCACCTGCGCCAGCGCGCGCGGGGTGGCCAGCGTCAGGCCCGTCATGAGCGAGGTCATAAAGAAGCCGCGGCGGGCGATCCTGCCCTCCGCTGCGGGATCCGGCGCACCGCCCGTTTCTAGCCGATCCGTCACCAGACTTCCCTCCTCACGCGTCGGGCCGGTCTGCCGGCGCATCGCGCGCGACCGTCGCGGCGCATGATCGGCTCGATCACGCGCCGCTTGTCAATCAAGCCCGCCGCCGCCGCCGCTTGACGCGACCGGACGCCTCCCGCACACACCGGCCGGTGGGCAAGAAGATCAAACCGTCGTCGCAGCCGATCGGCGCCCGCCAGGCGGCGTGGCAGGAGCTCGTCATCCTGTGCCGCAAGTGCGGCGGCAAGCTCAAGGGCGGCTTCGGCGACGAAGGCCGCGACGACCTGCGTGCGGCGCTGCGCGATGAACTGCGGGAGGCCGGACGCCGGCGCGACGTGCGCGTCATCGAGACCGGATGCCTCGGCATCTGCCCCAGGGGAGCGGTGGTGGCGCTGCGCGGCTCGATGCCGGCACAGCTGCTGATCGTGCCGCAGGGTCAGCGCGCGGCCAGCGTGCTCGACAGCCTGGGCATCATGCACGCGCACCGGACGGCGTGAATCCCCACAGGCTGCCGTAGAAGGCGAGCTCCAGCTCCAGCACCTGGCGGATCGTGTGCTCGCGCCGGAAGCCGTGCGCCTCGCCTTCGAACTCGTGCACCGCGACCTGGATCCCCCGCTGCCGCAGCGCCTGCGCCATGGCGCGCGTCTGCCCGATCGGCACCACACGATCCTCCGTACCGTGGAAGAAGATCACCGGGCAGCGCAGCGCGTCGAGGTGGCGGATCGGCGAGCGCGCATCGTAGGTCGCGCCGTGCTCGGGCAGCGTCCCCAGCAGCCGGTCCAGGTAGTGGCGCTCGAACTTGTGCGTCTCGGCAGCGAGGTCGCGCAGCTCGCCGATGCCGTAGAGGCAGGCGGCGGCGGAGAACAGCGTCGAGCGTGTCAGCGCCGCCAGCACCGTGAAGCCGCCGGCGCTGCTGCCGCGTATCGCGATCCGCGCCGGGTCCGCCCGTCCGGAATCGATCAGGTGGGTGCAGGCGGCGAGGCAATCGTCGACGTCGACGACGCCCCACTGCCCGTCCAGCCGCTCGCGATAGTCGCGTCCGAAGCCGGTCGAACCGCGGTAGTTGACGTCGACCACGCCGATGCCGCGGCTGGTCCACCACTGCACGCGCAAGGAGAACGCCTCGCTCGCCATCCCGGTCGGACCGCCATGCGCCATCACCACCAGGGGCGGCCGTTCTCCAGCCGGTACCGCGTAGCGGCGGTTGGCGGGGGCGTAGTAGAAGGCATGCACGTCGCCGCCGTCGCCGCCCCGGCAGCGCATCGGCTCGGCCACGGCGATATCCTCGGCTCCCAGCGACAGCGTGTGCGACGCGGCGACCATGGCGGGCGCGCCCGTCAGGTCCTGGCGGAGAGGCGCGGTCATCACCGCCGCCGCCTGATCCGCGGATGCGCGCAGCCAGCCCAGCCGCGGCCCGTCGGCGCGAGACAGCAGCACCGGGCACTCCGCCACCGGTCCGATCGGCAGCAAGCGTGCGATCCCGTCGCGGATGAGCAGCGGCAGCACGCGCCCCTGCTCGACCGCGGCGGCGATGACGCCGCCATCGGGCATGAAGCGGTAGGAACGCTGGCCGAACACCCATGGCGGCAGCCCGATCTCGCGCTGCATCGGGCACAGCGGCGTCAGCGCGCCATCCGTGCCGACACGATACAGGTTCCACCAGCCGGTGCGGTCGGAACAGACATGCAGCGCGCCTCCCTCGCTGAAACCGGGCTGCATCAGCGCCTCGCCTGGCGCCTCGTCGCGCCGGTCCCCGGCGAGGCAGCGCATCTCCGACAGCTCAATCTGGCCCTGCGCATCCTGCAGCATCGTTGCCCGGTGCAGCCGCGTCGTGTTCCACGGCATCGCCGGGTGGTCCCACTCGATCCAGGCCAGGCTGCCGCCATCCGGCGAGACGTGCGGACTGGCGAGGAAGTCGGCGCCGCAAACCAGGACCTTGCCCTCAGCGGTCGACGGATCCGCAGCGGCGTCCAGGCGAAGCGCCACGATGGCCGCCTCCGGCTGCGCCGCCCGGGGGTCGCGATGGTCCTCCCTCACCGCGACCAGCCAGCGCCCGTCCGGCGTGAAGCACAGGTCGGCGAAGCGCAGACCCGGAACCGTGCAGATCGCGCGCGGCGCCGACCCGGGGTCGATCAGCCAGACCGAGCCGTCCGGCCGGTGGCTGAAGCCGATGCGGCCGCCGGAGCTGGCGTATGCGCCGCCGCCATATTCGTGCACGCGCGAGCCGACATCGAACGGCGGCGGCGTCAGCTGCTGCACCGCCGCGCCCTCCTGGCGGCACAGCACGACGCGGCCTGCTTCCGCCGGCCGGCTCTCCAGCCACAACAGGGAGGCGCCGTCGGCGCGCAGCATCGACAGCATCGTCGCCTTGCCGGCCATAAGCCCCGTCCCGACCTGCGAAGCCCAGCTGCCGCATGCCGCCTCGATCCGTCCGCTCATCGCCGCATTTCCGCTCCGTCGCATCGACTTGACAGCAACCGTCCCCTCGCAGTTCCTGGACCGCCTGACGGACGGGCCGTCGAGGGCCCGGTCGAGAGCGATGTATCTTCTGCACCATCTCGACCATCTGCTCCAGCATTGGGGGTACGGCTTCATCGGCCTGATCGTCATGCTCGAGAGCATGGGCGCGCCGCTGCCGGGCGAGAGCCTGATCATCGGCACCGCCATCTACTGCGCGACGACGCACCGGCTGGACATCGTATGGGTGGTCGCGGTGGCCATCCTCGGCGCCATCATGGGCGACAATTTCGGCTACCTGATCGGTCGCTCGGTCGGGTTCCGCATCCTCGCCCGCTACGGCCGGCATGTCGGCCTCAACGACCAGCGGCTCAGGCTGGGCCGCTACCTGTTCCGCCGCCACGGCGGCAAGGTGGTGTTCTTCGGCCGCTTCATCGCCGTGCTGCGCACCTTCGCAGCCCTGCTCGCCGGCGCCAACCGCATGCCGTGGCCGAGCTTCCTGGCGTACAACGCGCTCGGCGGCATCGGCTGGGCCGGTGGATACGGCTTCATCGCCTACCTGCTCGGCCGCAGCGCGCAGCACATCTCCGGCCCGATCGGCATCGTCGTCGGCGCCATCGGTGCGACGGCCGTGCTCGCGGCGTTCCTTTTCCTGAAACGAAACGAGAACCGTCTCACTCTCGAGGCCGAGCAGGCGGCGGGGCGGGAGCCGGTCTGAGGTGGGCGAGCCGGCGCCGCAGGCGTGCGACGACCCGGCGACCGGTGCCGCCCGCGCGGCGCTGCGCGAACGCTGGCACGCGCTGACCCGCACGATCCTGCCGGGCATGGCGGCGGCGCAGAGGTGGCCGATCCGGCTCGATCATTGCTTCATGCGGGTGTGCCTGGACGCCGCACTCGGCACCCGCTGGGACAGGGTGGTGCGGCGCCCGGCGATCCGCCACCTCAGCGATGCGCAGCTCGTTCGTGCCGTCGCGGTGGCGGAGCGGATCGCCAGCGATCCGGCGTCGCTGCGCTCGCTGAACCGGTCGAGCCTGCGGATGCGCGTGGGTCACGTCGCGCGCGTGGTGCCGGAACCCGGGCCGCCCGCGTCCCGTTTGCACCGGGTAAGGGGAGACGAGATGAACACCAGCAGCAAGATACCCGCGACCGACCGCTCCGGCGGCGGGCCGGGGAGCAGCCACGCCAATGCCGACAAGCCGCATGAAGGCGACGTCGCCGGCGCGCGTCACCAGCACCGTCCGGTCAAGAAGAAGCACCCCAGCACCGAGGACAACAGCACCGGCGGCGGCACCAGGCACGAGAAGCGCGATCCAGGCGAGTCCGGACGCAACTGAGCCTTGCGTAACGCGGGCGCAGCAACGGGCGCAGGGTGAGCGACCGACAGCAGAGAACGAGGAGATACCCGTCATGCACGTTCTGATCCTCGGTGCCGCCGGGATGCTGGGCCGAAAGCTGGCCGAGCAGCTGGCCGGCGGCGGCACCCTCGCCGGCGACACGGTGAGCGTCCTCGACCTGATCGACGTCGTGCTCCCGAGCGCGCCGCAAGGCTTCGGCGGCCAGGCGCACTGCGCGGTGGCGGACCTGTCCACGGCGGAAGCGGCGGCCGAGCTGATGCAGCGCCGTCCCGACCTGATCTACCACCTCGCCGCGATCGTCTCCAGCGAGGCGGAGGCGGACCTGCAGAAAGGCTACCGGGTCAATCTCGACGGGACACGGATGCTGCTCGAGGCGATTCGTGTCGAAGGCGAAGCGGATGGCTGGGTGCCGCGCCTCGTGTTCGCCTCCTCGCTCGCGGTGTTCGGCGGCGAGCTCACCGCCATGATCAGCGACGACCAGGCGCTCACGCCGCAGACCAGCTACGGCACCCAGAAGGCGATGGGCGAGTTGCTGCTGGCCGATTACAGCCGGCGCGGCTTCGTTCGCGGCGTCGGCCTGCGCCTGCCGACCATCTGCGTGCGGCCGGGCAAGCCCAACCGCGCCGCCTCAGGCTTCTTCTCCGGGATCATACGCGAGCCGCTGGTCGGACAGGAAGCGATCCTGCCGGTCACCGACAGCGTGCGCCACTGGATGACCAGTCCGCGCTCGGCGATCCATTTCCTGATGCACGCGGCCTCGCTCGACCCGGCCGATCTCGGCGCCCGTCCCAACCTGACCATGCCGGGAATTTCGGTCACGGTCGGGGAGCAGATCGCGGCCCTGCGCGCAGTGGCCGGAGCGCAGGTCGCCGCGCTGATCCGCCGCGAGCCGGACCCGGTGATCCAGCGCATCGTCGACGGCTGGGCGCAGGGTTTCGACGCCCAGCGGGCGGCGGCACTGGGTTTCCGGGCGGAGACGCGGTTCGAGCAGATCATCCAGGCCCACATCGACGATGAACTCGGCGGCAGGATCGGCGGACCGGCCCCAGGAGCAGCAGCATGACCAGCACACGCTTCAACCGCGAGACCTGGCCGATCGCGGCGGCCATGATCCAGTATCCCAACATCCTGCATGACGGCAGCAGCGTGCAGGATCAGCCCGCCGAAGGCTGGGCGCGGACGCTCGCCGACGTCAGCGATGCAGGCTTCACCCATCTCGACCCGACGGACTCCTGGTTGCGCATCGCCGACCTGGAGCCTTCCCGCCTGGACGAGTTCACGTCGGTGGTGCGCGAGGCCGGGCTCTCGGTGCCGGCGATCTCCACCGCGCGTCGCAGCGTCATCGATGTCCGACACGGCGACGAATATCTTGCCTACAACCACCGCGTCATCGACACCGCGGCGAAGATCGGCGCGGGCGTGGCCTCCTTCGGGTTGTTCGAGGCGCTTTGGCCGGCGCAGAAGCAGGCGCTCTGGTTCTGGACCGCGCAGGGCGCGCTCAATCCAGACGATCCGGCGGTCTGGGACAAGGCGGTCACCCGAATACGCGAACTCGGACAGCATGCCGCCGGCCTCGGCATCGAAGTGGCGCTGGAGATGTACGAGGATACCTACCTCGGCACCGCCGACAGCGCGGTGCGGTTCGTCACCGACGTTGACCTGCCCAACGTCAAGATCAATGCCGACATCGGCAACCTGGTGCGGTTGCACCGTCCGGTCGAACACTGGCTGACGATGATCGAGAAGGTCGCGCCCTACGCCGGCTATTGGCACGCGAAGAACTACTTCCGCACCGAGGATGCCACCAACGGCGCCGTCGTCACCGGGCCGATGCCGCTCGAGTACGGGGTGATCAGCTACCGGGTCGCGACCCGGATCATGATCGAGCATGGCTTCAACAGCCCCTTCCTGCTCGAGCATTACGGCGGCGACGGGTTGAGCGTGTGCGCGACCAACCGCGAGTACCTGCGCCGCATCCTGCCACGCTGAGGCGCCTCCCCGGCGCGAGGCGCCGGCCGACCGAATGGGAGTTCGAATGACCCGCATCCTCGACGAGCCCCGGTCGTTTGCCGCCAGCGCCCTCGCTGGGTTTTGCGCGGTGCATGCCGGTGGCGTCCGCCTGGTGCGCGGCGGCGTGCTGCGTGCGGATCCGGTGGCGGACGGCAAGGTGGCTTTGGTGGTGGGCGGCGGCAGCGGCCACTACCCGGCCTTTGCCGGCTATGTCGGCCACGGGCTGGCCGCCGCGGCGGTGGCGGGGGACGTGTTCGCCTCACCCGCCACCCGGGCGGTGCGCCACGTCTGCCGGCTGGCCCAGCGCGGCGGCGGCGTCCTGCTGGGCTTCGGCAACTATGCTGGCGACGTGCTCAATTTCGGTCTCGCGGCCGAGCTGCTGCGCGCCGAGGGGATCGACGTCCGCGTGATGGCGGTGAGCGACGACGTCGCCAGCGCGCCCGGCAACGAGCATGCGCGCCGCCGCGGCATCGCCGGCGACCTGGTGGTGTTCAAGATCGCCGGTGCCGCGGCGCAGGCCGGCTGGTCGCTGGATGCGGTGGAGAATGCGGCGCGCCACGCCAACGATCGCACCCGCTCGCTCGGCGTGGCGTTCGGCGGCTGCGTCCTGCCGGGCGCGGACGCGCAGCTGTTCTCGGTGCCACCCGGCCGCATCGCCATCGGGCTGGGCATCCACGGCGAGCCCGGCATCGACGAGCGGCAGGCGATGCCTGCCAGCGAACTCGCCGCGCTGCTGGTGCAGGGCCTGCTCGATGAGGCGCCCGGCGGCGGCGACGGCCGGGTGGCCGTGGTGCTGAATGGCCTCGGCAGCACCAAGTGGGAGGAGCTGTTCGTGCTCTGGACCGCGATCGAGGGTCGCCTGCGTGCGAGCGGGCTGGAACCGGTGGCGCCGGAAGTGGGCGAGTTCGTCACCAGCCTCGACATGGCCGGATGCTCTTTGACCCTGACCTGGCTGGACAAGACGCTGGAGCCACTGTGGCTGGCACCTTGCGACGCCCCGGTGCTGCATCGGGGGGCCGTGCGCGCCGCGCCGCCGCCATTCACCGAGCCGGACGAGGATCGGGTCGAGCTCGCGGCGGCCCCGGACCGGCGTGCCGCCGCCGCCGGAGCTCTGGCGGCGCGGGCCTTCGTTACGGTCGCCGCGGCGATGGCCGAGGCG
>CAXTNV010000001.1:44447-70686 GCA_964245755.1 uncultured Acetobacteraceae bacterium | reverse complement strand
GACTAATGCATCTTTCGGGGACCAGCGAACCAGCGAGCCAGCTGGCCTTTCTCGCAGGCATCTTTTAGAAATCATCGCATCCCTGTATCGCTGTTTCGGGCGACCACGGGGGGGGTGGGGGGGGGGCGGGGGGGCGGGGGGGGGGGGCGGGCGGCGCCCGCCCCCCCCCCCACGGCCAGGGCATGGCACGTGGTTCGGCCGCCGCCGCCGAGGCGGTGCGCGACGCCGCCTCGATCGGTTCCGGGGCGGGCTCGGTGCTCGCCGCCGCCGGCGAGGCCTGGGCGGCGCAAGCCGGCGGCACGTCGGGGGCGCTGTGGGGCGTCGGCCTGGTCGCCTGCGCGCGCCTGCTCGGGGACGCCGCGTCGCCATCGCCCGACGACGTGGTGCGCGGGGTCGACGCCGCGCTGGACGGGGTGACGCGGCTCGGCGGCGCCCAGCCGGGCGACAAGACCCTGGTCGATGCGCTCGCGCCGTTCGCGGCAGCGCTGCGTCGAGCGGTCGAGCAGGGTGTCCCGTTGCGCGAGGCCTGGGATGCGGCCGCCGAGGCGGCGTCGCACGCGGCCGCGGCAACCGCGGCTCTGTCTCCCCGCCTCGGCCGGGCGCGCCCGCTGGCGGAGCGCAGCAAGGGCCATGCGGATCCCGGTGCGACCTCCCTGGCACTCTGCCTGCGCGCCGCCGCGAGCACCCACGAAGAGACGGACGTGGCGCCGCACGGGCGCGATCCCCGCAGCTAGCCATCCGCCTCGCCGACGCTGCAGGCAGCCCGCCTGGTTCGAGCGTGGACAAAGCTTTGTCTCACGTCGTTGATCGAGACGCTGAGCAATGGGCGCCTGTGCCGGGGAAGCTTCGAATACCGCGTAATCAACGTGCTCCAAGTTGTCTTGCGAGTCGCAACAGTCGCTCGAGCTTCGGTACAACAGCAACGCGTCAGGGAATAATCAGCTGCGCCTATGCTTGGGTATCACCATCTTGTTGGAGGCCCGCACTTGTTTTGATAAGATCTCCAAGCCTCGTTTCCGTGATCGGAGGGTTCCACATGAGTCATCGGAGAGCGATCCGTATCCCCGACTTCCTGGAAGGGCCGCCGCCGGCGGTCTACAGTTCGACCGGGCTCGCGGCACGCGCCGTGTTCCTGCAGAACGTGGCGAGTGCCTGGCAGAGAGCCGGCGACATCGATACCGCCGAGAAGATGCAGCGCGACGCCGACAGCCAGATCAAGCGCTTCGGGCGTCGCGACCGATCCTGAGCTGCCGCGGGCCGTGGCCCAGGCGCTGGACGTGGTGCCCGAACACAAAGCAGTAAGTCGCTTCCGCCGCCGCTAACCGAGGGCCTTCGTCTGCGTTGGCAGGCAAAACACTCGGCGAGGAGCGGAGACATGCGGGCACTCTGTTGGCACGGCAGGGGCGACATACGCTGCGACACCGTACCCGACCCCACCATCGAGGATCCGCGCGACATCATCCTCAAAGTGAGCAGCTGTGCCATCTGCGGGTCCGACCTCCATCTGATGGACGGCCAGATGCCGACCATGGAGAGCGGTGACGTGCTCGGGCACGAGTTCATGGGCGAGGTGGTCGAGGTCGGTTCGTCGGGGCATCCGCTGAACAAGGGCGACCGGGTCGTGGTGCCCTTCAACATCAATTGCGGCCAGTGCGTGCAGTGCAAGATGGGCAACTGGGCGTCATGCCAGCGCAGCAACCGCAACGGCGAGATGGCCGCCAAGATGTTCGGCTACCCGACCGCGGGGCTGTTCGGCTACTCGCACATCACCGGTGGCTATGCCGGCGGTCAGGCCGAGTACGTGCGGGTGCCGATGGCGGATGTCGGGCCGATGAAGGTGCCGGAAGGCATGACCGACGAGCAGGCGCTGTTCCTCAGCGACATCCTGCCCACGGGTTGGCAGGCCATGGCCTACTGCGACCTCAAGGGTGGCGAGACGGTGGCGATCTGGGGCGCGGGTCCGGTCGGCCTGTTCGCGATCAAGTCAGCGGTCGTCATGGGTGCCGCCCGCGTGGTGGCGATCGAGGACGTCCCGGAGCGGATCGCCCTGGCGCGCCAGGCGGGCGCCACCGACGTGATCGACTTCACCAAGGAGGACGTGCTCGAACGGCTGAAGGAGATCACTCACGGCGAAGGTCCGGATGCGGTGGTCGACTGCGTCGGCATGGAGGCGGTAGCCGGCCACGGCGCCACCGGCATCCTGAGCACGATCCAGGAGAAGCTGACCGGCACGGCACGCCCATATGCGCTGACCGAGATGATCACCGCGGTGCGCCCGAGCGGCACGATCTCGGTGCCCGGCGTGTACGGCGGGCCCACGCCGGTAAACATGGGCTCCATCGTGCAGAAGGGGCTGACCATGAAGAGCGGGCAGACCCACGTTAAGCGCTACCTGGAGGATCTGACCAAGCTGATCCAGGACGGCACGATCGACCCCACCTTCCTCATCACCCACCGCAGCACCAACCTCGCGGACGGCCCGGACCTGTACAAGACCTTCCGCGACAAGAAGGATGGTTGCGTCAAGGTGGTGTTCAACCTGGCCTAGTGCGGCGCCCGAGGGAGAGACCATCGCGATGAAAGTAATCCTCAGGCCACTGCGCGAGCAGGTGGTGGTTGTCACCGGCGCCTCGTCCGGCATCGGACTGGCGACGGCGCGGCTGGCTGCCGACCAGGGCGCCGCCCTGGTGCTGGCGGCGCGCAGCGAGATCGCGCTGCGCAACCTCGCCGAAGAGATCGAGCGCCGCGGTGGCAGGGCGGCCTACGTGGTGGCCGATGTCGGCGTGGAGGAGCAAGTCGGCCTGATCGCGCAGAAGGCGATCGCCGTGTTCGGCGGTTTCGACACCTGGATCAACAATGCCGGCATCGGCGTGTATGGCCGCATGGACGAGGTGTCGCTCGCCGACATGCGACGCTCGTTCGAGACCAACCTGTGGGGCCAGGTCTACGGCTCGCGCGAGGCGCTGCGTCACCTGCGAGCGCGGGGCGGCGGCGCGATCATCAACCTCGGCAGCGAGGTGTCGGAGCGCGCCGTGCCGCTGCAGGGCATCTATTGCGCCGGCAAGGCCGCGGTGAAGAGCATCACCGAAGCGCTGCGCATGGAGCTGGAGGAGGAGGGCGCGCCGATCTCGGTCACCCTGATCAAGCCTGGTCAGATCGACACGCCATTTACGGTCAACGCCAAGAACTACCTGTCGTCCGAGCCGCACCACGTTCCGCCGGTGTATGCACCCGAGGTGGTGGCGCACGCGATCCTGCACGCGGCGACGCATCCGGTGCGCGAGGTGTTCGTGGGCGGAGGAGCCAAGGTGATGGCCGCGGCCGGGCGCATCGCACCCGGGCTCACCGACCGGCTGATGGAGGCCGCGATTATCCCGAAGACCCCGAGCGGCCGCCCGCTGAGCCGGCCGCGTGACGGGAGCGGCCTCGACGGGCCGACCGAGAGCCTGATCGAGCGCGGCAACTATGAGGGCCGGGTGATGCGGACCAGCCTCTACACCCAGGCGGTGCTGCGTCCGTGGATGACCGGCATCGCCGCGGTCGGCGCCGGCCTCCTGGTGCGCGCGCTGGCTGCGAGTCTGCCGCATCGATCGGCGCGCGTGCGCGGTCGCAAGGGAGGCGCCGGTCCCAAGGCGTTGCATATCCGCCTGGAAGCCAAGCCGGGCAAGGAAGCCGAGGTGGAAACACTGCTGCTCGAAATTCTGTCCAGCGTGCAGCGCGAGCCCGGGACCAGACCATGGTTCGGCGTGCGCTTCAGCCGCTCGGTGTTCGGCATCTTCGAGACCTTTCCCGCGGAGTCCGGCCGCAAGGCGCACCTGGCCGGCAAGGGGGCGTCGTTGCTGCTGAAGCGGTCGAACGCGCTGCTGGCTCGGCCGGCGGAGATCAGCAGGCTGGACGTGCTGGCGGCGAAGACCGGCTGAGTTCGATCTCATCCAGGCCGCGCAGGCTATGTGTCGTGCCGCCGCCGCGTTGCGGCTAGCCTTGTCCGCATGAGTCAGACGGTGCGACGCGACGCGGTGCTGCGGCGGCATATCGGCCCGCTGGCGCTGTCGGCCGCCGTGGTGAACGGCGTGGTCGGTGCCGGCATCTTCACTCTGCCGGCCGCGATGGCGCAGGCGGCGGGCGCCTGGGCGCCGCTCGCCTTCCTGGTGTGCGCTGTCGCGATGAGTTTCGTGGTCGTCTGCTTTGCCGAGGCAGGCAGTCGGCTGCCCACCAGCGGCGGCGTCTACGGCACGGTGACGCATGCCCTCGGCCCGCTGGCCGGGTTCGTCTGCGGCATGTTGACCTGGATGGCCAGCGTGCTCGCCTGCGGCGGCATCGCCGCGGCGCTGGCGGCGACGATCGGCACCGTGCTGCCGGCACTGGCGGCCGGGTGGGGCCGTAGCGCGGTGATCCTGGTCTCGATCGGCGCCATCGCGCTGGTCAACCTGCGCGGCGTGCGCGAGGCGGCCTGGATGGTCTCGGCGATCACGCTGCTGAAGCTGGTGCCGCTGCTGCTGTTCGTGACGGTGGGCGGCGCTGCGTTCGCGACGGGCGGGCTGCCGCCTGCCGCGCCCCTGGCGGTGCTTCCGGTGTCAGGGCTGGCCCACGCGGTGATCCTGGGCATGTTCGCGTTCAGCGGCATGGAGACGCCGCTGGCGGCAAGCGGCGAGGTCACGGACGGACATCGCAACGTGCCGCGGGCGCTGCTCGGCGCGATGGGCTTCGTGCTGCTGCTCTACGTGGCTATCCAGCTGGTGGCGCAGTACCTGCTGGGCGCGAGCCTGGCCGATCAGGCGGCGCCCCTGGCGGCAGCGGCGGCACGGTTCGGTCCGCTGGCACGCGCGGTGCTGGTGGCGGGCGCGGCCCTGTCCATGCTCGGGTGGCTGGGCAGCGACATCCTCGGCGCGCCTCGCATCCTGTTCGCGTTCGCGCGCGACGGGCTGCTGCCACGCATACTGGGCAAGGCGCACCCGGGCACGCATGCGCCCGACGCGGCCATCCTTACCCATGCCGGCATCGCCGCGGCGCTGGCGCTATCGGGCAGTTTCACCGGCCTGGTGGTGGCATCCACCCTGAACACGGTGGGGCTGTATTTCCTGGGCTGCGGGGCGGCCTGGGTGCTGCACCGTCGCCGCGTCTCGACGCTCGGTACTCCCGTCAGCTTCGCCGCCCTCCCCTTGGCGGCCGTGTGCGGCATGGCGGCGATGGCGCTGCTGGTCTGCGTGGCGCCTCGCCCCGAGGTCCTGGGTTTGGCCGCCGTGGTGGCCGGCAGCGTGGCGTTGTACGCGGTGATGCGACGCATCGCCGTCCGCGCCTGACCGTCGCGCGCCGCGATCGGTCGGCGGAGGTCGGCGGACGGCCTGGCCCCGCCGACCCTCCCGGGCCCGGTCAGTTGCTGGCGCCGCCGTCGAGCACGACGGCGGCTCCGGTCATGAAGCTGCTCTCGTCGGCGGCGAGGTAGGCAGCGAGCGCCGCCACCTCCTCCGGAGTGCCGAGCCGGCCGATCGGCTGGCGGGCGATGAAGCTGGCGCGCGCCGCGACCGGGTCGTCGAATGCGGCGATCCTCTCCTCGAGCGAGGGCGAGGCCACGGTGCCGGGGCAGATGCAGTTGCAGCGTATGCCCTGGCCGACATGGTCGGCGGCGATCGCCTTGGTGAGGCCGATCACCGCACCCTTGGTCGCGCCGTATGCCGCCCGGTTCGGAAATCCGCGGATCGACGAGGCGATCGAGGCGATGTTGATGATGCTGCCGCGGCCTGCCGACAGCATGGCCGGAAGCACCGCGCGCACCACGTGGTAGATGGAGTCCACGTTGAGGCTGAAGGAGCGCCGCCAGGCCGCGGCATCCGCGTCCATGATCGAGCCGTGATGCACCCAGCCGACGCAGTTCACGACGATGTCGAACTTTGTCCACCTGGCCAGCGCCGCGTGGAGCTGCGCCGGGTCGGAAGCGTCGAGGGCGCAGCCGGTGATGCGGTCGTGCGTCAGCTCGGCAAGCTTCGCCGCGTTGATGTCGATCGCGATCACCGACGCGCCTTCCTCGGCAAGGCGCCACGCCGTCGCCCTGCCGATCCCCTGTGCCGCCGCGGTGACCAGTGCCGTGCGTCCGCCGAGCCGTTCCGCCACGGGCGGGCTCGACGCGTCCGCCGCTATCCCGGTCGATGTGCTCATGCTGCTTCTCCCTGGTCTCGCTCGGCCACGCGCCGCGCTCGCCTCAACGCACGCCCAGCCCCGCGGTCAGGCCGCCGTCGATCCGGTGGTCCGAGCCGGTGATGAAGCTCGCCTGGTCCGAGGCGAGGAAGGCGATCAGTGCCGCGACCTCTTCGGGCTCGCCGATGCGACCGAGGGGATGCGCCGCGCCGAAGCGGGCGAAGGCGGCATCGAGGTCGGCGTCCGGCCCGTCGAAGGCGCGCGCCGCCAGGGCCAGGATCGGCGTGCGGACCGAACCGGGACTGACCGAGACGACCCTGATCCGGTCCGGTGCGAAGTCGATCGCCATGGCGCGGGTCAGCGCATGGATCGCGCCCTTGGAGGCGACGTAGGCGGCGACTCCGGCCTGGCAGGCGAAACCCTGGACGCTGGAGAGGCTGACGATGACCCCGCCGCCGCGCTTTCGCATCTCGGGCACGCCGCACAGCGCGGTCAGGTGCACCGAACCGACATTGACCGCGAGGCAGCGCGAGAACGTCTCCGGCGACGTCTCGACGGCATCGCCGTAGGGATGGATCGCGGCGGCGTTGACGATGATGTCGAGGCCGCCATACGCCGAGACCGTCTCGGCAACGGCTGCCTGCACCGGACCGGGCAGGGCCACGTCCGCTTCCCGGGTCAGGATGGCGAGACCCGCCGAGGCGGCGGTGCGCGCCAGCGCGGCATTGGCCTCGGCATCGATCCCGAGCGCCATGACACGCGCCCCCGCCTCTGCCAACCGGATCGCGGTGGCCCGCCCGATCCCGCTCGTGCCGCTCACCAGCGCGACCTTCCCGGCAAGATCCTCCATGGTCCCCCCGAACCTGCTGCACATTTCGCCATGATCGAGCGGTTCATGCTCTAGCAGCAGAGGTCGGGCTTCTGCCAGATTTGCCGGGGAGAAGAGGAGGTCGCCTGATGAGCAGGCTCGCCGTGGTGACCGGGGGAAGCAGCGGGATCGGCCGCCATCTGGTCAGGGCGTTCGCGCAGGCCGACTTCGCCGTGGCCTTCAATCACCTCGCCGCTCCGGAGGCGGCGCAGGCGCTGGCGGCGGAAGTCGAAGCCGCGGGAGGACGCGTGCATGCGATGCAGTGCGACGTCGGCGTCGCCTCGGACGTCCGCCGCTTCTACGATGCGACGACAGCCTGGTTCGGCGACGCGCCCGACGTGCTGGTCAACAACGCCGGCGTGCAAACCTGGTCGCCGCTGCTCGATCTGTCGGAACAGGATTGGGACCGCGTCATCCGGACCAACCTGAAGGGATGCTTCCTCAACACCAAGCACGCGAGCGCCCTGATGATCGGGTGCGGCAAGCAAGGTGCGATCGTCAATATCGGTTCCGGCTGCAACAAGCTCGCCTTCGCGAACCTGGTGGACTACACCGCCTCCAAGGGCGGCATCGAGCAGTTCACCAAGGTCGCGGCGGTGGAACTCGGGCCGCACGGCATACGGGTGAACTGCATCGCGCCCGGCGCGATCGCCGTCGAGCGCACCGCGAGCGAGACCGGCGACTACGCCGCGAGCTGGTCGAGGATCACGCCGCTGCGTCGGATCGGCACGCCGCAGGACATCGCCGGGCCGGTGCTGTTCCTGACGACGCCGGCGGCCTCTTTCATCACCGGCCAGACCATCTGGGTCGATGGCGGCGTGTTCTCGCAGGCCATCTGGCCGTCCGCGTGAGCGACCACAGGGACGAGGAAATCGTTTCATGAAGACACTCAAGGGCCCGGCCCTGTTCCTGGCTCAGTTCGCCGCGGACGAGGCGCCGTTCGACAACCTGGCCTCGATCGCGCGCTGGGCGAGGGAGGCAGGGTTCGAGGGCGTGCAGATCCCGTCATGGGACGTGCGGCTGTTCGACCTCGCGCGCGCCGCCGAGAGCGACGCCTACTGCGACACGGTCCATGGCATCCTGGCGGAAGCGGGGCTCGCGCTGACCGAACTCTCGACGCATCTGCAGGGTCAGCTCGTCGCCGCGCACCCGGCATACGACCGGATGCTGGACGGCTTCGCCCCGGCCGCCGTGCACAATGATCCGTCCACGCGGCAGGAATGGGCGGTGCGGCAGCTGCATCTCGCCGCACGCGCCTCGCGCCGGCTCGGCCTGAGCGCGCACGCCACCTTCTCGGGCGCACTCGCCTGGCCGTTCCTCTATCCGTTCCCGCAGCGGCCGCCGGGGCTGATCGACGAGGCGTTCGACGAGCTGGCGCGGCGCTGGCGCCCGATCCTGGATGCCTTCGAGGAGGCGGGCGTCGATCTCTGCTACGAGCTGCATCCCGGCGAGGACCTGCATGACGGCGTGACCTTCGAGAGGTTCCTGGGGCGCGTCGGCGGCCACCCGCGCTGCAGCATCCTCTACGATCCGAGCCACTTCCTGCTGCAGTTCATGGACTATCTCGGCTTCATCGACGTCTACCACCAGCGCATCCGCATGTTCCACGTCAAGGACGCCGAGCACGTGCCCAGCCCGCGGCAGGGTGTCTATGGCGGCTACCAGGACTGGATCGACCGCGCCGGCCGCTTCCGCTCGCTCGGCGACGGTCAGATCGACTTCGGCGCGATCTTCTCCAGGCTCGCCCAGTATGACTTCGACGGCTGGGCGGTGGTCGAGTGGGAGTGCTGCCTGAAGGACGCGCAGGTCGGCGCGCGCGAGGGGGCGGCGTTCGTGCGCCGGCATATCATCCCGGTCACCGGCCGCGCCTTCGACGATTTCGCCGGCGCTAGCACCGACCAGGCGGCCAATCGCCGCCTGCTCGGCCTGTGAGGCGGGCGCGATGACGTCCCCACGCCGGCGCCTGCGTCTCGGCATGGTCGGCGGCGGCGCCGGCGGCTTCATCGGCGCCGTGCACCGCATCGCCGCGCGCCTCGACGACCGCTACGAGCTGGTCGCCGGCGCGCTGTCCTCCGACCCGGCGCGCGCCGCGAGCTCCGCGGCGTTGCTGCACATCCCGCCCGACCGCGCCTACGGCGACTACGAAGCGATGGCGCGGGCCGAGGCAGCGCGGGCCGACCGCATCGACGCCGTCAGCATCGTCACCCCGAACGACAGCCACGCCGCGATCTGCGCCGCCTTCCTGTCGCGCGGCATCCCGGTGATCTGCGACAAGCCGCTGACCACCTCGCTGGCGGAGGCGCACACGCTGGCTGCCCTGGTGCGCGAGACCGGGCTGCCCTTCGTGCTGACCCACACCTATAGCGGCTACCCGATGATCCGCGAGGCCCGGGCGCGCGTCGCGGCCGGCGAGCTCGGCGCCGTGCGGGTTGTGCAGGTGGAGTATCCGCAGGAATGGCTGGCGGCGCCGATCGAGGCGGACGGCCAGAAGCAGGCGAGCTGGCGCACCGACCCTGTGCGCTCCGGCCCCGCCGGCAGCGTCGGCGATATCGGCACGCATGCCCATCACCTGGCCGGCTTCGTCACCGGGCTGCGCCTGCGTGAGGTCGCCGCCGACCTGTCGCGCTTCGTGCCCGGGCGACGGCTGGACGACGACGCGCGCATGCTGCTTCGCTACGATGGCGGCGCGCGCGGCATGCTCTGGTGCAGCCAGGTGGCGATCGGACACGAGAACGGCCTGCGGCTGCGGGTCTACGGCGAGACCGGTGCGCTGCACTGGGTGCAGGCCGAGCCGAACACGCTGCGCCTGTCCCGGCTGTCGGAGCCGACGCGCATCCTCACCCGCGGCATGCCCGGCCTGTCCGAGTGGGCCGGGCAGGCCACGCGCGTGCCAGCCGGCCATCCGGAGGGCTACCTGGAGGCGTTCGCGCAACTCTACGGCGACGCCGCCGCGCTGCTGCACGCCCACCGTGAAGGAGTGTCCGCACACGACGTGGCGCCGCTGCTGCCGGGGATCGAGGACGGCGTGCGCGGCATGGCCTTCATCGACGCGGTGCTGGCCTCGGACCGCAACAACGGCGCCTGGACCGGGCTCGCATCCGCCTGAGGTCGGGCAGCCCGCACGCGCTTCGGCGACGGCGATCCCGCTGCCCGGCTCAGGACAGATCGCGAGCTATGTCCTGGGGCGCGCGCGGCAGGATCAGCCGCTGCACCGCTTCCGCCCAGCCGTCGGCGTCGTTGGCTGCGACCACCTCGTGGGCATGCTCGCGCACCACGTCCGGTGCGTTGCCCATCGCGATCGCCAGCCCCGCCGCGTCCAGCATCGGGATGTCGTTGCTCATGTCGCCGATGCAGGCCATCTCGCTGCGGTCGATGCCAAGCCGTCGGGCGATGGACAGCGCGGCACTGCCCTTGTTGGCGTCGCGGTGGGTGATGTCGACGTGGAACAGCTGCGAGCGATGCACCGCCACCTCCGTGCCCACCGCCTCGGCGAGCGTGGCCTCGGCCAGCGCCACCAGCGCGAAGTCGCTGCTGCTGCCCATCAGCTTGTGGGTGCGCGCCAGGAACGGCGCGAAATCGTCGACCGCCTCGTAGTCGGCGTTCAGCGAGCGGCGCTCGTGCTCGATGTAGGGCAGCCGCTGGTTCTTGAGCAGCCAGCGCCCGTCGGCGAACACCCAGACATCGAGGCCGCCTGCCTCCAGCCGCGCCACTGTCCCGCGGCAGGCCTGTTCGGGGATCACGTGCTCCTCGAGCACGCGGTCGTCGGCACCCAGGATCACGCCGCCGTTGAAGCCCGCGCGCGGCGTGTCGAGCTGCAGCGGCCCGATCAGCACGTCGAGGCCGATGGTGGCGCGGCTGCTGACCACCGCCAGCCGGATGCCGTGCCGACGCAGTGCCGCGGCCGCATCGAGCACCGCCGGGGACAGGCTCTTGTCCGGCCGTACCAGCGTGCCGTCCACGTCGCTCACCAGCAGCCGGATTGGGGGCAGCCGGATCGGGGGCACGCCGCTCACGGCCGCGGTCGCAGCGGAAGCGTATGCATGGCGTGCACCGTCGTCTCCCAGTCAACGATGCCGAAGTCCGACCCGAGCCCGCCGGCCACCAGCGCGCCGCAGGTGCCGCCGAGACGCGCCGCCTGCTCGAGGTCCCAGCCGCGATGCAGGCCGGCGATCAGGCCGGCGGTGAAGGCGTCGCCGCATCCGGTGGTGTCGACCACCTCGATCTCGTGCGCCGGCAGCCGGATTGAGTCCTGCGGCGTCACCACCACGCAGCCCTCGCCGCCCATGGTCAGCACGCAGTGCCCGACACCCAGGTCGAGGAAGAACTTCGCCGCGTCCAGCGGATCCTCGCGCCCGCACAGCGCGGTCGCCTCCTCGATCGAGGGCACGAAGTAGTCGACGTACTGCATCGAGGGCCGCAGCTTGTCCATCAGCTCGCCGGTGGCGAAGATCAGGTCGAAGGTGGTGGTGCGTCCGAGCGCCTTCGCCGCGCGCAGCAGGTCCGCGGTCGGCGTGCCGTCCATGCGCCCGAGCAGGCCGTTGCCGCCCATGTGCACGAAGGTCGCGTCCAGTGCCGCCGGATAGTCCGCCTCGTCGAGGAACAGCACGTCGGAGGCGCCGCGCACGTGCAGGCAGGGCCGCTCGCCGTTCGGCCGCACGTTCAGGATCGAGGCGGCGGTGTGCACGCCCGGGTGGCGCTGCATGCGGTCGGTGGTGATGCCGAAGCCGCGCAGCGTGTCGAGCACGAAGCGTCCCTTCTCGTCCTCGCCGACCGCCCCGATCGCCAGCGCATCCAGCCCCAGCTTGGCGCAGTCGACGATGGTGCCGCCGGCGGTGCCGGCGACGGTGAGCCTTATCTGGTCGATGAAGGTCGCGTTGCCGCCGCTGGGGATCGCGGTGACCGGGCGGCCGAGCACGTCGATGCAGTAGAGGCCGATCACGCTGACATCGTGGGCCGCTCCGCTGCGGGTTGGCGCCTCGGCCGCTAAGCTCGTCTGCGACATGGTCCTATCCGATCGCTTGAGGTTGTTCATGCAGGCGCACGCCATCGCGGAAGAAGGCGAGGTGCCGGAGCGGGCAGTGCAACGAGACCTGGTCGGGCAGGCGCCGTCCCGCGTCCGCGTCGGCGCGCACCCGCAGCCGTGTCTCTCCCGCCCGGAGCAGCAGCAGGTACTGGCCGCCGATCGTGATCGAGCGGCGCAGCACGGCGGCGGCGACGCCCCCGGCCTCCTCCGGCGGCCCGATGCGCGCCCGCTCCGGCCGGATGCCGACCCGCAGCCCGGTCGATGCACCTTGCGGACGGCGCACCGCCGCGCCGAGGATGTCGAAGCGGAGCGCGCCGTCGTGCTCGGCCGAGGGCGCCACGAAGTTCATCCCTGGCGTACCCAGGAACCAGCCGCCGAACTCGTTCTCGGGCTGCTCATAGAGGGTGCGCGGCGGCGCGCACTGGGTGATGCGGCCGGCCTGCATCAGGGCGATCTGGTCGGCCAGCGTCATCGCCTCGGTCTGGTCGTGGGTGACGTAGACGATGGTCTGTCGCATGCGCGTCCGGAACAGGTTGAAGGCGCGGATCAGCTCGAGCTTGGCGTGGACCTCGACGTTGGTGGTCGGCTCGTCGAACAGGATCACGTCGCAGCTGCGCGCGATCGCGCGTCCCACGGCGACGCGCTGGCGCGTGCCGCTGTCGAGCCGGTCGATCCGCCAGCTGCGCTGCGACTCCAGCCCGAGCACCGCCAGTACCTCGTCGAGGCGCTGCCGGCGCACGTCCGGCGTCGTGCCGTCGTGCTGCATGGCCAGCGCGATGTTCTGCTCCACCGACAGGGTGCGGTACATCACCGGATACTGGAACACCATCGCCACGTTGCGCCGGCCGGGACTGAGCCGGGTGACGTCGCGTTCGCCGAACCGGATGCGGCCGGAACTCGGCGTCTCCAGCCCGGCGATCATGCGCATCAGCGTGGTCTTGCCGCAGCCGGACGGCCCCAGCAGGCAGGTGACGCTGCCCTCGGCGAAGGTCGCGGAGATGGCGTCCACCGCGGCCGTGCCGCCGAAGCGCCGGGTCAGGTTCTCGATCACGATGTCAGGCATAGGCCACCGCCCTGCCGACGCCGAGCCGCAGGCCGGAGAGGCGGTCGAACACCACCATCCGCTCCGGCCGGACGCGCCAGCCCAGCTCCGCGCCGAGCGCGACACCCGCGACGAGGTCGGTGGGGGGTGCGGCGACCAGCACCGTCACCGCGCCGTCGCGACGCACCTCGAGATGCACGACGCTTTCGGCGCCCAGGTTCTCCATCAGCAGGACGCGTCCGCGGCCGGTGAGCGTGCCGTGCTCCGGCTCGGTCGGATCGCCCAGCGCCACGTGCTCCGGGCGCACCGCCACCGCGGCGTTGCCGGTCGCGTCCGACGCCGCGTCGTCGTCCAGCGCGATCGTGCCCAGCGCCGTCTCGCAGTGCCGGTTGCCCCTGCTGCCGTACAGGATGTTGCAGCGGGGAAAGCCGATCAGCTCGGCGCTGCGCAGCCGCTGCGGCTCGTGGTAGATCCGCTCGGCGATGCCGGCCTCGATCAGCCGGCCGCGGTCCAGCACCGCGAGCTGCTCGGCCATCGTCAGCGCCTCCAGCGAGTCCGAGGTGCAGTAGACGAAGGTCGCGGCGAGTGCCGCCTGCATGTCGCGCAGCTCGTCCATCAGGCTCTCGCGCAGCTTGAAGTCGAGGCCGACCAGCGGGTCGTCGAGCGCGAAGATGCTTGCCTCCTGCAGCACGCCGCGCGCGATCGCCGTGCGCTGCTTCTCGCCGCCGCTGAGCTGGCTCGGCCTCTGCTGCAGCTTGGAGGTGATGCGCAGGATCTCGGCGACCGGGCCGATGCGCCGGTCGATCTCGGCGCGCCCGAGCCCGCGCTGGCGCAGCGGATACGCCACGTTGTCGCGCACGCTCATGTGCGGGAACAGGGCGAAGGATTGCGGCACGTAGCCGATCGGCCGCTGCGCCGGAGGCAGCGCCGTCACGTCGCGGCCGTCGATCAGGATCCGCCCGGAATCGGGCCGCTCCAGCCCGACCAGCAGGCGCAGCAGCACCGACTTGCCGCTGCGCGGCGGTCCGCACAGCACCGTCAGGCTGCGTGCGGCGATCGACAGGTCGATCCCGTCGAGCGCGGTGGTGCGCCCGTAGCGCCGGATCACGCCCTCGAAGCGCACCGCGCTCGGGCGGCCGTCGTTCACGCGGACTGCCCCATCCGCGCGAGCATCGGCACCAGGGCGATGCCGATCCCGAACACCGCCGCCAGGATCAGCAGCAGGCCGGCTGCGAGCAGCCCGGCGCGCAGCGGTGCCGCGTCGCGCGGCAGGTTGCCGACCGCGATGTTCAGCACCGTCGCCGCCAGCACCAGGATCAGCCCGATCCGGTAGCCGCCGAAGCTCCAGGGCTGCAGGATCAGCAGGAAGCCCGCCGCCATCGCCGATATCAGCGTCAGCTCCGCGCGCGGCACCAGCGGGCGCATCTCAGACCTCGCCGCGCACGGTGCCGAACGTCATGCCGACCAGCAGGTAGCGCTGGAACAGGTAGACGATGGCGATCGGCGGGATGATGTAGAGCGTGGTCAGCGCCGAGACGAAGGTCCAGTCGGTGCTGCCGCCCGAGTACATCCCGCTCGCCAGCGCGTTCGGGATGTTGGCGGTGTTCGGGCCGCCAATCACGTAGTTGAACAGGAACTCGTTCCACACGAAGATGAAGTTGAAGATCAGCGCCGCGACGATGCCGGGCAGCACCTGCGGGAAGATCAGCCGCGTCAGGATGCCGAACCAGCTCGCGCCGCTGACCAGCCCGGTCTCGTCGAAGCGCACCGAGACGCCGTCGATGAAGCCTTTCAGGATCCACACCGAGAACGGGATCGAGAACATGGCGTAGAACAGGATCATCGCCAGGTAGTTGTCCTTCCAGCCGAAGCCCACGTACATCAGGTAGACCGGCAGGATCGCCGCCGATCCCGGCAGCATGCGTATCGACAGCAGCAGGAACATCAGGAAGTCGGTGCCGCGCGGACGGAAGCGCGAGAACGAGAACGCGGCCAGGAACGACACCGCGACCGCGATGCAGACCGAACTTGCGGACAGCAGCAGGCTGTTCAGCAGCTCGTGCAGCAGGCCGGGGTTCGACAGCACGCGGGCGTAGTTGTCGAGTGTCGGCCGGAACAGCAGCAGCGGCGGCACCGCCAGGATCTGCGACTGCGTCTTGAACGAGCACAGGATGATCCAGGCGACGGGAGCGAAGAACACCAGCGCCACCAGCCACAGCGTCGCGTGGTAGAGATGCGTGCGCCAGTTCATCACGTCGCCTCCTCGTCGGCCCGCAGCCGGTCGCGCGAGTGCAGCACGAAGATGAAGGTGGCGGTGAAGGCGATCGAGATCAGCAGCAGCACCACCGCGAGTGCCGACGACCAGCCCATGTTGAACACCTGGAAAGCGCGCCGATACAGCGTCACCGCGATCAGCTCGGTGGTGTTGCCCGGACCGCCGAAGGTCATGTCGTACACCAGGTCCAGCGTCTTGAAGGCGTCGATGGTGCGCAGCAGGATGCCAAGCATCAGGATGAACTTGCCATGGTAGAGGATCACCAGGCGCAGCCGCTGCAGCGGCCCGAGCCGGTCCACCGCGGCGGCTTCCAGCTCCGCCTTCGGCACCGAGGCAAGGGCCGCCAGCGTCATCAGCACCATAAACGGCGTCCACATCCAGATGTCGACGGCGAGCACCGCGCCGAACGCGAGATGCGCGTCGCCGAGGAAATTCAGGCTGGGTAGGCCGAGGCCGCGCAGGATGTTGTCCAGGATGCCGAAGGTCGGGTCGTAGATCAGGCGCCAGAACGTGCCGGACGCGACCGGGGTGAGCACCATCGGCGCGAACAGCAGGGTGAGTGCGAGGCGGCGTCCCGGCAGCTTCTGGCTGTTCCAGAACAGCAGGCCGAGCAGCAGCCCCAGCGCGGTCTCGATGCCGACCGCGCAGAGCACGAACAGGAAGGTGCGGCTCAGACCGAACCACACCTCGCTGTCGTCCAGGATGCTGCTGAAATTGTACAGCCCGGCGAAGATCGGCGGCCGGCCGCTGGTGAACGAGTAGCGATAGAAGCTCAGCCCCATCAGCCACAGCGTCGGGATCGTGTTCCAGATGATGAAGAACACCAGCACCGGCATCAGCAGCAGCGTCGGCAGCACGCGTCGGCTGTTCAGGATCCCGCGCAGGCGGCCGGCCGGCCTGCCGGCCACGGGCGGCTCCGCGATGGCGAGGCCGGCCGCCACCATCCGCTAGAGCCGGATGCCGGCGCAGGCGGAACTCGGCCCCTTGGTTGCGGTGCCGGCGTCGAACAGGATCTTCTGCTGCCGGCAGGCAGTGTAGCGCAGCGCCGCCATCGGGTCGCGCACCTGGCCGGTCGCGAAGGCGGTGAACGCCTGCTGCTGCGTCGAGAGCAGGTCGGCATACGCCGGGTCGTGCCAGAAGTCGCTGCTGTTGCCGAGCATGTACTTGTAGGTGCGATACCAGGGCTGGATCGTGTCGAAGTCCGGCCGGGTCAGCGTCGCCCTGTCGCACGGGTTGCCGCCGTGGCGGGCGAAGGCGAGGCTGGTCTCGGCGCTGTACCACCATTCCATGAAGTCGAGCGCCGCTTCCTGCCGATCATGGTCGTTGAAGGCGTTCAGCACCCAGGGCTGGCCGCCGATGATGTAGTTGCGCACCAGCTTGCCGCTCGCATCCGGGAACCCCGGCGGCGGCACGACGATCACCTTCCCCTTGAGCGAGTCGGTGATCATCGCTGGTCCCAGTGCGGCCCACTGCAATGCGGAGAAGATCTTACCCTGGGTGAAGGCGTCGATCAGCTCGGCAATGCCGTAATTGACCCCGCCCTGCGGGGCGAACTTCAGCTGGTCCTTGTACTGCTGCAGCGCCCTCGCGTTGCCGGAGGTGTCGTAGATGCCCTCGATCTGGCCGGTCGAGGCGTTCCAGATGTCGCCGCCCTGCGAACGCATCAGCGACATCACCGGGTCGCTGATGAAGTCGTACTCGCGCGAGAATTGCGAGCCGTGCCCGTTGAAGCCCTTCTCCGGCCGATTGAAGAACTCGATCAGCTTGAGGAAGTCCGCATAGGAGAGTCTCTCGAAGTCTTCCCAGCTCTGCGGCAGCGCGCGGCCGTAGCGATGCTGGAACGCCTCTGCCTCGCCGGGTGCGCGCAGCAGGTCCTCGCGTATGTACAGGGCCATCGTGTCGCCCTCCTGGGGAAAGCCCCAGCGATGCGGCGAGCCATCGGGATAGATCTGGTAGGCGGTGCGCACCACCGGGGCGTACCAGTCCACGTCGAGCGCCTTGCGCTGCCGGATCACGCGGTCGAGCGGTAGGATCCATTTCGGCTGCGCCAGGGCGCCGAGCCACTGGCTGTCCGAGATGATGACGTTGTAGTCCTGGCTGCGCGTCGCCAGCGAGGTGGCGGCCTTCTGGAACAGCTGCGCGAACGGCGCCTCCGCGTAGGAGAAGCTGACGTCGTAGCCGTGCCGGCTCTTGGCATACTTGACGAATTCCGGCGCGAGGTCGACGCCGAGGCGGCTCGGCGTCCAGCCGGCGATGCCTAGGATCGACAGGTGGATCGACTTGCCCGCCATCGGACCGGTCTGCGCGCGCACGATCGAGGGCGCGGCCAGCACGCTCGCAACCCCGAGCGAACCCAGCCCCTTCAACAGCGTGCGACGTCCCAACTCACTCGCTGCGGCCGGTCCGGTGGTCATGTCGTAATTCCCCCTCTTGTTCTTGCCCGACGGCGCCGTCCGCTGCCGCCGTTCCTCCGCGGTCTCAGCGCAGCATGGCGGCCACGTTGCCGCCGTCGACGGTGATGACGTTGCCGGTGGTCCTGTCCAGCAGCGCCGAGGCGATGAAGGCGTCGGCAACGTGCTGCGCGCGCACCTCGGAGCGGAGCAGGTTTCCCGTCATGTAGTCGGCCTCCGAGAGGCCGCGCGCCCCGGCGCGGGTCTGGATCATCTCGTCGGTCAGCAGGCCGGAGCGGATGCGGTCCGCGTTCACGGCATTTGCCCGTATGCCCTCCGCGCCGTGCTCCAGCGCGTACTGCCGCACCAGTGCCAGCAGCGCCGCCTTCGCGGTGCCGTAGGCGCCGAACCCCGGTCCCGGATTGATCGCCTGCTTCGAGACGTTGAACAGCAGCGCGCCGCCGAGCTTCTGCTGCCGCATGATGCGGATGGCCTCGCGCGCCACGTATTGATGCCCGAAGAAGTTGAGTTCGAAGGAGTGTCGCAGCAGCGCGTCGTCGAGTTCCGCGATCATGCCGTCCTGCGCCGCGCCCGCGTTCGACACCACGATGTCGATGCCGCCGAAACGGCGGGCGGCGGCGGCGAAGGCGGCGGCCACCGAGCCTGCGTCGGTGACGTCGCAGCGCAGTGCGAACGCGCCCGCGATGGCGGCGGCGGTCGCTTCGAGCGAAGCGCCGTCGAGGTCAAGCAGCACCACCGCCGCACCTTCGGCGGCGAATGCACGCGCCGTGGCCGCGCCGATCGCGCCGGCGGCACCGGTCACGACGGTAACCCGGCCGGCGAGGCGCTTCGGCACGGCGCGTCCGAGCTTGGCCTGCTCAAGCGACCAGTACTCCATGTCGAAATGTTCGGCCTCGGTGATCGAGGTGAAGCGGCCGATGCGGTCGGCGTCGCCCACCGCCTCCAGCCACGCCTCGGCGACATCGGCCGAGATCGCCGCCTCCGCAGCCGTGCGTCCGACGCCGACGATGCCGAGGCCACGGATCGCGAGCACGCGCGGGATCGCATCGAGCGCCCGCCGCCCGCCGCCGACGCGCCGGTCATGGCGCGCGAAGTAGTCGCGATAGCTGTCGATGAAGCCCGAGACCGCGCGGTCCACCGTCTCGGTCCAGCCGGCGAGCTCGCCCTCCTCGGGTGCGGGCAGGATCACCGGGCGCTGCTTGATCCGGATCACCTGCTCAGGCGTCGCCACCCCGCGGGCGGCGTAGTCGTCGAGCCCTTGCCCGTCCACGAAGCGCCGGATCCGGGCGTCGCTGCGCGGCGCCAGCAGCCAGTGCGCGGCACCCTCGGCCGAATGCTTGCCGAGTACGCCGCGCAGCGTCGGCAGCACCACCTCGAACGAGGCGAGCGCGGCGGGAAGCGAGACAGGATGCAGCGACGCCGGCTCGCGTCCCTGCTCGTCGATGAACTCCTCCGCCAGGGTCACGAACTCGATCATCAGCTCGTAGGCGCCGCGCGCCGTGTCGGCGAAGGTGAAGATCCCGTGCTTGCCGAGCAGCAGGCCCTGCACCTGCGGCGCGCGCTCGTAGACGGCGGCCGCCTTCTTGGCCAGCGCGAAGCCCGGCATGATGTAAGGCACGAAGCCGACGCGGTCGCCGTAGATCCGTCGGCAGACGGCCTCGGAGTTCGGGAGGCAGGCGATCGCGGTCGACGTGACCGAGTGCGTGTGGTCGATGAACTTGTGCGGCAGATAGGCGTGCAGCAGCGTCTCCACCGACGGGTTCGGCGCCGCCGTGTCGAGCAGGTTCTGGCGCTGCGCGTTGACCATGTCCTCGTCGGACAGACGGTCGAGCACGCGCAGCCGGAACAGTGGCTGCAGCCGTACCGCCGGATGGCCGTCCGGCTCGATCGTGGCCAAGTCGCGCCCGCTGCCCTTGACGCAGAGTACGTCCACCATTTCACCGAACAGATCGGGCAGGCGCGTCTTGACCGAGGTGTTGCCGCCGCCATGCATGACCAGCCGCGGCACCTGGCCGAGCAGGCGCGAGGTATAGGTGCGCAGTGCGAGGTCCCGGTTCACGCCCAGCGCATCGTAATGCCGCACCAGCCGCTCCGCTTCGGCATCCGACCAGAGGCTCTGCAAGCATCGTCCTCCCTTGGACGTCGTGGCCTTGTGGCCGTACTGATTGACGGGATCCGTAGGATACTGTCTGACTTATGTCAAATGAAACCGACAAAAGTTCGGGAGGGCGGATGCCGGGCTCGCGGGGCGGCCGTATTCGGCGCGGCGGCAGTGCCATGCCGCCCGAGTTCGACGGCGACCCGGTGGTGTGGGCCGCGTGGCTCTACTACGAGGAGGGCCTGACCCAGGAGGAAATCTCCGGCCGGTTCGGCACCTCGCGCGGCAGCGTGATCAACCTGCTGCAGCAGGCGCGCGAGCGCGGCGTGGTCAGCATCGCAGTGTCGCCGGACCATCTGCAATCGGTGCGGCTGTCGCGCCGGCTGGCCGAGCGCTACGGGCTCGAGGGCTGCGCGGTGGTGCCGGACGATGGCGGGCGTCAGCCGGATTACCAGCGCGTCGGTCGTGCCGGTGCCCGGCTGCTGGCCTCGCGTCTGAAAGCCGACGACGTGCTGGGCGTGTCCTGGGGTCTGACCGTGCTGGCGCTCGCCAACGCGCTTCCGCCGCGGCCATTGCCGGGGCTCACGGTGGTCCAGGTGACGGGCTCTTTCGTGGGCACCTACGAGATGTCGGCCGAGCTCTGCACCTCGAACATCGCCAGCCGCACCGGCGGTCGCTGCGTCTACATCCACGCCCCGGGCGTGGTTTCGCAGCCGCAGGTGCAGCGTATGCTGATGCGCGAGCCGACGCTGCGCGAGGAGTTCCGCATCCTTGCGACCTGCAACCGGCTGGTATTCGGCGTCGGCAGCGTGAAGCCGTCCAGCACCGCCTTCCTGAGCGGCTACGTGGGGTATGCGGACGCCGCCCCCTACATCCGTCGCGGCGCCACCCCCGTGCTGGCGGGGCGCTTCATCGACGCCGCGGGAAGGGCCGTGATCGATGCGCTCGATGACAGGATGATCGGCCTGACGGTCGAGCAGCTCGACCGCATCCCCGACCGGCTCTGCGTCGCCTGCGGCGCCGGTAAACTGGAGGCGATCCACGCGACCCTGCTCGGCGGCCACGCCACGTCGTTCGTCACCGATGCCGCCACGGCGCGCGATCTGCTGGAGCGCCGAAGTTCGGGATCGTGAGTCAGGCCGCGCCGATCAACCAGCCTTGCGGCGATGCTCGTCGACACCGCATGGCACGAGAGCATCGGCACGGGCGGAGAAGCGCTGCATCTCCGCCCGCCGCCGCGCGGCCGGATCACTCATCGGCCTCGGACGACCCAGCAGGTAGCCCTGCATCTGGTCGCACCTGTGACCCCGTATCAACTCCAGCTGCGCCTTGGTCTCGACACCCTCGGCGACGATCGACAGGCCGAGATCGTGCGCGAGGCCGATGATCGTGCGGACGATCATCGTCGCCTCCCCGCCACTCTCCAGCCCCTGGATGAAGGACCGGTCGATCTTCAGCTTGTCGAACCTGAAGGAGCGCAGGTAGCTGAGGCTCGAGTAGCCGATGCCGAAATCGTCGAGCGCGAGACGCACGCCCAGTGCGCGCAGCGCCGAAAGGATCTCGATCGTGCCTGCCGTGTCCTCCACCAGCACGCCCTCAGTGACCTCGATCTCCAACCGGCTTGGCAGCAGGCCGGTGCAGGCGAGGGTCTCGGACACCATCTGCGGCAGACCGGACTGCCGGAACTGGACCGGAGAGATGTTCACCGCGACCCGATGCGGCCGGTCCCATCCCGCTGCCGCCTCGCAGGCCGCATGGAGGACCCACTGGCTGATCTTCACGATCAGCCCGGTCTCCTCGGCCAACGGAATGAACTCCATCGGCGGCACCAGCCCGCGTTTCGGGTGATGCCAACGCAGCAGGGCCTCGTAACCTTCCACCTCGTCAGTCGTGCAGCTGAGCAGGGGTTGGTAGTAGAGCTCGAACTCGCCGCGATCGACCGCGTGCCGCAGGTCCTGCTCGAGCTGTCGGCGCCCCTGCAGCTTCTCCTCCATGGCGACCTCGAAGCAGCGGAACGTGCCGCGCCCCTCCTGCTTGGCGCGATACAGCGCCGTGTCCGCGGCGTGCATCAATGTGTCCCGGCTGCTGCACTCTCCGGAGAAGCACGCGATCCCGATGGAGGCCCCGATCTCGACCTGGTTTCCCGCGACGTCGAAAGGCTGCGCGATCGCGTCGATCAGCCGTTGCGCGAGGCTTGCCGCCGCGGCCGCATGTTCCCCGCTCATCACGATGACGAACTCGTCCCCGCCTACCCGGGCGAGGGTGTCGGTAGGCCGCAACTCCGCCTGCAGCCGCTTCGCCACCTGGATCAGCAGCGCGTCGCCGCCGCCGTGACCGAGCAGATCGTTGACCGGCTTGAAGCGGTCGAGATCGATGTAGAGCAGGGCCAAGTCCGCTTCCGACCGGATCGCCGCATCCAGCGCGTGGGTCAGGCGCTCCTGCAGCAGAGACCGATTGGGCAGGTCGGTCAGCGCGTCGTGATGCGCGAGATGGCGGATCCTCGCCTCGTCGCGCCTGCGGTCCGACAGGTCGCGAAACGCGATCGCCGTCGCCATCCTGCCTTCATAGTCGATCGAGCTGCAGGACAGCTCCACCGCGACATGGGCGCCGGCGGTGGTGCAAAGTTGGATCTCATCCGGGCCGTCATCGTGGCGCAGATCGCCGAGGCGTCTCAGCACCGTGGGGCGATCGGCTGTCGCGACGAGATCCAGCAGCTCCCGCCCGACGAGCTGCTCGACCGGGATACCGAACAGGCGGCTGCCGGCGGTGTTGATCTGCAGGATGACACCGGCGCGCTCGATGATCAGCACCTCCTGCGAGATGTCGCTCAAGAGCTGCATGCGCCTGAGCTCGAGCACGGCGCGCTGCGAGAGGTGCTGTTCCATCAGCGTGGCTGCCAGGCTTACAGCCAGGATCGCCAGGCTGACTGAGCCGACGGCGATGGCGAGCGATCCCGACCCGAGGACAGCACCTTGCTGAGCCACCGGATCGCCGAAACCGATGCTCAGCGCGCTCATGCCGGTGAAATGCACGCCGCAGACGCACAGTCCAAGCCATCCGGACACCTCGATGCGCCGCCGTAGTAAGGCCAGCGTGGCCGAGCGGGCCAGCGCCAGCGTGGCAAAGCCGACGCCGACCACGATCGAGGCCAGCACCTGCTGGTGATCGACGCGATATCCCGCGGGCATCCGCATCGCCGCGACGCCGCAATAGTGCATCGCCGCGACGGTGAAGCCGAGCAGAAGGCCGCCGAGACCCAGACCGAGCCATCCGATCCGTATCAGCCGCCAGCACAGCAGGGCCAGCAGCGTGCCGACCACGGCAATTGCCGCCGACAACATCGTCGTCCCGATGTCGTAGGAGATCGGCATGCCTGGCATGAAGGCAAGCATCGCGACGAAGTGCAGCGACCACACGCCACAACCGAACAGGGCGGCGGCTGCGGCCAGCCAGGTCCATGACGCGTCCCGTGTTGCCTGCGCACGCGAGACCAGGCTGAGGGTCGTGAAGCACGCCAGGACGCAGATGCACGCCGCCAGTACCACCAGGCGCAGATCGTGCTGTTGCGTGACGCATCCGATGATACGGAACATTCCTAGTACTCTGCGGGACGAGAACGCCCCTTTTAATTGAAACTCGTTAATGACCGGCTACCGCCGGGCGGGTGCCGGCCAGCGGGCCTCCCGGCGCTCGCGGCGGTCGGGACGCGTCGTCGATGACGACCGCCAGCCCTTCCCGCGCCAGCGCGGTCGCGCGCCGAGACCGCCGGCGTTTGCGCAATCGCCCGGAGGCGACCAATGTTCGCCCTCAGGGTATGAGGGAAACCATGGCTGGCACCGCAGTGAAAGATGGCTGGAGCCTGGGCGACGCGCCCAGCCTCGAGGGCAAGGTCGCGATCGTCACCGGGGCAACCGGTGGCCTCGGCTACGAGACCGCCCTGGGCCTGGCGCGACGCGGCGCCACCACGATCCTCGCCGGCCGGAATCCGGGCAAGGGCGCACAGGCGCTGACACGCCTGCAGCGCAGCCTCCCTGCAGCACGGGCGCGCTTCGAGATGCTCGATCTCGGCAGCCTCGCCTCGGTGGCCAAGTTCGCGACCACCGTCAGCGAGGCGCATGGGGGCGTGATCGACATCCTGGTCAACAATGCCGGGGTGATGGGGATGCCCAGCCGCGAGGTGACCGAGGATGGCTTCGAGCGGCAGATCGGCGTGAACTATCTCGGTCACTTCGCCCTGACCGCACGGCTGAAGGACGCGCTGTGCAAGGGAGGCGTCGACAAGGCTGGGGGCGGCGGCCGTGTGGTTGACGTGGCCAGCCTGGCGCATCGCCGCGCCAGCCTCGAGCTGGACGACCTGCAGTCGGAGCGCGCCTACAGCCCATTCAAGGCATATGGCCGCAGCAAGCTCGCCATGCTGATCTTCGCCATCGAGTTGCAGCGCCGCGCGGTGCAGAACCGCTGGAACCTGATCAGCCTGGCGGCTCATCCGGGCTGGGCCCGCACCGAAATCATCGCCAACAGCACCGGCAGCGCCGCGCCGGGGCTCAAGCAGCGGGTGATGGCGACGGCGTTCGGGCTGCTGGCGCAGTCGGCGCGCGATGGCGCCCTGCCATCGCTTTTCGCGGCGATGGCGCCCCAGGCGAGAGGCGGAGCCTATTACGGCCCGACCGGACTCGGAGAGACCCGCGGCGCCCCGGGTGCATCGCGCATCATGCCGCAGGCCGCGGATCCCGCGATCGGCACCCGCCTTTGGACGATCTCCGAACGTCTCACCGGGATCAGCTTCGAAACCTGATGTCGGCGCGCGCGGTGGCGGGGAAGCGCCGCCTGCGCGTGAACGCCATCCTGTTCGTTACCGCGATCGCGACGCCGACCACAACCGGCGCGAGGCCGTCGGCGGATCGTGTCCCTGACCTCGTCAACGTGCGCGACTACGGCGCGAGATGCGACGGAACGACGGACGACTCCGCCGCCTTCCTGCGGGCCGCCAGCGCCGCCATCTCGAACGCCACCCGCGCCAGGATCTACATCCCGAGCGGCACCTGCCATCTGGGAGAGAGCCTGGGACTGTCCACTTCCGCCGGAAGAAGCATCGCGGTGGCGGGAGACGGAGCCGGTCTCACCACCCTGAGCTTCGCGCCTGGCATCGACGGCGTCGCGATTACCCTGGGCCCGGCTTCGGCAGCATCCGTCACCGGCCTCACGATCAATCGCACGGGCTCTAATGTCGCGGCGCACACCGCTCTCGCGGTCACCGAGACGGGCGCCGTCTCGGGCGCCATCGTGGTGAGGGACGTCGACACGAC
Source organism: uncultured Acetobacteraceae bacterium (assembly GCA_964245755.1). GTDB lineage: Bacteria > Pseudomonadota > Alphaproteobacteria > Acetobacterales > Acetobacteraceae > Lichenicoccus. Next base: position 45,531 of record CAXTNV010000001.1, on the reverse strand, counting down.
GAGCGACAGCTATCCCGGCTCATGGGCAGACGGCATCGTCCTGACCTCGACCGACAACGCGGTCATCGATCACGTCCACACAGTGGCAGGTTTTCCGCCGGAGAACGCGAACGGGCTGGTGATCAGGGGCGTAGGGGCCCGCTACGCGGTCGACACGACAATCTCGAACAGCAAGTTCCAGGGCGGCAATATCGGCATCCTGGTGAGCGGCTACGTGCAAGGTGTGCTTGCCACGAACGTCTTCGCGATCGCCGGCAACTACGGCGTCAGCTGGACCGACGGGCTCGCCAACCCTCGGTATGTTCCCGAACTTCTCGAGATCACCAACAGCCACGTCAACGCGATCAGGAAGGACGTCCAGGCCGCCGGCGTCGGGGTGAGCTTGAGCGACAGCCTGCTGTGGCGCTGGCCCGATACCAGCCACGACTCGACGCCGTGGACCTGCATCGACCTGAACCGCGCCGGCACCAGCGTCATCCACCACAACAACGTCAACGGCGGCAACGGCGGAGCCTTCGACGGGCGGGAGCAGTTCGTGCACCTGACCAACTCGTCGGCGGTGAAGATCGACGACAATACCGTCGTGACCATCAATGGACCTTACGTGCTGCTGGACGGTCCCGGCAGCGTCTCCAACGGCATTACCGGAAACATGGTGAACGGTGCCGGCGACATCATCGACAGGAGCGGCGGCTACAACAACGTGACGGCCAACAGCGTGAACGGCATGTCTGCCTTGAACTCGGTCTCGGGCAACCTGCTGCTCCGGGCGCCGAGCGACAGCAGCATCGGCACGACGGATGCCGCGGCCGATGGCCGGAGCGCCACCGCGCCTGCCAAGTCGAACGGGACCATTCTGCACTGCGTCGGCCGGATCGCTGCCTTCGAGTGGAACCTGCCGGCTGATCCCTTCCAGGGACAGGTTAGTCACGTCACGTCGGAGTGCAGCATTGACAGCCTGACCGTCAGGCCGCGTCCGGACCAAGCCGGGATCAGGGTGGTCGGCGCGCCCTCCGGCATGTCGCCGTCGACGCCGCTGACGTTCATCTATGATAAGGTCAACAGGGTCTGGGCACGGTGGTAG
>CAXTNV010000001.1:29946-44347 GCA_964245755.1 uncultured Acetobacteraceae bacterium | reverse complement strand
GACGCCGCTGACGTTCATCTATGATAAGGTCAACAGGGTCTGGGCACGGTGGTAGTGCGCCGTCGGCTACAGTTTAGTTACCCGGCTTTTTCCCGACGCGCGCCGAAAGTCAGTGTGCGGATGAACCCGAAGAACATCGTCGATCGCGCGCTTGACATCCACCCAAGCCCAACCGACGAAGTAGTCGTCATTGATCAGCACGCCGCCTGCCGGCATGATCTCCCACCAGTGCTGCAAGTCGCTGCTGACTGCATGGTAATCATGTCCGCCATCGATACGGACGATGTTCGACCGCACGTTCAGACGCTTCAGCAGGTTCGCCGCGTTGACCGAGTCGATGGGAAGGGGAAGGACTTAGCCGTGGACCTGAGCCGCGACGACGTTCACCATGAACTTACTGTAGAGCTGCGGATGGCCATGCTCCACGCAGAGCCAGCTGAACCAATCGTTCTGCAGCCAATGCTCCCAAGAACCCAGCCAGGTGTTGACGGCGATCACGACCGCATCCAGCTGAAGCTCCTTGAGCCGGTTGGCCATCGTGGTGGTGGATCCACCCTTCCACACGCCGATCTCGACCACGATGGACGGACGTGTCGCCTAGATAGGGACGCCCAGAGTTCCAGCCCTGCATGTCCACGGCGAACAGATCTTTCGGAAAGGTCGCGAGCGGATCAACGCCGCGCCAGATCTTGTGGATCAGTTCCGCACGGATCCTATCCTGATCCATCGGAGGTCGTCCACATCAGGTGATCGATCTCGTGCGGCCACTCGATCCTCGGCCATGGTGCAGAGGAGAGACTGCCGCGTCCAATCTCATCGCGTTCTCAGACTAGCCGCGCTGAACGACGCGAGTGCGTTCCGACATAGCCGCAGCCACACATCGGCGTCGTAGTGATGCGCGTTGGTCAACGAGATCGTGCCGACATAGCCCCTGAGCAGCCGGTCTCCCACCCACTCAACATCCCCGGGCACATGCTGCCCGTCCGCCTGCGTCACCCAGAGCAGCTTGTTTACAGTACCGAAACTGTTTAGTGCCGCGTGCAGCGCGATGATCTCGTGCACGTCGTCGGTCACGACGCGCTTGTAGACCATGATCTTGTCGCCATCCCCGAGATCTTCGACGAACTTCCGCTTCAGATAGGTGGTCTTGACCTCGTTCTCACGTATCACTTCCTCCGCCGCGACTTCGCGCTGGTACCGGAACGTGTGGTAGGAGATGCCATAGATGTCGTCAGTGATCCAGTATTCGCCGCCGATGACGCGGACCCCGAGGGTGCCCGGGTCACCGAACCGGCCGAACCTCTCCTCGAGGAAGCGGATCAGACGACGTGGAGTGCGAAGGCCGGCGAAACGAAGCAGGCCGACCGGATCAGCCTTGAAGTGCCGCTGCACTAAGCCGAACTCGCAGTTGTCGCCGATGTTCTCGAAATGCAGCATGAGCTCCTCCGGCGTCAGAGGCTCTTCAACCAGAGCGTGTCCCTGCTCGATCTTCAGGGACTCCAACAGAAAGTCCCCCGAGTGCCTGAACGCGATCTCGATCGGCTTGCCGTTGATCAGCTCCGGCGCTAACCAAAAGGCAAGATCGGCTCCCTCGCGCTGCCACTCCGGGTCGAGTCGCACCTCGCCGACGGATCGGCTGTTGACCTCGATCCCGAGTTCGATCGGTTCCAGGTCCGAAGCCGTCGGCAGCAGCGATATCGTCAGCAGATGGCATGCTGCCGCAGGGATCACGTCGCCATGCGCCGTGCTGAGCGAGCCGGTAGCGCGACAGACTTCGTCCTCGACGTTCCAGCCCTCCTGAAGCAACAGGTTCCGCTCTCCGGGCCGGAACCGCAGAAACGGCCGCAGTCCATTCGGTGCGCCCAGCATAGCCATGGTCTTTTGCGGTGCGGCGGCTGAGGCGGCGGGGACGCCGGGCGAGCCAGCAGCCAGGCTCAATATGTCGCGGAGCAGGAGCGGCTCGATGAGCTGCATGCCGTCGCCGACCAGCCAGTCGACGGTTGCGGGGCCACGAGACGAGATCGCCCGGCGAAGCAGTTCCTGCTGATCCGACGTCAGGTCCGTGATCTTGTCGCCCAGCCGCCTGCCGTCCGGCGAGAGCAGCCAAGTCGCCCGCATTCCATCCGCCTCCAAGGCGAGCAGGTATACCGTTTCTAGGCCGGTATAGACGAAGACCGGGAACCAGCTTCCAGCGAAGTATTCAATCGGCGCGCCGCTCAGGTGCTTGAGCATCACCGCGTTCCTGTCGCTGACGCGGAGATACCAGAAACGGTCGCACTGGAACACTGGATCGGGGATCAGTTGCTTGTAGGCGAACACGCGGAACTCCGTCGCGATCAAGTGTCCGTCCTGAAAAGCATGGCGGATGCTGAAGATCCCTACACCAACACGGAAGCCACGGCGATCGCAACCGATGCGCACGAAGCGCGTGTCAATGACATCACGGCGCTCCTCGCGTGACGAGATCAGTCTCATCTTTGAGGCTGATCGGATTTACGCAGTCATAGATCGCCGCATCGAGGATCAGTCGGGCGGATCGAAGACAGCCCGCGTTTTACCAGACTGGACTCGATTCGGAACAGGTATAGAACTTGATCGGCAGACGCGGCTTCAGGAGGGAGCATCATCCGCCATGGCTAGCGTAGTCGAACCCGTCCTGATCCGCGACGCCGCCATCTTCACCCACGGACACTGGAAGACACCAATCCGTGGGGTCTATCAAGCGTTGCGTGAGAATGCCGGACCGATCGTCAGTGGCTTCATGACCGGCTGGCTGGCGGAGACCTTGTTCAACGGGCTCGCCTCCTATCCAATCCTGCAGCTCTGCTCGGATACGGAATTCGGGATGAGGATCCTGAACACCGAGGGGCGTTTTCTTGGCGACTGCATCCAGCAGCTGGGGTTGGTGGATGCGCAGCGCTTCCGCAAGCAGGTGCTGCACATCCTCGGCCCGCTATTCCGCTCGGTGCTGTTCGATGCGCTGCCGCTCATGTTCCCGGCCGCGAGCGCCTTGCTTCAGCTCAGCCCGACGGTCAGCTTCAGGATCGCGCAGATCGTGCAGCAGGAGCTCATCGCCGATCCGCTGACGCTCGCCGCACAGGATCCTCCCGGGATGCTGACGCTCAACTCGTGCCAGGACGACCGGCCGATTCCGATCGATCCCCGGCGGATCGAGTGGGATCTGGTTCTGGACGACTTTCAGCAGCGAGTCGCGCGAGCATCGGAAGGCGTGATGCAATCGCCGAGCCCGGTGGACGGAGCACCGGTGCAGGCCGGTCATCATGATCGGGCTGCGCGTCGAGAATCGGACCCACGAGGATCTCGCAGGCCTGCTGGTGCGCCTGCTGACCCGGATCGCGCAGCATTTCCCGGGTGCAACCGCGATCCTCGATGGACACAACGCGCGCCTCGGTGCGGGAGGCGACATGATCGAGAGCCACGGCGAGGCCGTCGCCCCGGAGCATCCGGCGCAGGTGGAGCGACGGCTGGTGCTTCGGCTGCGCCAGCGACTGGCCACCGCCGACATACGCATCATCGACACGATCGGACAGCCGATGAGCGACAGCCTCGCCCTAGCCACGATCAGCGACGGCTTCCTCGCGATCTGGGGGGCCTGTCTCGCCAAGTTTCGCTGGGTGGCGAACAAGCCCGGGGTCGCGCTCACCAGCCTGGACAACATCCTGCACCGTCCCGATCTCGCCATCTACCACACGGCCGCGAACATGGAGGCTCCGACCGAGATGATCATGCCCGATCCTGGCTGGGTGCATGATCTGCCGGACGCTCCGGTGCTGATGAACCCCGGTCCGGGACAACCGCGCTTCTTCAATTTCCGCATCGAGGAGGAACCGGTCTTCGATGCCATGCTCGGCATCGTCAGCCGCGTCATGGCGTCGGGGATCGACGAGGCATGAGCCTGCCCAAGCGGTCACGAGGCGTACCCGGAGCTGCACCAGGGTTGGGCTGCGGGCCGAGGGTAGCGTCCGCCCAGGCTGACGCTCTGGTCCTGCATGACCCGCTGTTCCTGCAGGATGGCGGCTTCCACCTGCGGCTCGATGGGGACGCCATCCCGCTGCTGATGCAGGGGAAGGTCGTGCCGGCCTTCCTGCCTGGCTGGCGGGCATCGCACCTCTACATGGGTATTGCGCCGCTGTTTCTACTTGAGCTGCTGCATGACGACGGCCGGACGGCGACTTGGTTCCTGGACTGGCGCATGCACCACATGGGCGACAGCGTCGAGCAGCTGACGATCGAACTGATCGATCTGCTCCGCCACAAGGCGGTGCCGATCCTCGACCGCCTGCTGCACACCACGCTGCGGCAATGCAAGCCGATCCTGCTCGAGGAGAGCCTTGCGTTCCTCAGCCTCAATGAGACTACGAGGCGGGCGATTGCGGTGAACTGCCTGGACCTGTTGCTGCGTCCGCCGGCCATCTTTCTCGCCGAGCACCTGATGCCGTCATCGTTGCTGTTCCGCGATGAGAAGAATATTCGCCGCGTGATCAGCCGGACCCATCTTCTCGCCGGACTCGCCGACGACTTCCAGGATCGTCTACCGCTCGTGTTCGAGCACGGTTTCCTGGCGTGGCCGAGCCCGGTCGACGGCACGGAACTGCGCGCGCAGGGCTGCTTGTGCTTCGACGACTTCCACTTCGCCTATCGCTTCGCCGACTCGCGGCACGGCCTCGTCTTCTTCGTCATAGTGGCAGACCACTACGCGCGCGTCTGCGGGATGTGGTTCCCGTCGTTCGGCCTGATGGTGAGCCGCGACGAGACCGCACGCACGGTGGCACGCCAGATCGCGCGCCACCTGCCGAACTGGTTCGTGACCCACTCCTGCATCTGGGCGGAGCAGCTGGTGCCTTACCTGCGACGGGGCGCCGGCCGCTTCGCCAGCGTGCTGCGCGGCCGTCCGGGCGTGCATATCGGCCACCAGATCTGGAACGAGCTGAGCGGCATCGATCATCTGATCGAGGGCGGAGCCAGATCGCTGCCGGACTGGATCGTGCTCAATGCGTCGGACGGCATCGAGCTGTACGGCGCCTTGGACGAACTGTTCCCGGCCCTGAAGAACCGCGTGCTGCGTGATCTGACAGATGTTCGCGCGATGATCCGACATGCCTACGCGCAGGGCATCATGATCGTACGCGTCACCCGCGAGCACGTCTCCCGTAATCTGCGCAATCGGATCCTGGACCGGGTCCGGGCCAGCGACGCTTACCGGGAGGTGCGGGACCACATCGCACGCGTGCCTTGCTTCCCGGCCGACGGGCAGCACGCGGCACCCGCGATCCTGCTCGGGCTGCGCGTGGAGAACCGCACCCTGGTCGACCTGACCGGTTTCTTCAGGAACCTCGTCGATTTCATCTCGACGCAGTTTCCCGGCGCGATCATCGTGCTGGACGGGCACAACGCCCGTGGCATCTCCACCGGACATTTCATTGAAAGCCACGCGGAGTCATATGCCCGCAGCAGACCGATCGACATCGAGCACGTTCTGGCGGCCGATCTGCGCCGCCATTTCGAGGGACGTCCGATCACCATCGCCGACACCATCGGTCAGCCTGTCGGCGTCAGCCTGGCCTGGGCCGACCGCTGCAGCTGCTTCGTCTCGATCTGGGGCGCAAGCCTGGCGAAATACCGCTGGGTCTGCAACAAGATCGGCCTGGTGATCAGCAGCCGCGACAATCTGCTGCATCGCGGTGACCTGCACATCTACGATGCGCCACGCTACATGGAGGCGCCGAGCCGGTTGCGCTTCATCGACCCGGACGCGGTTACCGACCGGCCCGACGTGCCGCTGCTGGTGGACGTGGCTCCCGGGAACGCCTCGTTCTTCAACTTCCAGGTGGACGAGGCGAGAGTGTTTCCTCAGGTCCGGGAGATGATCGAGCAGAGCCTGGACGGCGTGTGAAGCTCCAGTACAGCGGCGAGCGGCCGGCGGCGAGCGCCTTGGCCTCGTAGCGGGTCGGCGGCCAATCCTGCGGCCGGCGGCGCGCCGGCTGATCCGACGTGAACTGGGTCTGCGTCGCCATCACCTGGGTGACCCAGTCTTGGTAGGTCGGGTCGTCGCTGGCGATCCGCCACACCGCGCCCGGTCGCAGGCGGCTGGCGACCAGCGGCACAGTCAGCGGGTGCACGAAGCGCCGCTTGGCGTGGCGGCTCTTCGGCCAGGGGTCGGGGAACAACAGGAACATCCTGTCCAGGCTGGCCTCCGGCAGCGCCTGCAGCAGGATGCGTGCATCGTCGTCCCACAGGCGCAGCATGTCGGGCACTGCGGCGGTCGCCTCGGCGCCGTCGGGCACCAGCCGTGTCAGCAGCGAGCAGAGCCCGTTCTCGAACACCTCGCAGGCGATCAGGCCGATGTCGGGGTGCACCGCATGTTGCGCCAGGCTGTGCTCGCCGCCGCCGAAGCCGACCTCGAGCCAGAGTTGCGACGGCGGCCGGCCGAAAGCCTCTGCGGGTGCCGCGGCATGTCGCGCCTCGAAGCGCAGCCGCGGCAGGGTGAGGTCCAGCAGCCGCTGCTGGCGCGGGCGCAGCGGGTGGCCACGCTGCCGGCCATAGAGCCGGGCGACGGCCGGCTTGACCCTCGGTTCCGCGACCTGTCCCCGGACAGGTCGGGCTTCATTCAACGGTTGAAGGCGCCGCGCAAAGTCTCGGCCAGGTCGGTACGCTCCCAGGTGAAGTCGTCGCGCGCCGCGTCCGGCGTGCGGCCGAAGTGGCCGTAGGCGGAGCTTTGCGCGTAGATCGGCCGGTTGAGGCGCAGGTGGCGGCGAATGCCGCGCGGGGTCAGGTCCATCACCTCGCGCAGCACCTTGCCCAGGCGCGCCTCGTCCACGTCGTGCCCGGTCTCGTGCAGGTCGACATAGACCGAGAGCGGGTGCGAGACGCCGATCGCGTAGGAGATCTGCAGGGTGCAGCGTTCCGCGAGCCCGGCCGCGACGATGTTCTTGGCCAGGTAGCGGCAGGCATAGGCGGCGGAACGATCGACCTTGGTCGGATCCTTGCCGCTGAACGCGCCGCCGCCGTGGGGCGCCGCACCGCCATAGGTGTCGACGATGATCTTGCGCCCGGTCAGGCCGGCATCGCCGTCCGGACCGCCGATCACGAAGATACCGGTCGGGTTCACGTAGAACCCGTCATCCGGGCACATCCAGCCCTCCGGCAGCACCTCGCGCACGATGCCGCCGAGTGTCTCGCGGATCGCCGGCTGCGGCAGGTGCTCCTCGTGCTGGGTCGAGATCACGATGCTGGTCGCGCTCACCGGGACCCCGTCGACGTAGTGCAGGGTGACCTGGCTCTTGGCGTCGGGCAGCAGGCCGCGCCCGCGCGGATCCCCCGCCTTGCGGAGCTGGTTTATGCGGTGAAGTATTCCATGCGCGTAATACAGAGGTGCGGGCATCAGGGTGGGGGTCTCGCGGGTGGCGAAGCCGAACATGATGCCCTGATCGCCGGCCCCTTCGTCCTTGTTGCCGGCGCTGTCGACGCCCACCGCGATGTCGGCGGATTGTGCGTGCAGGTAGTTGTGGAACTCCGCCGCGCGCCAGGAGAAGCCCTTCTGGTCGTATCCGATGTCGTGCACCGCGTCGCGCACCGCACGCTCCAGATCCTCGCCGGTCACCGTGTCGGCGCCGCGCACCTCGCCAGCCAGCACGATCCGGTTGGTGGTGACCAGGGTCTCGCAGGCGACGCGCGCCTCCGGATCGGCACGCAGGTAGGTATCGAGGACGGTGTCGCTGATCCGGTCGGCTACCTTGTCCGGATGTCCCTCGGAGACGGATTCCGAGGTGAACAGGAAATCGCCCTTGTCGCGCATGCTGATCCTTCCGGGCGACCCATAGGCGGCCGCGCTAGGGGTGTCCATGTGGAGGAAAGCGCCGGGCCGGTCAAGAACATTGCGTTATACGCTTGGTCAGGCCTCCAGCAGCGACCGCGCCTGTTTCAGGTCCGCCACGAAGGCAGCGTATTCGCGGCGCTTGGCGTCCTCGTCGGGCAGGCGCAACAGGTAGGAGGGATGCACCGTGACCAGCCCCTGCTGATTGCCTTCCAGTGCGATCGGCCGGCCGCGCTCGCGCGAGATGGTCACCGCCCGACCGAGCACGGCCCGCGCGGCGGTGACGCCAAGCATCACCAGCAGCGCCGGCGCCACGATACGGCGCTCCTCGCTGAGCCATCCGGCGCAGGCGACGACCTCGGTCTGGTCCGGCTTCTGGTGGATGCGCCGCTTGCCGCGCGGCTCGAACTTGAAATGCTTCACCGCATTGGTCACGTAGACGCTCTGCCGGTCGATGCCGGCCTCCAGGATGGCCCGGTCGAGCATCTGTCCGGCAGGGCCCACGAACGGGCGGCCGGCCAAGTCCTCCTGGTCACCCGGCTGCTCGCCGACCATCATCAGCCGCGCGTCGGACGGACCCTCGCCGAACACGGTCTGCGTCGCCGGCTCCCAGAGCGGGCAGCGACGGCAACCGGCGGCGTCCTGGCGCAGCGCCTGCATCGAACCGGCCTCCGGGATCGTCCGACCCGCCGGGCCGTCGCCAGGTGCGGCCTGCGGCGTTGGCCGGGAAGCAGGAGGCCGTGAAGAAGAGGAGCGGGCGGCGGCGGGGATGACGGGCATCGTGTGCTGCTCCAGCATGGTCTGGGTTCGCCCGGCGGCGCTGCGCACCAACTCCGGGATCGCGGCGGCCTCGGGCAGGTTGCGCCAGTATTTGCGCGGCATCTCCGAGGTCATGGCGGAGACCTTCAGCCGGGCCGGGTTGAAGATCGCGCCGAAATAGGCTCGCCAGTAGCGCTCCAGCGCGTCGTCGTCGGGCACCTCGGAGCGGTCGGCACCCGGACCGAACTCGTGCTCCCGGCCGGTCCAGTGCAGGCTGCGGTAGGGGGTCAGGATCGAAAACACCATGGTGGCGAAGCGGCGGATGAAGAAGTCCGCGTTGGCCTCGACGATGAAGTGCTCCGGCTCGAACCAGGCGACGTAGCGCGTCTCGTCCTGCATCGTCACCGCGCGGAAGCGCAGGAAGGCGCGCATCTTGTGGGTATCACGTCGCACCGACTGAGCCAGCTGCCGCGCCCGCGTCACCATCGGGTCGGTGACGTCCTGCACGATCGTCCGCTCGCCGTGCCGCACCCGCCAGATCAGGCCGTAGAGCAAGGCGAAGCGCTCCGGATCGCGCGCCTGTATCACCGTCTGCGCCAGATCGATCAGGGGGCGCGGCACCGAGAAAGCCGGCCCGGGCGCCGCGGGCATATCCGGCGGCGGGTCGGCGGAAGCGAACAGATCGTCCGGAGCGCCCACCGACCAGATCACGGAGTCCGGCGGCACCTCACCGACGGCCAGGCTGCGGGCGGCGTTGCGCCAGCCCTCGAAATCGACCTGATGGGCCAGCGAGATGCTCTGCATCCGCTGTCAAAGCAGGGAAAGCTGCGCCGGTTTCCTGCTCAGGCGCGCCGCCAGCCGTGCGCTGTCGAGTTCGGCGCGCGGCGCATGATCGGCGGCCACGACGAAGGGCGCGATCGCCGCCAGCGACAGGCGCAGCCGCGCCAGGTCGTCCATGCGCAGGCGGCGGTGCCGTCGCGCTCCGAGGATCCGGTCCACCGACTTCACCCCGAGGCCCGGGACCCGCAGCAGCGCCTCGCGGTCAGCGCGGTTCACGTCGACCGGGAACATCTCCCGGTGCAGCAGCGCCCAGGCCAGCTTGGGGTCGCGTTCCAGATCGAGGTTACCTGCCTGGTCGGTCGTCAGCTCGTCGACGCCGAAGCCGTAGAAGCGCAGCAGCCAGTCCGCCTGGTACAGCCGGTGCTCGCGCAGCAGCGGAGCCGGGCGGGCCGGCAGCACCGCCGAGGCGTCCGGGATCGGCGAGAACGCCGAGTAGTACACCCGGCGCAATCCGTAGGCGCCGTAGAGGTTGCTGCTGGCGCGCAGGATGGTGCGGTCCGAGCTGGCATCGGCGCCGATGATCATCTGCGTCGACTGTCCGGCGGGGGCAAAGCGGGCCGGTCGGGCGCGCCCCGGCGGGGTCTTCTCCCGCGCGGCGTCGATGCCGAGCCGGATGCGGCCCATCGAGCGGCGTATGCCCCCCATGTCCTTCTCCGGGGCGAAGTCGGTCAGCGCCTGCTCGGTCGGCAGTTCGACGTTGATCGACAGCCGGTCGGCCCATCGGCCGGCTTCCTCCAGCAGCAGCGGGTCTGCGTCCGGGATCGTCTTCAGATGGATGTAGCCGCGAAAGCCGTGCTGCTCGCGCAGGGTGCGGGCCACCCCGATCACCTGCTCCATCGTGTAGTCGGGCGAGCGGATGATCCCCGAGGACAGGAACAGCCCCTCGATGCAGTTGCGCCGGTAGAAGCCCAGCGTCAGCCGAACCACCTCCTCGACCGTGAAGCGTGCCCGCTGCACGTTGGAGGAAGCACGGTTGATGCAGTATGCGCACTCGTACAGGCAGGAGTTGGTCAGCAGGATCTTGAGCAGCGAGATGCAGCGGCCGTCGGGCGCGTAGGCATGGCAGATGCCCATGCCCTCGGTGGATCCGACCCCCTGCTTCTCGCCGAGGCTGTCGCGCTTGCTGGTTCCGCTCGACGCGCAGGACGCGTCGTACTTGGCGGCGTCGGCCAGGATCTCGAGCTTCTTGAGAAGGTCCACGCGGCTATGTTCCGGCATTGTTCCAGGTTACGCAACCACTTTGCGCCGAAGCGACAGGTCGCGGGCGGCTCGTGGAAGCAACGCCACCGGTCTCGACAGTTCGCGGCTGGCTGGTGCAAGTAGGGACAACATTCCGGGATCCAAGCGATCTCGTTCAGGCCGGGGGCGGAAATGACCATCGAGCGAGGGGCGGCAGCGCCCGGCCCGTCTGTTGGATCAGGTGCGACGGCTGCCGATGCGTTGCGCGGCACCGCGCTGAGGGTCCGGCGCTGGCTGAACGAGGCGGCCTGGCCGCTGTGGATCGCGCAGGGCATCGATCGCGACGGGCTGTTCTTCGAGCAGCTCGACTTCGCCGGCCGGCCGGACCTCACCGCCTGTCGCCGCACTCGCGTCCAAGGGCGTCAGCTGTTCGCCTTCGCCCAGGCGCTCGCCGCCGGCCACGAAGCCGCGCGGGAACCGATAAGCCGAGCGCTCCCGGCGATCGAGGCGCGTTGCTGGGGCCCGGACGGCAAGCCAGGCTGGATCCACATGCTGACCCCGGACGGCGAGCCGCTCGACACGCTGCGCGACACCTACGACCAGGCCTTCGTGCTGTTCGGTCTCGCGGCGGCGCGTCGCGTCGGCTTCGAGCGCGCCGGCGTGCTGGCCCAGCGCACCATGGCTTTCCTCGACGCCAGCATCGCCGACCCGAAAACTGGCGGCTACCTGGAGGGCCTGCCCGCCTCGCTGCCGCGCCGCTCCAACCCGCACATGCACCTGATGGAGGCGATGCTCGCCCTGCACGAGGCCGCGACCGAGGCGGGCGAGCCCGGACGGCGCTGGCTGGATCGGGCCGAGCGGATCGCGGCCCTGTTCGAAAGCCGCTTCTTCGACCGCGCCTCGGGCACGCTCGGCGAGTACTTCACCCGCGACCTGCTCCTGGCCCGCGGTCAAAGCGGCGAGTCGGTGGAGCCGGGACACCACTTCGAATGGTCATGGCTGCTGCATCGCCTGGCCGATGCCGGCGGCCGGAACTACCGCGCCCAGGCCCTCGCGCTGTACGAATTCGGATTGCGACACGGCCTCGGCGCCAGCGGCTTCGCCATCGACGAGTGCAGCAAGTCAGGCCGCGCGCTGCGTCAGAGCCGTCGCACCTGGCCGCAGACCGAGCTTATCAAGGCGCACCTGGCGAACGGCGCCTACGTGGACGCCGCCCGGGTGACCGAGATGCTGCTCGACAGCTACCTGGCCACGCGGGTCCCGGGGCTTTGGATCGACCAGTTCGATGCGAACGGAGAGCCGCGGGCGGAGGTGGTGCCGGCCAGCACGCTCTACCACCTGGTGGTGGCCTTCGAGGACCTGCTGCGGATCGCCGCGGGCTAGGGCCCGGCTCGCCTCAGCTCCGGGCACTCGCGAGGTGCGTGGCCGCTGGCGGCGCCAGCATGTCGTCGGGGAGCCGGATCCGGGTGATCTTCCAGCGCCACTTCTCGATCCGCATGCTGATCTCGACCGGTGCCTCGCCGCTGATACGGATCTCGGCCTGGAAGCGCGCGGGCGAGACGAAGAACCCGTGCGGCAGGCTTGCCGTGCCGTGACCCTGCATCGCCGGGCCGCGCAGCATCGCGTCCAGCCGCTCCGGAGTGATGTCGTCGTCGATCATGCTGGAGGCCACGCCGGCGACGAACGACTCGCCGAAGCCGGGCAGATCGTCCTGCTGGCTGACCTGTTGCACCGGTGGCCGCAACCCGAGCGAATCCTTCAGTCCGCTGCGCACCAGCTTCCAGTCGAGCGAGGCGCACAGGGCAGCGTCGTCGTGCCGCTGCAGCGCGGTGCCCATGCTCCAGAGCGTCGCAAACGGGGAGGCCAGGTAGAGCATGCAGGCCGCGGCCATCGCACAGACGCTGACCCGGCCGGCGTGACGGCGGTGGCGCGGGGCGGAGGGCTCACGTCCGGGCCTGTTCATTGGAGGCGGCTCCTGTGCTGAGGCGAGCATTGCCGAATGCCGGTCCACGTCAAGGTTTACTCACGTGTTGTTGATACTAGATGAACGAGGGGTTCGAGCGCACGCTCGAAGTTGCATGGAACTCGATTTTTCCGAACCCGAGATAAGCCGCTACTCGAGGCACATCCTGCTCGCCGAAATGGGCGGCCTCGGGCAGGCGAGGCTGCGTCGCGGCAGCGTGCTGGTGGTCGGCGCCGGCGGCCTCGGCGCACCGCTGGCACTCTACCTGGCGGCGGCCGGCGTCGGCACCATCGGCCTGGTGGACGACGACGTGGTGGAGCTGTCGAATCTGCAGCGACAGATCGCCCACGTGACGCTGCGCATCGGCAGCCGCAAGGTCGACTCCGCGCGCGAGGCGATGCTGGCGATCAACCCGGAGATCGAGGTGCAGGCGCATGACGTCCGTCTCGACGCCGGCAACGCGATGCAGCTGGTGCGGCGCTACGATCTGGTCTGCGACGGCAGCGACAACTTCGCCACCCGCTACCTGGTCAACGATGCCTGCGCGCTGGCAGAGCGCACCCTGGTTTCCGCCTCGGTGCTGCGCTTCGAGGGCCAGCTCTCCACGTTCCGGCCGCATCGCGGCGGTCCGTGCTACCGCTGTCTCTACCCGGAGCCTCCGGAGCCTGGCCAGGTGCCATCCTGCGCGGAGGCCGGCGTGCTCGGTGCGGTGACCGGCGTGATGGGCACGCTGCAGGCCACCGAGGCGATCAAGGAGCTGGCCGGGATCGGCGAGACCTTGGCCGGACGGCTGCTGCTGTGGAACGCGCTGGACATGCGCTTCACCACCATACGGGTGTCCCCGGATCCGGCCTGCACGTGCTGCGGCGCCGGCCGCTGCATCCGTGACCTGTCCGCGCATGCGCGCTGAGCGCCCGCCGCTGGGCATCGTCCTGCTCGGCGGGACGCACGCCGCCGCGCACACCGCCTTCGGCTTCGCCGCCGGCGCGGCGGCAATGGACCGGCCGGTGACGCTGTTCGGCACCGGTGCCGGCCTGCGCGCGCTGTGCCGGGACTGGAGCGGCCTAGCCGGAGCGGCGCACGACACGGTGCTGGTCGCGCGCGGCGTCGCCGGCCTGGAGATGCTGCGCGAGGCGGCGCTGTCGCTCGAGGTCCGGCTGCTCGCCTGCGAGGCGGCGATGCGGGGAGAAGCGATCGCCCGCGCGGTCCTGCTCGAAGCGGTCGGGGTCGCCGGGATCGCGACCTTCCTCGCCGACATGGCCGGCGCGCAGCTGCTCTCGTTCTGACCTCCGGCCTCCGGATCTCGCCCGCTTTGCCCGCGGATGAGCAGGCAACCGGACGACCGGCGGAGGATCGAGCCGGCTTGGATTCGGCCTGGCGCGTGAGTGCCATGCGTGCCCGTTCAGCCGCGCGCCGGGCTGAGCCAGGATCGTCCGGCCGGTCGGCCTCGCGCGGTCCTGCCACCACGCCTGCTACCACCATCAGGCCCCTTGCCCTCGGCGCCTCGGCTTGGCAGGGATGCGGGCATGGCTCCCCCCCCTTCGCGTGGCATGGCTTCGGGCGACCCGCCGCGGCGTTGGCTCCGGCGTCGGCGCTGGGCGTGCCTGCTCGTCCCCACCCTGCTCATTCCGGGCATCGCGGCCTCGGCACAGGAGACGCCGTCGCATCCGACGCATCATGCGCACCGTCGCGCGCGCAGCCGGCCGCACCACCCGTCGCACCCGCAGCCCGCCGCGCCGCCGGTCGTGCCGGGCCCCGGCGCCCCCGCCCCCGCCCCCGCCCCCCCCCCCCCCCCCGCCGCGCCCCCCCCCCCCCACCACGGCCCC
>CAXTNV010000001.1:0-29936 GCA_964245755.1 uncultured Acetobacteraceae bacterium | reverse complement strand
TCGCACCGGCACCGGCACCGGCACCGGCAGCCCCGCCTGCGGCTCCCACCGCCGCCAACAAGGGCAGCGACAGCGGTCTGCCGCTGCCGCGCTTCGCCGCCCTGCGCGCCGATGAGGTCAACATGCGGATCGGTCCGGGCTCGCGCTATCCCATCCTCTGGCTCTACAAGCGTCGCGACCTGCCGGTGCAGATCGAGCGCGAGTTCGGCCCGTGGCGCCAGGTGGAGGACGCGGACGGAGTGAAGGGATGGATGAACGGCGCCGTCCTGGTCGGCACACGCAGCTTCGTGGTGACCGCCTCCGGCGAGGCGCTCGACGCGACGCACGGTGCCGGCACGACATTGCGCGACGATCCGCGTGACGATGGCGGTGTCGTCGCCATCCTCCGGCCGGGGGTGCTCGGCCGGTTGCGCTCCTGTCCGGCGGGCTCCGGCTGGTGCCGCGTCAGCACCCATAACTACAGCGGCTGGTTGCGACGTTCGGCAATCTTCGGTCTGTTGCCCGACGAAGTCATCACGGCTCCTTGAACATCATCCCCGAACCGGCGAAGGCTTCGACCATGCAAGCGCCCGCACCCCACATCAGTCCGCAGACCAGCCTGAGAGGCAGCAACGCTCCGGCGCGACGAACCAAGATCGTTTCGACGCTCGGACCGGCGAGCTCGACCATGGCGATGATCACCCGCCTGTTCGAGGCTGGGGTCGACGTGTTCCGGCTGAACTTCTCCCACGGTGCGCACGAGGACCATGCCGAGCGCATCGCCATGCTGCGTGCCCTGGAGGCCAGCAGCGGCCGGCCGATCGGCATCCTGGCCGACGTGCAGGGACCCAAGCTTCGCGTCGGCAAGTTCGAGGCCGGCCGCGCGGCGCTGGCGCACGGGACGCGCTTCCGTCTCGATCTCGACGAGGCGCTGGGCACCGCCGACCGGGTCCGGCTGCCACACCCCGAGATCATCGAGGCCGCCGCGGTGGGCTCCACGCTGCTGCTCGATGACGGCAAGCTGCGCCTGCGGGTGCTGGAGAAGGGTGCCGACTACCTGCATACAGAGGTGCTCGCGGGCGGCATCCTGTCCGACCGCAAGGGCGTGAACGTGCCCGACGTCATGCTGCCGATCCCGGCGCTGACGGCGAAGGATCGCCTGGATCTCGATTTCGCCCTGGCCCACGGGGTGGACTATGTCGGGCTGTCCTTCGTGCAGCGTGCCGACGACGTGCGCGAGGCGCGCGACATCGTCGCCGGCCGCGCCTGGATCATGACCAAGATCGAGAAGCCGCAGGCGCTCGACAACCTCGACGAGATCCTGGCGCTGTCGGATTGCGTCATGGTCGCGCGCGGCGATCTCGGCGTCGAGCTGCCGCCCGAAGAGGTGCCGCTGGCGCAGAAGCGGATCGTGCGCGAGGCCCGCCTACTCGGCAAGCCGGTGGTGGTGGCGACCCAGATGCTGGAGAGCATGATCTCGGCCCCCGCACCGACCCGGGCGGAGGCGTCCGACGTGGCGACCGCGGTGTTCGACGGTGCCGACGCAGTGATGCTGTCGGCCGAGACCGCCGCCGGACAGTATCCCGAGGAGGCAGTCGAGATCATGGCCCGCATCGTCCGCCGGGTCGAGCGCGATGCCGGCTGGCAGGCGCTGATGCAGGCCTCGCGGCCGGCGCCGGAGCACTACGCCGCTGATGCGATCGCCGCCGCGGCGCAACAGGTCGCGCAGACCGTCGAGGCGCGCGCCATCGTCGCCTACACCCTGTCGGGGCCGAGCGCGCTGCGCATCGCGCGCGAGCGGCCGGAATGTCCGATCCTCGGCCTCGCCGGCACGGTCTCGACGGCGCGACGGCTGTCGCTGGTCTGGGGCGTGAGCGCCCGGGTGGCCGACCAGGGCTCGGACAGCGTGACGCTGGAGGACGTGGTCAACGCCGCGGCCAATGCGGCACGCGACGACGGGCTGGCGGTGGCGGGCGAAGCCGTCGTCGTGGTGGCCGGGCTGCCCTTCGGCAAGGCGGGCAGCACCAACAACCTGCGTATCATCCGGGTGACATGATCCGGTCGGGCTGCGCGCTTCCCGCCGGCGCGTCGTAGAGGCGGAGCATCAGGTCCGCGACCTGCTCGACATGGTCGCGATACGCCTCGGGCGTGGCGGCCACCGACCACGGCAGCATCGCCTGCAGCTGGAAGTCGCGCAGGGTCAGCACGATGAACAGGTCGGCCGCCCGGCGCAGCTCGTCGCCGGAGCGTCCGCTTCCGGCGCGCTCGCGGAAGAAGCCGGTGAGCAGGACGAGCAGGCGGGTGCGCGCTGCGGCAAGCCCCTCGCAGCTGCGCCGCGACATGCGCCTGCCTTCGACGACGCAGAGCCGGGTCAGCGCCATGACCTGCGGATCGAGCAGTGTGTCGAGCATCCGGCGGCCGATGGTCACCAGCGCTTCGTGGAAGTTCGCCTCGGGCGGGACGTCGAGCATCTTCGCGGTGTCCGGACCGTGTTCTTCCACCATCTCGACCACGACTTGGTTGAACAGCGCCTCCTTGCTCTCGAAGTGCGCGTACAGGGTCGTCTTGGACACGCCGGAGCGCTGCGCGATGGTGTCCATGCTGCCATCGCTGTAGCCATGCTGCAGGAAGATCTCGCGAGAGGTGGCGAGGATGATCTGCCGCGAAGATCGGTAACGATTCGAGCGGCTTTGAATATTCATAACTTGCGCCAGAAGAAATCGGCTCGACGGACGCAGCCTACGACGGGCCCGGCAAGGGTCAATTGCCAGCAACACCGCGCGGCTCGCACAGTTCGGTGAGTCCTGTTGTGTCGCGCCATGTCGCGATGCACAATCAAACCGTAAGTGCGGCACTGCTCTTCCGCACCATGTCCGTCGCCGCCAGCTTACGCGCGACCAGCTCGGGACTCTCGCCATGCGCTACAGGATGCTCGGCCGCACCGGCCTCTTCGTCTCGGAACTGTGCCTCGGCACCATGACCTTCGGCGGCGGCGAGGGCATGTGGCGCAAGATCGGCGCGCTGCAGCAGGACGAGGCCGAACGGCTGGTCGGCAGCGCGATCGACGCCGGCGTGAACCTGCTCGACACCGCCGACGTCTATGCGGCCGGACTTTCCGAACAGATCACCGGCCAGGCGCTGCGCAACCTGAAGGTGCCGCGCGACGAGATCCTGGTCGCGACCAAGGCGTTCGGCGAGACCGGGCGCGGCCCGAACGCGCGCGGCAACTCGCGGACGCATATCGTCGATGCCGTCAAGGCCAGCCTGAAGCGGCTGCAGCTCGACCACGTCGACCTGTACCAGATCCACGGCTTCGATCCGGCGACCCCGATCGACGAGACCATGGAGGCGCTCGACATCCTGGTCCGGCACGGCCACGTGCGTCATGTCGGCGTCTCCAACTGGGCAGCCTGGCAGATCATGAAGGCGCAGGGCATCGCCGAACGCCGGGGAACCGCCCGGTTCGAGAGCCTGCAGGCGTACTACACGCTGGCGGGACGCGACCTGGAGCGCGAGCTGGTGCCGATGCTGCGCCACGAGCAGGTCGGCCTGCTGGTCTGGAGTCCGCTCGCCGGCGGTTTGCTGTCCGGCAAATACGGTCGCGACCAGCACGGCGAGCAGGGCAGCCGGCGCGTCGATTTCGACTTTCCGCCGGTCGACCGGGAGCGCGGCTACGACGTGATCGACGCGATGCGTCCGATCGCCGAGGCGCACGGTGTCTCGGTGGCGCGTATCGCGCTGGCCTGGCTGCTGCACCAGCCGGTCGTCACCAGCGTCATCATCGGCGCCAAGCGACCGGAGCAGCTCGCGGACAACCTTGCCGCGATCGACGTCAAGCTCGACGCCGAACAGCTGGCGGCACTCGATGCGGTCAGCCAGCTTCCGCCCGAGTACCCCGGCTGGATGCTGACGCGACAGGGCGCCTACAGGCGCGAGCAGGTCGCCAACGCGGGTTGAGCCGGGAGCGCGGCGCAGCGGCCCTGCCGATGGCGGCGGCCGCTGCTGGCGCTTCGGGGCAGGCCACGCATTGACTTGCCGACGCGGCTCCATAGGCTGTCGGCAAGCAACGGCACGAGCCGGCACAAATCGGAGGAAACGATGTCACGCTCCCTGCTGCACGGCCTTGCCGTGGCCGCGTCCCTGTGCGTCGGCGCGGCACCGCTCCAGGCGTATGCCGCCGGCTCGGCGATCGGCTACAGCGTGTCCACCCTCGCCAACCCGTTCTTCCAGGGCATGTCGCGTGGCGTCGAGGCCGGCATCAAGGCACACTCCGACCTCACCCTGATCAACACCAGCGCCAATGGCGACGCCAACACCCAGGCAACGCAGGTGCTCGACCTGATCAACCAGCACGTTGCAGCACTCATCCTCAATCCGATCAACGCCGATGCCATCGTCCCGGTGGTGCGCCAGGCCAACAAGCGCGGCATCCCGGTGTTCACGCTGGATCGCGGCGCCGCCTGCGGCCACTGCCAGGTGAACTTCCTCGAGACCGACAACGTCGCCCTCGGCAGGGAGGGCGCGGACTACATCGCGGCCCAGCTCAAGCAGCGCTACGGCACGCTCAAGGGCAACGTCGTCGACCTCGAGGGGCTGCTCGGCACCACCGCCGGCGACGACCGCGAGCGCGGCTTCGCGGCCGAGTTCGCCAAGCTGTCGCAGGGCAATCCCGGCCTCAAGCTGGTGGCGCGCCAGGCGGCGGATTTCGACGCCGACAAGGGCTTCAACATCACCACCCAGCTGCTGGCCGCGCACGGTGACATCGACGCCATCTTCAACGGCAACGACGACAACGCCGTCGGCGCCATGCGCGCGATCAAGCAGGCCAACCGCTTCACTCCGATCGGCGACTCCAAGCACATCGTGATCGTCGGCATCGACGGCACCGAGCAGGGGCTGAACGCGATCCGCAAGGGTCAAATGGACGCGACCCTTTCGCAGAACCCGCTGACCATGGCGGCGCAGTCGGTGACCTACATCGAGCAGTACCTGCATGGCGACAAGTCGGGCATCCCGGCGCACCGGTTCTGGCCCCACGTGCTGCTGACCCGCGCCAACCTCGACAGCACCGAGGTCAAATCCTACGGGCTGTGGGGCGACGAGGTCACCAAGAGCCAGTAGCCGACCGCCGGCGGCTCGCATGAACGCGTCACCGCCGCTGCTGGAGATGCGCGGCATCTGCAAGTCGTTCCCCGGCGTGCGGGCGCTGGCCGATGTCGACCTGACGCTGCAGCGCGGCGAGGTGCTGGGCATCGTCGGCGAGAACGGTGCCGGCAAGTCGACGCTGATGAAGGTGCTCGCCGGCGCCTTCCGCGGCGATGCCGGCAGCGTGCGGCTGGATGGCACGGAGTTCACGCCGCGACGTCCGCGCGACGCGCTGGACGCCGGGATCGTGGTGATCCACCAGGAGCTCAGCCTGGTGCCGGACCAGACGGTCGCGGAGAACATCTTCCTCGGTCACCTGCCGCGCAACCCGTTGGGGCTGGTGCGCCGCGGCCTGCTGCACCAGCGCAGCCGGGCGCTGCTGGCGCGGGTCGGCCTGAGCCTGCCGCCGCAGACCAGCGTGCGCCACCTCGGCATCGCCCAGCAGCAGCTGGTCGAGATCGCCCGCGCGCTGTCGCGCGAGGCGCGGGTGATCGTGATGGACGAGCCGACCGCCACCCTGACCATCGCCGAGCAGCGCATCCTCTACGGGACGGTGGCGGCACTCAAGCAGGCCGGCATCGGCATCGTCTTCATCAGCCATCATCTCGAGGAGATCTTCGAGATCTGCGACCGGGTCACGGTGATGCGCGACGGCCGGACGGTGGAGACGCGCCCGGTGGCGCAGTGGGACGAGGCCGGCCTGATCCAGGCGATGGTCAACCGGCCGATCACCGCCCTGTTCCCGCCGCGCGAGGCCGCGATCGGCGCCGCCCTGCTGCAGGTGGAAGGGCTGGGGTCCGGGCCGAACCCCGCCTCCTCGTCCTCCGCCAGCTTCACCGGCGTTTCGCTGGCGGTGCGGGCGGGCGAGGTGGTCGGGCTCGGCGGCTTGATGGGAGCGGGCCGCACCGAGGTGCTCAAGGCGATCTACGGGGCGCTGCCCGGTGCCGTCGGCACGATCCGCATCGACGGCTCCAGCGTGCGCGTCCGCTCGCCGCGCGAGGCCATCGCGGCGGGGATCGCCTTCGTTCCCGAGGACCGCAAGGGCGAGGGCCTGGTGCTGCCGTTCTCCGTGCGCAGCAACGTGGCGCTGTCGACGCTGGATCGGCTGGCCTGGCTGCGCCTGTTCACCGCGCCCGGGCGCACCGATGCACTCGCGCGCCGCTCGGTGGACGAGTTGCGCATACGCACTCCCGGCATCGAGCAGCCGGTCGGCAGCCTGTCGGGCGGCAACCAGCAGAAGGTGGTGCTGGCCCGCGCGCTGACCACGACGCCGCGCGTGTTCCTGCTCGACGAGCCGACGCGCGGCATCGATGTCGGTGCCAAGGTCGAGGTCTACCGGCTGATCGGCGAGCTGGCGACGCAGGGTGGCGCGGTGCTGGTGGTGTCGTCGGACATGCTGGAGCTGCTCGGACTGTGCGACCGCATCCTGGTGATGCGCGGCGGCAGGCTGGCGGGCGAGCTCGATCGCGACGGGTTCAGCCAGGAGCGGATCATGGCGCTCGCGGCACTCGGCTGATTCTCGGGCAAGGGCACCTGATGACCTCACCTTCCGCCTCCCCCCCTCGCCGCTTCGGCATCGGCGGCGTCGGCCGCGCCCTGAACGAGCTGACCATCATCGTCGGCTTCGTGGCGATCTCGCTCTACCTCGCCGCGACCACTCCGGCCTTCCTCACCACCGCGAACATCCTGTCGATCCTGCTCGCGAGCTCGCTGATCGGCATCGTCGCGGTCGGCGAGACCTTCGTGATCGTCACCAGCGGGATCGACCTCTCGGTCGGTTCGGTGGTCGCGTTCACCGGCGTGATCACCGGGCTCGCGATCCACGCCCACCTCCCGGTGCCGCTGGCGGTGCTGCTCGGGATCGGGGTCGGCGCGTGCTGCGGCATGTTCAACGCGTTCGCGATCACGGTGCTGGCGATGAGCCCGTTCATCGTCACCCTGGCGGTGCTGGCGATGGCGCGCGGCCTCGCCTTCATCGTCACCAACGGCAACACGATCTTCGACTTCCCCGACAGCTTCGACAACATCGGCGGCGGCAACCTCGGGCCGCTGCCGATCGCGGCCCTGATCGCCGCCTGCGTGTTCCTGCTCGCATGGGTGGTGCTGTCGCGCACCGTGCTCGGTGCCGAGATCTACGCGGTGGGCGGCAACCGCGAGGCGGCGCGGCTGGCCGGCATCCCGGTCGGGCGCACGCTGGCGGTGGTCTACGTCGTCAGCGGCGCGCTCGCCGGGCTCGGCGGCGTGGTGCTGGCCGGGCGGCTGGACAGCGCGCAGCCGATCGCCGCCGTGGGGCTGGAGCTGAACGCGATCGCCGCCGTGGTGATCGGCGGCGCGTCGCTGTTCGGCGGCAAGGGCAGCATGCTGGGGACGCTGCTCGGCGTGCTGATCATCGGCCTGATCAACAACGGGCTGACGCTCAAGAACGTGCAGCCGTTCTGGGTGCAGTTCATCCAGGGCGCGGTGATCTTCGGCGCGGTGCTGGTCGACAGCCTCAACCAGAAGCGGCGCGGGCGAAGCTGAGGCGGCGAAGCTGAGGGAGCCGCGGATCACCCCTTGCGCGGTTCCGCGCCATGTCCCCTAGTTCCTACGATGCACGACATCCTGCTCAACGATCCCCTGCTCAACGATCCCGTTCTCACCGATCCGGGTTCGATCATCGCCGAGGCGAGCCGGCGCATCGAGCCTGGCCTGATCGAGATCCGGCGCGACCTGCACGCGCATCCGGAGCTCGCCTTCGAGGAGTTCCGCACCGCCGGGATCGTGGCGCGCGAGCTGGCCTCGCTCGGCATCGCGACCCGGACCGAGGTCGGGCGCACGGGTGTGGTCGGCACCATCGAGGGGGGCCGTCCCGGTGCGATGCTGGCGATCCGCGCCGACATGGACGCGCTGCCGATCCACGAGCAGACCGGGCTCGACTTCGCCAGCGTGTCCGAGGGGCGGATGCATGCCTGCGGCCACGACATCCACACCACCACCCTGCTCGGCGTGGCCTCGGTGCTCAAGCAGATGGCGCCGCAGCTCGCCGGCACGGTCAGGCTGCTGTTCCAGCCGGCCGAGGAAGTGCTCGGTGGTGCCGCGGCGATGATCGAGGACGGCGCGCTCGAAGGCGTCGACATGGCGCTCGGCTTCCACAACATGCCGCACATCCCGGCGGGCCGCTTCGGCTTCGTGCGCGGCGCCTGCCTGGCAGCGTCCGACCTGTTCGACATCACGCTGCACGGCGCCTCCGGCCACGCGGCGCATCCGAACGACGCGGTCGACCCGATCCTGGCCGCGGCCACCCTGGTGGCGCAGCTGCAGACGGTGGTCTCGCGCGAAAGCAACCCGTTCCACCCGGTGGTGGTGACGGTGGGGTCGATCCACGCCGGCACCGCGCACAACATCATCCCCGACAGCTGCCTGCTGCGCGGCACGGTGCGCACGCTGCAACCCGAGGCCCGCAGCCTGGCGGAGGCCGCGATCCGTCGCCTCTGCGCCGGGCTCGAGATCGCCATGCGGGTGCGCTGCGACGTCCAGTACCGGCACGGCGTGCCGGCTCTGGTGAACGACGACCGGGTGCTGGATCCGGTGGTGGAGGCAGTGCGCCGCCAGCTCGGCGAGGCCGCGGTGTCCGAAGCCGTGCCCTCCCTGGGCGGCGAGGATCTCGCGCTGATCGCCGAGCGTGTCCCCAGCTTCCAGCTGCTGATCGGCTCGGCACAGCCCGGCCGTCAGGACAAGCTGCACAGCTCCGTCTACCAGCCGGACGAGGCATGCATCGCGGCCGGCGTGCAGGCGTTGTCGCGCGCAGCGTTCGAGCTGCTGACGCGGTGAGGCACTCCATCTCCATGAGGCAAATATGGCGCACGTCGCCCGCTGCACCCTGAGCGTCAATGGACGGCAGCATTCGCTGGTGCTCGACACCCGCACCACCCTGCTCGACGCGCTTCGCGACCATCTCGGCCTGACCGGCACCAAGGTCGGCTGCAACCACGGCACCTGCGGTGCCTGCACGATACATCTCGACGGCCGGCGGCAGCTCGCCTGCCTCACCCTGGCTTTGGCGGCGGCCGGGCGGGAGGTTGCCACCATCGAGAGCCTGGAGGCCGCGGACGGCACGCTGCACCCGATGCAGGCGGCGTTCATCGCGCACGACGCGCTGCAGTGCGGCTACTGCACGCCCGGCCAGATCATGTCCGCGATCGCCTGCGTCCGGGAGGGCCACACCCGCAGCGACGACGAGATCCGCGAGTACATGAGCGGCAACCTGTGCCGCTGCGGCGCCTATCCGGGCATCGTCGCCGCGGTGCGTGAAGTAGCGGGTCCGGCGCGCTGAGATGCAGCCCTTCACCTACGTCCGCGCCACCTCCCTCGACCACGCCCTGCAGGAGGCCGCGCGTCCCGGTGCGGCGCTGCTCGCCGGCGGCACCACCATGGTGGACCTGATGCGCGGCGACCTCGCCGGTCCGTCCAGCCTGGTGGATATCGGCCACCTGACCGACCTCTCGGACTTCGACACCGCTGGTCCGGTGCTGCGCTTCGGCGCCCTGGCGCGCATGGCCGACGTCGCCGAGGATCCGGTGCTGCTGCACGACTACCCGGCACTCGCCGAGAGCCTGCAGCTCGCCGCCTCGCCGCAGCTGCGCCACGCCGCCACGCTGGGCGGCAACCTGCTGCAGCGCACCCGCTGCCCCTATTTTCGCGACGGCATCTCCGCCTGCAACAAGCGCTCGCCCGGCGCCGGCTGCGACGCGCTGCACGGCGAGACGCGCGAGATGGCGCTGTTCGGCACCTCCGACGCCTGCGTGGCCAACTATCCCGGCGACTGGGGCACCGCACTGGCCGCCTTCGACAGCGCGGTGGAGGTGCGTTCCGAGCGCGCCTCCCGCACCATCCCGTTCGCCGGCCTGCACCGCGAATACGGCGACCGTCCGGAGCAGGAGACCACGCTGGCGCCGGGCGAGATCATCACCGCGATCACCGTGCAGGCGACGCCCTCGGGGCGGCGCTCGACCTACCTGAAGATGCGGGACCGGCAGAGCTACGCCTACGCGCTGGTCTCCGCCGCCGTGGCGCTCGAGATGGAGGGCGACACCGTGCGCGCCGCCCGGGTGTCGCTCGGCGGCGTCGCCAGCCGGCCCTGGCGCGCGCCCGCGGCGGAAGCGGTGCTGACCGGGCGGACGCTGACCGAGGCCATCGCGCTGCAGGCCGGGGAGGCCGCCTTTGTCGGCGCCCGGACGCTGCCGCACAACGCGTTCAAGACCGAGCTCGGCCGGCGCGTGGTCGCGCGCGCCGCGCTGGTCGCCGCCGGGAGGGCCTGAGCATGGATGGCGGCATTGGCATTCCGGTCACCCGGCGCGACGCGCGCATCAAGGCGACGGGAGCCGCGCGATACGCCGCCGATGCCGGCTACCCGGACGTCGCCTACGCGGCCCTGACCCTGAGCTCGATCGCCAGGGGCAGGATCAACCGCATCGACAGCGAGGCCGCCGAGGCGGCGCCCGGGGTGCGGCTGGTGCTGACGCATCACGGCCTGAACGATGATCTGGGCGAGGAGAGTGCCGCCATGAAGGGCGGGCACATGCAGTCCTCCTTCATGCCGCTCTCGTCGGACATCGTCCACTACGCCGGCCAGATCGTCGGGCTGGTGGTCGCCGACACTACCGAGGCGGCCGAGGCGGCGGCGCGCCTGCTGCGGGTCGAGTATCGTGCGGACCACGCCTCGATCGCCATCGACGATCCGGACCGCGAGGCCGTGCCGCTGGACGGCAAGGCGATCGATGTCGGCGACGCCGAGTCCGCCTTCGCCCGCGCGCCGGTGAAGATCGACGCCACCTACCTGACGCCGGCGCAGCACCACAACCCGATCGAGCTCTACGCCACCACCGCCGCCTGGCACGAGAACCGGCTCACCGTGCACGTGCCGAGCCAGTGGGTGATCGGCACCCGGGCGGGGCTCGCGCGCATCTTCCGCCTGCCCCCCGAGGACGTGACGGTCAGCAGCCCCTATGTCGGCGGCGGCTTCGGCAGCAAGGCGACCATCCTGCCGCACACGGTGCTGGTGGCGCTGGCGGCGCGGCGGCTGGGGCGCCCGGTGAAGCTGGTGGTGCCGCGCGAGGCGATGTTCACGGTCGGCTCGTTCCGCCCCGCCACCCGCCACCGGGTGGCGCTGGCGGCCGAGCGGGACGGCACGATGGTGGCGATGATCCACGAGCAGACCGGCCAGAGCGCCGCGGTCGACCACGTGGCCTTCCCCGGCACCGAGGTGACGGCGCGGATGTACGACATCGCCCACATACGCACCCGCGAGGCCACCGTCGCCACCGACGTCAACACCCCCGGCTTCCAGCGCGCGCCCGCCGAGGCGCCGGCGTTCTTCGGCTTCGAGTCCGCGGTCGACGAGCTGGCGGTGGCGCTGGCAATGGATCCGGTGGAGTTGCGCCTGCGCAACGAGCCGGCACGCGACCCGGTCAAGGGCGTGGCCTGGAGCAGCCGCTCGCTGGTGCCGTGCTTCCGGCGCGGTGCCGAGCTGTTCGGCTGGAGCCGGCGCAACCCCGCGGTCGGCTCGATGACCGACGCGGATGGGACGCTGCTCGGCTGGGGGTGCGCCACCGCGACCTACCCCTCGGCGATGACCCCGGCCGCGGCCAGCGTGCGCCTGTCGTCGGACGGCACGCTGCACGTGGCGACCGCGGCGCACGACCTGGGCACCGGCGCCTACACCGTGCTGGGCCAGGTCGCGGCCGAGCTGCTGGGCGTCGCGGACGAACAGGTGCGGGTGCGGCTCGGCGAGAGCGCGCTGCCCTCCGGCCCGCTCGCCGGCGGATCCGTCACCACCGGTTCTGCCGGCTCGGCGGTGCACGAGGCGGCGCTGGCGGTGCGCGCGCAGCTGCTCGCCGCCGCCACAGCGCCGGGTGCCGCCTTCTCGGGCATCGATCCGGCGCGGCTGACGCTGGCCGGCGGCCAGGTGGTCGGGCCGGACGGCACCGCTTGCAGCCTGAGCGACGTGGTGCGCGCCACCGGGTCCGAGGCGATCGAGGTCACCTCCGAGTGGAAGCCCGCCGGGCTCAGCCAGGGCAGGATGCGCGCGGCCCTGGACGGCGGCATGGCCTTGGACGGTCCGGTCACCGCGACCCACGCGTCGTACAGCTTCGGCGCCCAGTTCGCCGAGGTGCGGGTCGACCGGCTGCTGCGCACCGTGCGGGTGTCGCGCATGGTCGGCGTGTTCGCCTGCGGGCGCATCGTCAACCCGCGCACCGCGCGCAGCAACCTGGCCGGCGGGATGGTGTGGGGTGCGAGCTTCGCGCTGCTCGAGGAGTCGCAGCTGGACCGGCCGCGCGCCCGCTTCGCCAACACCGACCTCGCCGGCTACCATTTCTCCACCAACGCCGACATCGGCGAGGTGACCGTGGAGACGATCGACGAGACCGACAGCGTGGTGAATGCGATCGGCGCCAAGGCGGTCGGCGAGATCGGCATCGTCGGCATGCCAGCGGCAATCGCCAACGCGGTGTACCACGCGACCGGTGTGCGGGTGCGCCATACGCCGATCCTCGCCCGCGACCTGCTCGGCTGAGCCTTCGGCCCGGCCGCTGCGGGCGGGCTCAGGCGCGCGGCCGGTCCAACCGGAGCAGCAGGCGCTGCAGCGTGGGGCGAAGCCGCAGGAAGCGGCGATACAGCCGTTCCAGCACCCACAGCACGCGCCGATCGCGCGCCGCCAGCCCGAGCGGACGCAGCCACGGGATCGCCCGCCACATCGCGGCGAAGGCGGCGGCGCCGGACAGCATCCGGCCGTCCTCGCAGGCATGGAAGCGGGCCAGCAGGGCGTCGCGGTCGACCGGGCAGCCGGCGTCGTCGCGAGCCACGTCGATGAAGCGGATGGCGTGCCGACGGTCCAGCCGACGCATCAGCGCGATCTCCCGCCGGCAGAGCGGGCAGCCACCATCGAACCAGATGAGCAGCGGTGTCATGGCGATCGCTCCCATCGCAAGCCGCACCGACTCGGCGAAACTTCCGCAATTTGTAGTCACGTTGCGATTCAGGAATTAAACACGCGATCGTGACCGGGCTCGATTCCGAGCGATGCATCGCGCGCGAGCGTGCGCGACCGCGCACGGTGCATCATTCAACGACCTTCTGCTTCGGCTAAAGTGGCCCTCGAGGACCAGAAATTGGTGTGGAATTTCGCGCCGAACTGTTTATTCAGCTTGACCGCTGATTTCATCGGAGCGGTCCAGTGTCTCTCGACTTCCACGCCTTGCATCTGACCATTAATCCTATCGTTTTGGTGAGTTTGATGCAGCTGGCAACTGCGTACATGCAGCACCGTCGGGGATCCACACACAGGCTTCGATAGCGGGCGACACGGCACCGTTCGCATTCAAAATCATCGGCAGCCTTTTTATGTGAGCGAGAGCAACTATCGATGGCTTATCAGCTTCGCGCTACAGCTCGATTTCGTCTTTCGCAGGCGCAACACCGACCGGGCTCGCGATGTATCGCTACGATACGAGGGCGCAAGACCTTAGCGAAATGACCCAGTTCGGCGACATCAACCGTATTAATCTTCGCCATCCAATTAGCGCGTTCGGCGAAGTCGCGGATCTGCCTTGGATTAACGATCGCAGCAACGTAGCCCGCCTCCATGAGCGCCAGGACGCAAGCCTCTCGCATTTACCGCATGCGTCAAGGATCACCTTCTCGGCCTGAGCCCGATATGAATGCCAAGGCGATCTTCAACGATCTCGATCCCGACAGGGTAAGCCAAGCCCGAAGGCTTGTCGCATCCTCGCAATTCGGGCTTGATCCCGAGCAACCGGTCGGGCTCCAGGCTGAATGGTGTCGGCGCCCTTGCTGATCCTGTGCTTGCCGCGGCTGAAGTGGGGCTCGGCACCCAAGCCCTGAAGCCACACGAGCAGGTCGGACATGCCATACCTATGGACCGGCAAGATGGCGACGTCATCTTGCATCGGCCGCATCGCGGCGTTGCTGCTGGCATCGTGCTGCCTTGGCGGTGCCGCGCGTGCCGATGCGGGTCGCGGCGCCACGCTGTTCGCGCAGCGGTGCCAGCTCTGCCACGCGGTGGCCGCGGATGGCGGCGGACAGGGACCGAACCTCGCCGGCGTCATGGGCCGGCGCGCCGGCTCGGCCCGGTTCGGCTACTCCCGGGCGATGCGCCGGATCGGCCTGACCTGGGAGGCGCCGATCCTCGACCGCTACCTCGCCGATCCCACGGCGGTGGTGCCCGGCACCGCGATGCCGGTGCATGTCGATGCCGCCGCCGACCGGGCGGACCTGATCGCCTACCTGGCCTCGGTTCCCGCTTCCGTGCCCGCGGCGCCGGCGCAGGGCGAGGCGGCGTCAGTCCCAGTCATGCCGGGCAGCGGCAGCGCGTTCACCGGCCGCGCCGCGTTCGGCGACTGGCGCACCGATGCGCCCGGCGTGCGTCGGCGCATCACCGTCGCCGACCTGCCCGCGCCGTTCGCCACCGCCTCGGCGGGCAACAGCCCCGAGGTGGTCGACCGGCCCGCCGGTGCCGTGCCGCATGCGCCGCCGGGCTTCCGGGTCGACCTGTTCGCCGAGGGGTTGGACGGCCCGCGCCTGCTGCGCACCGCGCCGAACGGCGACCTGTTCGTCGCCGAGACCGCCGCGGGACGGCTGCGCGTGCTGCGCGCGGCCGACGGTGCGACCAGGGCGGCAGGGCAGGCGGTGTTCGCGCGCGGCCTCGACGCACCGTTCGGGATCGCCTTCTACCCGCGCGGTCCGGATCCGAAGTGGGTCTACGTCGCCGAGACCAACGCGGTGATCCGATTTCCGTACCGCAACGGCGACTTGCAGGCGCGCGGCGGTGCGCAAACCGTGGTGCCGCGCCTCGCTCCGACGACCGGCGGCCACACCACCCGCGACATCGCGTTCTCGCCGGACGGCGCACGCCTGTTCGTGTCGGTGGGCTCGGGCTCCAACGTGGCGCGCGGACTTGATCCGCTGCCTCCGGATGCGTTGCATCGCTGGGAGGCGACGCACGGCCTGGGTGCCGCCTGGGGCGACGAGGAGAACCGTGCCGACGTGCGGGTGTTCACGCCGGACGGCGGCGAGGGGCGCGCTTTCGCCACCGGACTGCGCAACTGCGTGGGCCTCGCCGTGCAACCCGGCTCCGGGACGCTGTGGTGCTCCACCAACGAGCGCGACGGCCTCGGCGACGATCTGGTGCCGGACTACGTGACCCGGGTGCGCGAGGGCGCGTTCTATGGCTGGCCCTGGTACTACCTGGGCGACCACGAGGACCCGCGCCTGCGCGGGCAGCGGCCGGACCTGACGGGCCGGGTGAGCCTGCCCGACGTGCTGATCCAGCCGCACTCGGCCTCGCTGCAGATGAGCTTCTACGACGCGGACGCGTTTCCGACCGCCTACCGCGGCGCCTTCGCCGCCGAGCACGGCTCGTGGAACCGCGCCAGGCGCACCGGCTACAAGGTGATACGCATCCTGCTCGACGCGCAGGGTGATCCGACCGGCGAGTACGAAGACTTCCTGACCGGCTTCGTCGCCGACGACGATGCGGTGTGGGGACGCCCGGTCGGCGTCGCGGTCGCCCGGGACGGCGCCCTGCTGGTCAGCGAGGACGCGGGCGGCACGATATGGCGCGTCGCCTACGCCGGTCGCGGCCGCTAGGACGATGCTTCAGGGCAGCCCGTACCGGAAGACATAGGCGTGCTTGCCGTCGGTGACCTCGATCGACATCGACCCCGTGATGCCGGTCAGCGCCTCGGTTCCGGAGTCCGGCACCACGGTCAGGCTCAGCTCTGCGGCTCCCCGGTGCATGGTGCCGCTGTGCTGCAGCGCGAAGCTGCCTACCCGCTGGTTCAGCACGCCCGTCACCCGTTCCATGGCCACGTAGCCGGCGGAGCCCTCGGTGGCGGTGCGGATGGCCAGCATGGCGCCGATGCTGTCGGCCTGCAGCTCGCCGTGGAAGCGCTTGACCAGGGAGAACCTGCCGATCGTGGGATCGGTGGAGGCCTCCGGCTTCATCTCGACGTCGAAGCCGCCGCTCGCTTGCCCGTCCATCGTCCCTCCTGCATCGTTCCCGCACGCCGCGCAACGGTGGAGGATCCGGCAGGGCCACGCAAGCGCGCGCTAGTCCATCAGCCGGCGCGTCAGGTAGGTCGCCTCCAGCGCCTGCTCGTGCGCGATCTCGCCGAGGTTGGCGGTGCCGGCATGACCGCCCTCGGTGTCCTCGTAGTACAGGAACGGCAGGCCGAGCTGGGTCATGCGCCAGGCGAAGCGGCGCGCATGCACCGGGCCGACGCGATCGTCCTTGGTCGAGGTGAACAGGAACGGCTCGGGATAGCGTACCCCCGCATGCAGCGCCCGCAGCGGCGAGATGCGGGCCAGGAAGGCGCGCTCGTCCGGCCTGGAGACGCTGCCGTACTCGTCCACCCAGGAGGCGCCCGCCGCCATGGTCTCGAAATGCAGCATGTCGAGCAGCGGCACGCCGATGATCACCGCGCGCCACAGCTCCGGATGCTGCGTGAACTCGACGCCCATCAGCAGCCCGCCGTTGGAGCGGCCGCGTATGCCGAGGCGGCGCGGCGAGGTGATGCGGCGCGCGATCAGGTCGCGTCCCACCGCGGCGAAGTCGTCGAACACGCGCTGGCGCTGCGTCTTGCGTCCGGCCTCGTGCCAGGCCGGACCGAACTCGCCGCCGCCGCGTATGTTGGCGAGCGCGTAGACCCCGCCACGGGCCAGCCAGAGCCGGCCGACGGCCCCGGAATACAGCGGCGTGCTCGAAACGCCGAAGCCGCCATAGGCGGTGAGCTCGGTCGGGTTGTCGCCGTTCCGCTTCAGGTCGCGCCGGTGCACCAGGAAGTACGGGATCCGGGTGCCGTCCGGCGAGGCGGCCTCGAGCTGCTCGACCACCAGGCGGGAGGCGTCGAACTGCGACGGCAGCGTCTTCACCTCGGTGCTGGCGGCGCTGCCGGCATCCGCGAGCCAGAGCTGGCTCGGCGTCAGGAAGCCGGTCACCTGCAGGAAGGCGTGGTCGTCCAGCGGACCGGTATCGATCAGGCTCACCGACACGTCGTCCGGCAGCTTCAGGCGCCGCGCGCTCCAGCCGCGGGAGCCCGAGCTCCGGACATCGGGGGTGAACACCCAGCCCTGGCCGCGCACGTTGTCGGTGATCGCCGCGACCAGCGTGCCGCGGGTGGCGGCCACCTCCTCCTCCTCGACCGACTGGCGCGGGCTCGGCGAGAACACCAGCTGCGGCGCCGCTTGCGGGTGCGCCAGATCGAGCGCCACCAGGCTTCCGGCGGCGATCGCCGGTCCCGCCGCCGGCTGCCAGGGCTGGTCGAGCTTCGCCACCAGACGGTTGGCGACCAGTGCCGCGACCGTAGCCTTGGGCGGCAGCGCCAGCGGGATCAGGCCGTGCGGCGTCACCAGCCGGTATTCGTTGGCGAAGAAGCTGACGCCGCGATGCATCAGCACCGCGCGATGCCCGTCGCCGTCGACCAGCACCTCCGGCGCGTCGGACACGTCGGCGGGCACGCCGCGCGCGACCGGGACCGCCTGGTCGAGCGGCTGTCCGCGACGCAGCCGCTTGACGATGAACGGGTAGCCCGACGCGGTCAGGCTGCCGCCCGCCTCGCCCGCGCCCCAGTCGCGCGCCACCAGCAGCGTGTCCGGGTCTTCCCAGGCGGTCTCCTGCTTGGAGTGCGGCAGCACGAAGCCGCCGGCGACGAAGCGGCCGGAAGGCAGGTCGAACTCGCGCGCGGTGGTGGCGTCCTCGCCGCCGTCCGACAGCAGCACCAGGCAGCGGCGCTCCGCCGGCTCCTCGCACTCCGCACCCTTCCAGACCCAGTTCGCCCGTTCGGCGAGCGACAGGGCATCGAGATCGATCACCGTGCGCCATCGCGGCGAGACGGTGCGATACGAGGCGAGGTCGGTGCTGCGCCAGATGCCGCGCCGGTGCTGGGCGTCCTGCCAGAAGTTGTATACCGCGCCGCCGATCACGCTCGGCACCGGGATCCGGTCGTGTGATTGCGCGATGGCCAGGGCGGCGGCGTGGAAGCCGCCGTAGCGCGGGTCGCGCTGCAGCACGCCGAGGGTCCTGCGGTTCTGCGCACCGATCCAGTCCAGGGCCGGCTTGCCCTCGATCGCCGACAGGAACGCCGGCGCCGCTGGCGGATCCTGCGTGGCCGCCGCGTCGGCCCGGGCAGGCGGCGGCGAGGCGCACGGCAGGCAGAGCAGGAGCAGGGCAAGCGGCAGGATGGTTCGCAGGCGCATGACGGCTCCGACGACGGCGGATCGAGGCCGGCGGAGCGCCGGGTCCACACGACCTAGCCTGCACGCCGCGCCGCTGCTAGATCTGCAGCCGCGCCGACCGGCCGCATCGGCTCCCGGAACCGGGTCCGCCGCCGCCGCGTTAAGTTTCGATATCGTCACAGGCTCGCCGGAGGTTTGCTGACTTGGCCTTGGATTCAGCAGCGTCCGGAGCGCCGCCGCCGCCGCCCGCCGCCACCGGCAGGAACCCCCGCACCCGGCGCCGTGTCTGGCCGTACCTGCTGGCGATCGTGGCCCTGGCGATCGTCGCCCTGATCCTGCTCTGGCGCTGGGACTGGTTCGTGCCGCTGGTGGATCGAGAGGCCTCGGCCGCGCTCAACCGCAAGGTCACCATCCAGCACCTGCACGTCCGCCTCGGGCGCACCACCCTGGTCACCGCCGACGGCGTGCGGGTGGAGAACCCGACCGGCTTCCCGGTCGATCCGCCGTTCGCGACCATCGACCACCTGTCCGTCGGCTTCGAGCTGCTGGACTATATCCGCCACCGCATCATCACCATCCCGCTGATCAACGTCGACCACCCGGTGGTCGAGGCGGTGGCGCATCCCGACGGCACCGCCAGCTGGTCGTTCGCGAGCAAGAACGGAACCAAGGCGAAGAGCGGTTCCGGTCCACCGCCGAAGCTCGGGCTGCTGCGCATTCGCGACGGGCACGTCCACGTCGTCGATCCCGCGCTCAAGACCGACATGAACCTGCAGCTGCACACCACCGGCGAGAAGGACGCCGATGGCGGCCGCGTCGTGGTCACCGCCGCCGGCACCTACGCGCACGCGCCGATCACCGGCCGCTTCGTCGGCGGCGCGCTGCTGACGCTGCAGGATCGGGTGCATCCCTATCCGATCGACCTGCACCTCGCCAACGGCCCGACCCGGGTGTCGCTGACCGGCGAGGTCGACCAGCCGCTGACCTTCGGCGGTGCCCGGCTGAAGCTGGTATTCCAGGGCCCCGACATGGCGCTGCTGCTGCCGCTGACCGGGGTGCCGATCCCGCACACGCCGCCGTTCAAGGTCACCGGCAACCTCGACTACAAGCAGCGCAGCATCGTGTTCGACCATTTCCGCGGCACGGTCGGCTCCAGCGACCTCGGCGGCAGCATCGCCGTCGACAGCCACGGCAAGGTTCCCGACATCAAGGCCGACCTGGTGTCGCGCAAGGTCGACCTGAACGACCTCGCCGGCTTCATCGGCGCGACCCCCGGCGACTCCAAGTCGGCCAACGCCGCGCAGAAGCACGAGATCCAGAAGGCCAAGAGCAGCGGCGACATCCTGCCCGACCAGCCGTTCAGCCTGCCGAAGCTGCGCATCGCCAACGTGCAGCTGCACTACAAGGGCGACAGCATCGAGGGACGCTACATCCCGCTCGACAACATCGTCGCCGCCTTCACCATCCAGGACGGGCGCATCGTGGTGCATCCGCTCAACTTCGACATCGGCCGCGGCACCATCGCGTCGGATTTCGATCTGGATCCGGCGGGCCGCGACCTGCGCACCAAGGCGCACATCACCTTCCGCAACGTCGACCTCTCGCGCATCATGCAGGCGACCCATGCCTTCCACGGCCAGGGCCTGATCGGCGGCCAGGCGGACCTGACCACGACCGGGGACTCGGTCGCCACCATGCTCGGCCGTGGCAGCGGCGGGCTCACGCTGATCGCGTCGGGCGACGGCGACATCAGCGCCCTGCTGCACGACATCGCCGGGCTCGAGGTCGGCAACGCCGTGCTCTCCGCGATCGGGCTGCCCAATCGCGCCAACCTGCGCTGCCTGATCGCCGACATGCCGCTCAAGGACGGCGTCCTGACCGCGCGCACCTTCCTGCTGCAGACCAGCGAGGCGCGGACCATCGGCCGCGGCGACGTCAACCTGCGCGACCAGACGCTGAACTACTCGCTCACCACCCGCTCGTCGCACTTCAGCGTGGCCTCGCTGCCCGGCCCGATCAACGTTACCGGCAAGCTCGGCAGCCCTGTGATCCGGCCGGGTGCGGAGGTGGTTGCCCGCGCCGGAGCGGCAACGGCGCTCGGCGTCCTGTTCTTCCCGCTGGCGATCCTGCCTACCGTCCAGCTCGGCGTCGGCGAGGGCGCCTGCACCAATGCACTCAAGCAGACGCAGGAGAGCCCTGCCGCGGCTCCGGCCACCGCACCGGCGCCGGCCAAGCACCGCGCGCACGCCCGGACGAGGCAAGGCTGACCGCCGGGCCTGCTCGGGCGATCGGAGCGGGCCCGGGGTCGCTCAACGTGCGGACACCGGCACCCGGTGCCAGGCGCCACTCAGGTAGCCCTTGAAGTTCCAGGTGTCTCGAACGCAGGCCGGCTGCGTCTGCCCAGCGGAGTCCCAGGCCCGCACCGCCAGCTCGTGCTCTCCCGGCGGCAGCTCCAGGGTGGCGGTCCAGAAGGTCCAGCTCCAGGGAGCGTTCGCGTCCTGCTCCAGTCTGGCCTGGCTCCAGCTTCGGCCTCCATCCATCGACACGTCGACGCGCACGATGCCGCGCGCGGTCGCGACGGCGTAGCCGCGCAGCGTCGTGCCGCCCGCCCTCACCTCGGCATGCGCGGCCGGCTCGCAGATCGCGGCGTTCAGCGGCATGTCGTAGATCGTGAAGCCCCTGTCCCAGTCGACCGTGTCCTGCGTCATGTCGGCCGGCAGCAGCTTGTAGTCCCGGGCCTGCATGTGGTTGTCGGAAGGCTCGCTCTGCACGGTGACCGCGGCCAGCCATTTCGGGCTGCGCACGCCTGCATAGCCCGGCACCACGACGCGCAGCGGAAAGCCGTGCTCCGGCGCCAGCGGCTCGCCGTTCATGGCGAAGGCGAGCAGCACCTCCGGCGACATCGCCTTGGTCATCGGGATCGAGGCGCCGTAGGCGAACCGCCCCTCCTCGGGCATCTCCACCGTGTCGCAGGCGTCAAAGGCGACGTGCAGCCCCGCGTCCTCGCGCGCTCCGGCCGCCTTCAGCACGTCGGCCAGGGCGACGCCGGTCCAGGCGGCGTTGCCGATCGCGCCGGCCGCCCAGGGGTCGCCGGAGGTGGGCTTCACCGTCTGCATGTCGGCGCGGCGGTTGCCGGCGCACTGCATCACCGCGCGAACCACGCGATGCGCGAAGCGACCGCGCAGCTCCGCCATCGACAGGTCGAGCGGCGTCGCGAGCATTCCGCCCACGCGCAGCCGGTGCGTCGCCTCATCCAGCTGCGGGATGCCGCCGTGGCAGCGCACGTAGAAGTCGCGCTGCGCGGTGACGAAGCCGGCTCGCAGCCGGTGGAGCGGCGGCTCGGCGTTGAAGGGTATGGCGGAGTGCACGATCAGGCTCGATCTCGGGGGCGGCTCGCGCACGGTCGTTCTCCTCTTCCGGGTGCAGGCGGTGCTTTGCCGACAACGCGATGCGAAGTGCCGGCGGCTGCACAGGCTCGCGGCCTGCCCATCAGGTGGTGCCCATCAGGCAAGACCCAGCAGCCGGATCAGCCCGAGGCTGATCAGGCCGAGCGCCAGCAGCGACAGCACCACCGCGCCGGTGACGCGCACGCCGGCCCGTGCCGCCACCCGCAGGTCGGTGCCGAGACCGAGCGCCGCCATCGAGATCACCGTCAGCAGGCTTGCGAGATCCGCGGCCGGAGGGAGTGCCGCGGCCGGCACCAGTCCGGCCGACCGGGCCGCCGCCAGGCCAAGAAAGCCCAGGATGAACCAGGGCACCAGCCTGTGCAGCGGCGGCATGCCGGCATCCTGCAGCGCGCCCGGCGTCGGCTGCGGCGCCGTCTCGTCCGGCGCGTCGCACCGGCGCCGGGTCAGCAGGGACAGCCCGAGCACGACCGGCCCCAGCATCAGCACGCGCACCAGCTTCACCAGCGTCCCGAGCTGGACCGCGACAGTGCCGACCGGTGCGGTGGCCGCCAGCACCTGCGGCACGGCATAGACGGTGAGGCCGGCGAATGCCCCGTACTGCAGCCGGCTCAGATGCAGCAGCGGGAGCGCCAGCGGCAACCCGAGCACCAGCATGACCCCGAACACCGCGGTGAAGGCGATCGACGCCGCCACCTCCTCGCCGTCGGCGCCGATGACGGGAGCCACCGCGGCGATCGCGGAGTTGCCGCAGATCGAGTTGCCGCACGCGATCAGCACCGCCAGCCGGTGCGGCAGGCGGAGCAGCCGGCCGATCCCGTAGCTCGCGGCGATCGCCAGCAGCACCACGACCGCGATGCCGCAGAGCAGGCCGGGACCGGCGGCCAGCACGGTGCGGGCACTGACCGAGGCGCCGAGCAGCACCACCGCGATCTCCAGCAGCGTCCTGGCGCTGAAGTCGATGCCCGGCTGCAAGCAGGCCTGCAAGCGCGCCCCCGGAGGCCGAGCGGTGCGCAAGGCGGCTCCCAGCAGGATCGCGAGCACCAGGCTCTCGAGCCAGGCCGCGCCGAACAGGCGCCGCTCGACCACCTGCAACCCGGTCGCCGCCAGCGTCACCGCGAGGCACAAGACAAGACCCGGCAGCAGGCGAGTGCTGACGCGCAACGGACCCAGCAGGCCGACCCGGCGCTGCGTCCGATGCCGGGAAGGCCAGAACTGCGGTGAGGCGGCGGAAGCGACGGAGGCCATGGGAGCTTACTCGCGTTGACCAACACAGGCTGCGCCCCGCCTGGACCGCCTTCCAACGGATTATTATGGTTGAAATGATCATCCAGAAAGATCGGTCCCATGACTCTCGAGCAGCTCCGCATCTTCGTGGCGGTGGCGGAGCGCCAGCACGTCACTGCGGCGGCGCGGGCGTTGAACCTCACCCAGTCGGCGGTCAGCAACGCGCTCGCAGCCCTGGAGCAGCGTCACGGCATCCAGCTGTTCGACCGTATCGGCCGTGGGATCGCGCTGAACGAGACCGGCCGCGTGTTCCTGGCCGAGGCGCGCGGCGTGCTGGCGCGGGCGCAGGCGGCCGAGACGGCGCTGGCCGACATGGCGGCGCTGCGGCGCGGGCGCCTCGCGATCTTCGCCAGCCAGACGATCGCCAGCTACTGGCTGCCCCGGCGGCTGGTCGCCTTCCACGCCCACCATCCCGGCATCGAGCTGGACGTCTCGATCGGCAACACGCGCGAGGCGGCGCGCGCGGTGCTCGACGGCGCCGCCGAGCTCGGCCTGGTGGAGGGCGAGGTCGACGCGCCGGCGCTCGGACAGCAGCTGGTCGGCACTGACCAGCTGGTGCTGCTGGTGCCTCCGGGTCATCCCGCAGCGCGGTCGTGCCCGCTGCGCCCGCACGACCTGCTCTCGATGTCCTGGGTGCTGCGCGAGCGCGGCTCCGGCACGCGGTCCAGCCTGGAGGCGGCGCTGGCATCGGCCGGCATCGAGGCGAGCGCGCTGACGGTGGCGATGACGCTGCCCTCCAACGAGGCGGTGCTCGCGGCGGTCGAGGCCGGAGCGGGTGCCACGGCGCTGTCCGAGACGGTGGCGCATCCGTCGCTGTGCGCCGGACGGCTCGTCCGGGCGCCGTTCGAGCTGCCGATCCGGCACTTCCGGCTGCTGCGGCACCGCGAGCGCTACCGCAGCCGCGCCGCTGACGTGTTCGTGTCCGAGCTGGGCTGACGATGGTGATCACGGAGGCCGCTAGGGGATCCGCCGCCGGTTGCCGCCAGGAATGGCCGGGACCAACTCTGCTGCTCCGCACCAAATACAGGCCGCCTGCATGCCCGAGCTCGGACAGCACAGTTCCGATTGCCCCACCCTGTTCTGCCTGCACTTCCTGGGCGGAAGTGCCAACGGTTGGAAACCGATGACCCGGCTGCTGGCCGGATCGCTGCGCTGCGTGACGATCGACCTGCCGGGTTTCGGCGATGCGGCCCAGGTCGCCGGCTACTCGGTGCAGGAAATGGCGGACAGCGTCGCCGGCCTGATCCGCCGCGAGGCGCCGGCGCGCTGGATGCTGGCCGGGCACAGCATGGGTGCCAAGGTTGCGAGCGTGCTGGCGCGCCGTGCCGAGGACGGGGAGCCCGGCCTGCAAGGGCTCACCCGCCTGGTGATGCTGGCCGGCTCCCCGCCCGGTCCGGAACCGATAGCGGACGAGCAGCGGGCGGCGATGCTGGGCTGGTTCGGCGGCGAGCCGGACGGGCATCGTGGCGAGGCGCAGGGCTACATCGATAGCAACATCGGCGCCAAGCTGGAGCTGCCGCTCAACGAGCAGGCGGTCGGCGACGTCCTGCGCTTCAACCGGGCCGCCTGGCTGGCCTGGCTCGAGAGCGGCAGCCGCGAGGACTGGTCTGAGCGGGTCGGCGTGCTGCGCACCCCAACCCTGCTGCTCGCCGGCGAGCGCGATCCGGCACTCGGGCCGGCGGCGCAGCGTGCCCTCGTCGCGCCGCACTTCGCCGACGTGCGGCTGGTGACGCTGGCCGGCGCGGGCCACCTGCTGCCCATGGAGCGGGCCGACGAGGTGGCGCGTCTGATCGAGGAGCATGCGCGTCCCCTCCCACCCGACCAGGACTCGGAATACGGCACGGCGCCGGCGGTCGATCCCGCATACCGGGCGCTGATCGATTCCTCCCGGGTCAGCGCCAGGACCCGCTCGTTGCTGCTGGATCGCGCCCGTCCCGACGATCCGGGCTACGTGCCCGTCAGCATGAGCGTGGAGCTGCTGGCGGTGCTGCGCGCCGTCACCGACCGCGTGCTGCCGCAGCCCGCAGGCGCGCGGATCGACCTCGCGGCGCGGATCGACCGCCTGCTCGCCTCGGGCACCGGCGACGGCTGGCGCTACGCCGCGCTGCCGCCCGATGCCGAGGCATACCGCGCCGGGCTGCGCACGCTGGACCAGCAGGCACTTGCGGCGAATGGGCAGCGCTTCGCCGGGCTCGACGGTGCGGCGCAGGACGCGCTGCTGCAACGCGCCGCCGCCGGCACCCTCGGGGCCGAGGGCGGGCAGCCAGCGGCTGGCCTGCTGGAGGCGCCGCAGATGCGGCTGTGGTTCGAGGACCTGCGCGCGGAAGCGACCAAGGGCTATGTCGCCCATCCGGCGACTCTGGCGCGCATCGGCTACGGCGGCATCGCCTATGGCGGTGACGGGCCGCGCAAGAGCGGCTTCACCCGCATCGGCGCCGGCGAGCGCGAAGCCTGGGAACCGGTAGCATGGGAACCCGGGGCCGTGTCGGAGCCGCCGCGATGAGGCTCGATCCGATGCGCCGGTATGCGGCCACCGAGACGGTGGATGCCGTGGTGATCGGCACCGGCGCCGGCGGTGCGCCGCTGCTGGCGGAACTGGCCAGGGCCGGGCTGCGCGTGGTGGCGCTGGAGGCGGGGCGCAACTGGAACCCGGAGGATTTCGCCGCCGACGAGATCGCGGCCGCCGAGATCTACTGGCTAGGCGAGCGGCTGAGTGCGGGCGAGATGCCGCAGGCGTTCGGCGCCAACAACAGCGGCATCGGCGTCGGCGGCTCGACCCTGCACTGGGGCGCATACGCGCCGCGTGCGGACGCGCGCGACCTGCGCATCCGCACCGAGCGCGGCGTCGGCGAGGACTGGCCGCTCAGTCACGAGGAGCTGCTGCCGTACTACCGCAGCGTCGAGGCGTTCATCGGCGTCTCCGGTCCGTCCGACTACCCATGGGACCCGACGCGCCGCTACCCGCTTCCCGCGGTGCCGCTCAACGGCCCGGCGCAGATGATGCAGGCTGGCTGCGCCGCCCTCGGAGTGCGCAGCTGCGCCGCCCCGGTGGCGGTGGTCTCGCGCGACTTCGCGGCACCCGACGGCATTCCGCGCCAGGCCTGCATCGCCTGCGGCTACTGCCACCAGGGCTGCCGCATCGGCGCCAAGACCAGCATGGACGTGACCTACCTGCCGCAGGCGGTGGCGGCGGGTGCCGAGATCCGTCCCGACTGCCTCGCGCACGACATCGAGCGCGACGCGAGCGGCCGGATCACCGCGGTGGTGTATCGCCGTGACGGCGTCGACCACCGGCAGCGCTGCGCTGCGGTGTTCCTCTGCGCCGGCGCCGTCGAGACGCCGCGGCTGCTGCTGCATCTGGGCCTCGCCAACTCGAGCGGGCAGGTCGGCCGCAACTACATGGCGCACGTGGCGACCCAGGTCTGGGGCACGTTCGAGCAGGAGATGCGGCCGAACAAGGGCTACCCCGCCTCGCTGATCACCGAGGACCTGCTGCGGCCGGCGGACGCCGACTTCGCCGGCGGCTACCTGGTGCAGAGCCTCGGCATCGTGCCGGTAACCTGGGCCAACCAGGTGGCGCGCGCCCGCGGCCTGTGGGGGCAGCGCCTGGTCGACGCCATCCAGACCTTCAACCATGCCGCCGGGATCGGCATCAACGGCGAGTGCCTGCCGCAGCCGGGCAACTTCCTGGAGCTGTCCGACGAGGTCGACGGCACCGGCATGCGCAAGCCGCGGGTGCAGTTCAGCTACGGCCCCAGCGAGCAGGCGATGAGCCGCCACGCAGTGCGGTTCATGACCGCGGTGTGGGAGGCGGCGGGAGCCACCGACATCTGGTCGATGGAGCGGGCGGCGCACACCATCGGCACCTGCCGCATGGGCACCGATCCGGAGCGCGCGGTGGTGGACCCCTCCGGGCGCAGCTTCGACGTGCCGAACCTGTGGATCTGCGACAATTCGGTGTTTCCCAGCTCGCTGGCGGCCAATCCCGCGCTGACCATCATGGCGCTCAGCCTGCGCACCGCGCACGCGTTCCTGGGGCGCAGCTAGCCCGCGCTGCCGACGTGACACCGAGCACGTGATCTTCTAAGGGAGGGGAGACGTGCCGGCCTCGGACCGAGGCCCAACGAGATCAGAACGATCCGACGGGGAGACGCAAGAGATGCAACGACGCGCAATGCTGCTTGGGGCGGGTGCGGCCATGGCGGGCGCGGCCGCGGCGCTGCCGTCGCGCCGGGCAGGTGCCGCCGACCGCCGCTACACGGTGGCGCTGGTGCCGGGTCTGACCACCGATGCCTTCTACATCACCATGCATCGCGGCGCTGCCGCGGCGGCCAAGGCGCTCGGCGTGAACCTGGTGTTCCAGGGTGCGCCTGCGTTCAATCCGGTGCAGCAGGTGCCGGTGCTGGACGCGGTGCTGGCGCGCCGGCCGGACGTGCTGCTGATCGCGCCCACCGACAAGACGCAGCTGATCGCACCGCTGCGCGGGGCGTTCACGTCCGGGATCCCGGTGATCACGCTCGACACCTACATCGGTAGCGGCGTGTACCAGACCGGCAGCGGCGATGCCGACTTCCCGCTCTCCTACATCGCCTCGAACAACAGCCTGGGCGGCGAGATCGCGGCGC
This sequence comes from uncultured Acetobacteraceae bacterium, assembly GCA_964245755.1. GTDB lineage: Bacteria > Pseudomonadota > Alphaproteobacteria > Acetobacterales > Acetobacteraceae > Lichenicoccus. The sequence goes on along the minus strand of CAXTNV010000001.1, from coordinate 2,266 downwards.
GGGCGCTGGCGCGCGCGATCGGCGACCGCGGCAAGGTGTACGTCTCCAACATCGAGGCCGGCGTCTCCACCACCGACCAGCGCGAGGCCGGCTTCAAGGCGGAGATGGCCAGGCACCCGGGCATCACCGTGCTGTCGACGCAGTTCAACGACGACGACGCCAACAAGGCGGCCTCGCAGGCGCAGTCGGTGCTGGCGCGCCACAACGACCTCAGCGGCGTGTTCGGCACCAACCTGTTCTCCGCGATGGGTGCCGGCAACGGCATCCAGCAGGGCGGCAGTGCGGGCAGGGTGAAGGTGGTGGCGTTCGATGCGCCGCAGTCGGTCGTGGGCAACCTCAAGACCGGCCTCGTCGACATCGCCATCGCCCAGCATCCGGCCGAGATCGGCTGGTTCGGCGTGGCCGCGGCCTACGCGCACCTCAGCGGGCAGTCGATCCCGCCGGCGGTCGCCACCGGCTTCACCATCATCGACAAGAGCAACGTCGACCAGCCCGCGATCAAGCCGTTCATCTACTCGGAGTGATCCGGTGACGGCTGGGGGACGCTGAGATGGCGAGCGGCATAGCTGCGACCGCGGACGAGGCGCGCGGCTCGCGCCGCAGCCTGCTGGCGCTGCTGGCGGCGGCGCGCGCCTGGCTGTTCCTGCTGCTGCTGCTCGTGGTGTTCGAGGTGTGGGCGCGGATCGCCTACGGCGGCAGCTTCGTGTTCAGCGTGTTCAACCTGCGCTCGGTGGCGGTGTTCGCCGTGGCCCCGGTGCTGCTCGGCCTGGGCCAGACGCTGGTCATCATCTCCGGCGGCATCGACCTCTCGGTCGGCTTCACCATGGGGCTGGCGGCGGTGGTCTCCGCACTGGTCGCCAACCAGGTCGGCGCGGTGGCGGGCGCGCCGCTGGGGCTGCTCGCCGCGGTCCTGGTCTCGCTCGGCGTCGGCCTCGTGCCGGGCTGGATCAACGGGCTGCTGATCGCCCGTCTGCGCGTGCCGCCGTTCATCGGCACGCTGGGCATGTACGGCGTCGCCCGGGGTGCGGCCTACCTGATCGCCGGCGGCACCACCGTGCCGGTGCAGAACGCCTGGCTGTCCTATCTCGGCAACGGCACCCTGTTCGGCGTCCCGGTGGTGGTGGTGATCGCGCTGGCGGTGGTGCTGGTCGTGCACTACCTGCTGTCGGAGACCCTGTTCGGCCAGTACACCTACGCGATCGGCGGCAACCGGCAGGCGACGCTGCGCGCCGGCGTCAACGTCAACCGCATCACCGTGCTGCTCTACATGCTCTCGGCGCTGACCGCCGGCATCGACGGCATCCTCTATACCGGTCGCTTCGTCGCCGGCGCGCCGCAGGCGGGCGAGCCGCTGCTGCTCGACAGCATCGCCGCCGTGGTGATCGGCGGCGCCAGCCTGTTCGGCGGCTCCGGCACCGTGGTCGGCACCATCATCGGCGCGCTGATCATCGCGGTGATCCAATACGGCCTGGTGTTCCTCGACGTCGAGCCGTTCTGGCAGTTCATCGCCGTCGGCATGGTGATCATCGTCTCGGTGCTGGTCGACCAGAGCCAGCGGCGCTTCGGCGGAGGGCGGCAGGATGAGTGAGGCGGCGAGTGCGGCGCCGGCGGACGACGTGCCGGTGCTGGAAGTGCGCGGCCTGTCCAAGCGCTTCGGCGGCGTGCACGCGCTGGAGCGGGTGGATTTCACCCTCTACCCGGGCGAGGTGGTCGCACTCGCCGGCGACAACGGCGCCGGCAAGTCCACCTTCACCAAGATCATCTCCGGCGTGTACCGGCCGAGCGAAGGCGAGATCCGCTATTGCGGCTATCCGGTGACGTTCGACGGGCCGCAGGCGGCGCGCGCCCAGGGCATCGAGACGATCTACCAGGACTTGGCACTTGCCGATAACCTCGACATCGGCGGCAACGTGTTCCTCGGCCGCGAGCTGAAGACACGCTTCCTCGGCCTGCCGCGCATCGACCGGCCGCGCATGCGCGCCGAGGCCGCGCGCGCGCTGGCGGTGCTGGACGTGCACCTGCACCGGCTCGATCGTCCGGTGCGTGCGCTGTCGGGCGGGCAGCGCCAGGCGGTGGCGATCGGGCGCGCGATCTACTGGGACGCGCGCGTGCTGATCATGGACGAGCCGACGGCGGCACTCGGCGTGCCGGAGCAGCGCCGCGTGATGGAGCTGATCCGCGGGCTCAAGACCAAGGGCATCGGCGTGATCTTCATCTCGCACAACCTCGCCGACATGTTCGCGGTCAGCGACCGCATCGTCGTCCT